>DKMQ01000049.1:0-3414 GCA_002470565.1 Oceanospirillaceae bacterium UBA7410 | reverse complement strand
GTTGGGGCCTAAAGGCCAGCATCCGTAGCAAAGCCATTTCAAAGCCCGCTTGCACGACAGGTGCGGCTGCTAAATCTTTACGGGCCATAATGCCCATTTGATAAAATAGCTGCACGTCTGCAGGGCTAGTGCTTTGAGCTAATTCTTGCACCTTCACCTGATCAAACTGCACAGAAACCGGCGCGTCTGGCAACACCTGACAAATAGCCACTTGATGCAATAAGCTTAATAAATCTTCCAAAGCCACCACAAAATCTTGGCCATGCTCGGCCAGCTCTTTAATCAAGTGCAACAACTGTGACGCATTGCCTTGCTGCAGCTGACTAACAATAGCCACCACTTTGCCTTGGTCTATGCTGCCTAGCATTTGGTTTACAGAAGACTCTGTTAAGTCGCCACCACAAAAGGCAATGGCCTGGTCTGTAAGACTTAAAGCGTCACGCATGCTGCCTTTGGCTGCACGCCCAAGCTGCCACAACGAGGCTTCAGCAAAAGGAATCTCTTCGCTAGTAAGCACATTGCGCAAATGCCCTGCCACTTGATCAGCAGGCATGTTTTTTAAATTAAACTGCAAACACCGCGAAAGCACAGTAATGGGTAGCTTTTGTGGATCTGTAGTGGCTAAAAGAAATTTTACGTGAGGCGGCGGCTCTTCTAGAGTTTTAAGTAGCGCATTAAAACTACTGGTAGAAAGCATGTGCACTTCGTCTATTAAATACACCTTAAAACGCCCGCGTGTAGGGGCATATTGCACATTATCCAGCAGCTCGCGGGTGTCTTCTACTTTGGTGCGTGATGCGGCGTCTACTTCGATTAAATCAACAAACCGGCCTTCTGTTATTTCCACACAGCTTGAGCACACACCACAAGGGGTAGAGCTTACGCCTTCTTCACAGTTAAGGCAGCGTGCCAATATACGAGCAATAGTAGTTTTGCCCACACCGCGAGTGCCTGCAAACAGATAGGCATGGTGCAATCGCTGTTCGTCTAGAGCATGCACCAAGGCACGCAGAACATGTTCTTGGCCAACCATAGTGTGGAAATTTTGGGGCCGCCATTTACGGGCTAAAACCTGATATGCCATGCAAATGCACTCGCTGGGTTAAAAGACACTTGAAAACACCATTATATGAGCCACACGCAATTAAAGCTACCAACTAAAAAGCCTGCACCACCTTTGTCTATATCTGAGTGTGTCTTATTTTGGGTAAGGCACTTCTAATGAATATTTAGATTGGGTGTGCATAGCCCAGTAGGCCTCTTTTAGCTGCGTGGTTAAAGGGCCTATACGGCCTGTGCCTATGACGCTGTCATCCACCTGCGTAATGGCCATAATGCCACCGGCAGTGCTGGTGGCAAACGCTTCATCGGCGTGCCTAAACGCATCTGCAGATATTTCCCCAAGCACCACCTTTGTGTTTAGGGCGTGTGGTGCCTCTAGGGCAAGCTTTTGGGCTAGCTGCATTACTATTTTACGAGTAATGCCTTGCAGCACCCCTGTGTTTGTAGTGAACAGCTGATTACCTTTAATAATAAAGATATTAAACCCTGGGCCTTCTTTTATGTTGCCGTTTTCATCCACTAAAGCAGCGCTTTGTGCGCCACGATCATAGGCATCAAATTGCCCCATCACTAAATCTAACCAATGGTAGTTTTTAATGGTGGGGTCTACGCTTGCGCTAGGGATGCGCTGCTGCTTACTAATAGCAATATGAAGCCCTTCTTCTGGTGGGATAATCCACACAAAAGGCACCACAAAAGCAAAAAACTGGTTAGTGCAGGTGCGAGGGTCTCGAGAGCCAGGTGAAGGCTGTCCACGGGTAGTAATCATTTCTACATAAGCATGGCGCAAGCCACTTTGTGCCACCATATTTAACAACAGCTTAGCCAGCTGTGCCTTGGTGTAGGGAATAGATAACCTTAGCTTTTCCATGCCGGCATAATAGCGGTCTATATGCTCATCCAAACAAAAAAATCGCCCCTGCCACACATGGCTCACATCATAGGTGGCATCAGAATGTAAAAAGCCCCAGTCTAAAATAGATATTTTAGCCTCACTAATCGCTACTAGCTCACCATCTACATAAGCCAAGCTTTGAGGTGTGGAGTGGGGTTTTAACATAGCTACTGGCCACCTAATGCGTGAGTGAGGTATTTACTAGCAGTCGGTGTATTGACTACCCAAACATTGGTTTGACATTTGTTGTAGCTTGGCTTTTTGGTCTGTGCTCATGCCTTGGGCTAGGGCTTGTTGGTTTTTAGCGCCAAGCTCATTGCCGCCATAGCCTGCAATGTTGTACCACATGTAAGCTTTGTCTGTGTCTTGGGCAATGCCATCGCCATTTTCATACATTACACCTAGGTAAGCTTGGGCTTCTACTAAGCCTTGCTTGGCGGCAAGTGTGTACCAGCTTACGGCGGTCTCATCATTTTCTACAACACCTTGACCAGTATTATAAATGCTTCCTAGGCTAAGCTGAGCATCAGCATCACCTTGATCTGCTGCCAAGGTATACCATTTTAATGCCATTGCATCGTTTAGTGGCACACCCTCACCATTGGCATACATAGTGGCCAAGCCGTACTGGCCAGCAGCATCGCCTTGGTCTGCGGCTAGGCCATACCATTTCACTGCAACTTGGGCGTTTTTTTCTACCCCAAAACCAAATCTATAAAGGGCGGCAAGGCTACTTTGAGCATCCACATTGCCTTGCTGCGCTAAAGGCTCCCAGTAGGCAATGGTGGTGTCATACTCACCCGCTTGAAACGCCTTAAAACCCTTGTAAAGATCAGACTCTTGAGCCACTGCATGGCTCATCACCATGGATAAAAACACTGCCGCAATTAATTTTTTCATTGATAAAGCCTTATAATGACCGTTTATTCTTAGTGCCAATAAGTATACAAGCATAGTTTATAAATTGCGCCTGTATGTTTTGTGGTGGTTAACTTTTATTAGGCGCTTTTTTCATCACCATTAATGTATGAATACACTTGTAAATCTGTACGCTTTTTCCAGCCTACCTTTACCCAAAACGCTTTTGCTAGCTCATTATTATCAAGCACATGGATATGTGACTTTGAAATACCTTCTTGTCTCAAAGCCTCTAAGCAATGCGACATTAGCTTTTCGCCAATGCCCTGCTTTCTATAGCCTTTTAACACTGCTAGGTGCTGAATATATCCACGCTTACCATCATGCCCACACATTATAGTGCCTGCCAAATGCCCATCTACTTCACACACAAAGCTTAGCCCAGGGTTTCTATTTAGATATTTAGTAATGCCTTCAATGGAATCTGCATCACGTAGCTGCAGGCCTTCAGACTGTGTCCAAAGCTTAATAATACTTTGGTAATCTGATAGCTCCATTGTTCGATAGTGCATTGAATTTGCCCAAAACTTAAAAGGAAT
>DKMQ01000022.1 GCA_002470565.1 Oceanospirillaceae bacterium UBA7410 | reverse complement strand
AAGGCTTGGATGGGCTGTTTTTTATTAGCCATTTCTGTGGTGTTAATTTGCCCCAAGCGCAAACGATGCCCACCTGCCAAACTTAAGCTGTCACCATCTTGTACATACCAGCTTTGCACTTTGTAAGTGCGCCCCACCACAGGCTGATCATCCCAACGTTTTGCTCTCTCCATCATCTGCGCAGGCAAAACAGGACATTGCGCACCCGCTATAGGCGATATAAAAAAAGCCAAGGCACACCATAATATAAGGGATAGCCTAAACGTATGTTTTATGGGGCTCATGCTACTTACCTGCTTTTTGTTGCTCTATAAAGTGGAGGGTTACGTATAGATATATAGCATAGTCTGTTTTATGTATTTTAGGAGGGCACTAAGAAATTTAGTTATTTTTTAACGTTTTTTNNTTTTTTAAAATAAAGGCTATGCTTATAGAGAGCTGTAAAAAGCATTAAGTAATCACGACCTTTGCATAAAGATAGATAAAATATCATAATACATCACTATTACTAGTTAATTTGATATTGTAATACCCTAGTTTTTCGCCACCTAAACAAGGATGCCTATGATATACATTACTCAACTAATTTATATCAACGAAGGTAAGGAGGATATATTCAACGAGTTTGAGTCTCATGCCATTCCCATTATTGCTAACTATAATGGTGAGCTGGCACTGCGAATTCGTCCAGAACCCAGTTCAATTATTCAAATTGGCCCAATGGAAGTACCCTACGAAATTCATCTTGTGAGCTTCAATACTGAAGCAGATTTCAATGCCTTTATGGTGGATCAACAAAGAACAAAATACTTGCACCTAAAAGAAGAATCAATCAGGGTTTCATTTTTAGTAAAAGGTGAAAAGCTATAGTCGGTTGGCATTAACCAAGGCCAATATGAAGCCAAGTGAACCAAACCGCCTAAATCCTTGTTATAGACCTAGCCCCTCGCTACAATAGCTACCCTAAATTATTCAAAGCATCGTTTATAGGTAAATCCATGAGCCAAAGTACAGAGTCTGCAACCAACCAACAATGGGGAGGCCGTTTTAGTGAGCCTACCGATGCCTTTGTGGCACGCTTTACTGCCTCTGTAGATTTTGACCAGCGTATGTATCGCCAAGATATCCAAGGCTCTGTGGCTCATGCCAAAATGTTATGCCATGTTGGGGTGTTAAGTGCTGATGAACGAGATGACATTTTACGCGGTTTAGAAGAGATTCGTATTGAGATAGAACGCGGCGACTTTACTTGGTCTGTGGCGCTGGAAGATGTTCATATGAACATTGAAGCAGCACTTACTGCAAAAATAGGTATGGCGGGTAAAAAGCTACACACAGGGCGCTCTAGAAACGACCAAGTAGCCACAGATATCAGGCTTTATCTGCGTGATGAAATAGACATTATTGCAGAAGAAATTAGCCGTTTGCAGATGGGCTTTATTGCTCAAGCAAAAGCTGAAAACGCCACTATCATGCCTGGCTTTACTCACCTTCAAACCGCTCAGCCAGTTACTTTTGGGCATCATATTTTGGCTTGGAATGAAATGCTACAGCGTGATTACGAACGCCTGCAAGACCTTCGCAAGCGCGTTAATATTTCACCTTTGGGCGCGGCGGCTTTAGCAGGCACTAGCTATCCAATAGATCGCCACATGACAAGTGAATTACTAGGTTTTGATCGCCCTACAGAAAACTCTTTGGATTCTGTAAGTGATCGCGACTTTGCCATTGAGTTTTGCGCTGCAGCCAGCCTTATTTTAATGCACTTATCTCGCGCTTCAGAAGAGCTGATTTTGTGGACGTCTATCCAGTTTGATTTTATTGATCTACCCGATCGCTTTTGTACAGGCTCATCCATCATGCCGCAAAAGAAAAATCCAGACGTACCAGAGCTTGTGCGTGGCAAAACAGGCCGCGTAAATGGTCATCTTATTTGCCTACTTACTTTGATGAAGGGCCAGCCCCTTACTTACAACAAAGACAACCAAGAAGACAAAGAGCCTTTGTTTGACACCATTGATACAGTCAAGGGCTGCCTAAGAGCTTATGCAGATATGGTGCCTGCACTTGTGCCAAAGCGCGAGCAAATGCGCGCGGCGGCCCTTAAGGGTTTTGCTACAGCCACAGACTTAGCAGATTATTTGGTGGGTAAGGGTTTGGCTTTTCGTGATGCACACGAAGTAGTGGGTAAATCTGTCGCCTATGGCATCTCCACAGGCAAAGATTTAAGTGAAATGAGCTTGTCTGAGTTACAAGGCTTTAGTGACTTAATCACGGACGAAGTCTTTGATGTGCTCACTTTAGAGGGTTCAGTAAGTGCTAGAGATCACATAGGTGGCACTGCGCCAAAGCAAGTATTAGCTGCAGCAGACAGGGCCTATACTTTGGTGTCTGGGCGCTAGCTTTGTAGCTGATCTAGCTCACTGCAGTCTAGGCTTTCATCGGCTTGCTGCTCTAGCGCTAAGGTTAAACACTGGCCAAACGTTTGCTTTTGGTCTGTCGTTAAAACCCACGTGTTTTGCACTAGTTCAAAGTGCAAACCACCGGCCATACATGCCAACCAAACTTGCTGCAAGGGAGGTTGGCGGCTCAATATGACCTGACTTCTATTTTCACAAGTAATGGTTAATAAGCCACTGCTGTTCACAAAATCTATGTCGCTTTGTGCTTCATCTAATATTTCTTCCACCTGCAAAAACAAATGATCAACTGTCTCGTGGAATTGGGCTTCGCTCATATTTTTCTCTTACATTGGTCTTAAATTGATTTTCAACGGGTCTAATATTTAGGCTGTGTAGTAATTATGCCTTCAAAATATAGCATTGCACCTGTCTTAGCTAGTGCCCAAACCTGAATCAAGGGTATAATCTTTAGTATATTACAGCTATGTTAACTAAGAGCGTTATTACGTGAAAAAAATACTCTGTATGCTTACGCTAAGCTTCGTACTTGCCAGTTGTGGCCAAGCCGGTAGTTTGTATATTCCTGATCCTGCGCAAACTGATGCACAAACTAGTAATGAATGAGCCAACAATGGATAACTTTGAGTACCGCGGCGAGACACTTCACGCCGAAGACATCGACCTAAACCAAATTGCCAAGCAATTTGGCACCCCTACTTACGTATACTCTAGAGACACTTTAGAGCGTAATTATGTGGCCTATAGCCAAGCCCTAGAAGGCTGTGAGCATATGGTTTGTTATGCTGTAAAAGCCAACTCTAACATCGCAGTATTAAACGTATTAGCCAAACTTGGCGCAGGCTTTGATATTGTCTCTGTAGGCGAGCTTGAACGTGTGCTGGTAGCTGGCGCAGACCCTAAGCGCATTGTGTTTTCTGGTGTTGGCAAACAAACCCACGAAATGCAGCGAGCTTTAGAAGTAGGCGTTCATTGCTTCAACGTAGAATCTGAAGCCGAACTAGAGCGGTTGCAAAGCGTGGCTGCCAGTATGAACTGCATAGCCCCTGTATCGCTGCGTATTAATCCAGATGTAGATGCCAAAACTCACCCATACATATCTACCGGGTTAAAAGAAAACAAGTTTGGCATTGGCATTGACCAAGCCCCTGCTGCCTACGCTCAAGCTGCGGCTATGAGCAATATCAAAGTGATTGGCGTAGATTGCCACATTGGCTCGCAGTTAACCTCTATAGAGCCTTACCTTGATGCGATGGATCGTTTGTTTGTATTAATTGACACCATCGCTGCACAAGGCATTGCCATTGAACACTTAGATTTGGGTGGCGGTTTAGGCGTGTGTTATGGCGATGAAGAGCCCCCTGCCATTGGCGATTTTATGGCCCGCGTGAGAGCCCATCTTGGTGATCGTCCATTAGCCTTGGTATTTGAGCCTGGCCGCTCTATTTGCGCCGACGCTGGGGTTTTAATCACCCGTGTGGAATACATCAAAAACAACCAAGATAAATATTTTGCTATCGTTGATGCAGCCATGAATGACCTCATTCGTCCTGCGCTTTACAGTGCTTGGCAGGACATTATCCCCATTAATTTAGGCTCCAAAGCAGCAAAGAATAATTTTGATATTGTTGGCCCTATATGTGAAACCGGTGACTTTTTAGGTAAAGACCGCAACCTCGCTATAGAGGCTAACGACCTGCTGGCTGTATGCAGTAGCGGTGCTTACGGTTTTGCTATGACATCAAACTACAATAGTCGAAACCGTGCTGCTGAGGTGATGGTGGATGGCGATCAAGCTCATCTTATTGGTGAACGTGAAGAATTATCACAACAGTGGGCAAGAGAACGCCTACTACCAGAAAACTAAAGGAAAAGGCAAAAATGCTATTACGCTTTGCCAAAATGCACGGCTTGGGTAACGACTTTATGGTGGTTGACCTTATAAGCCAGCGCGCGCACCTTAGCACTGAGCAAATCAGCCAATTGGGTGATCGAAACACTGGCGTGGGTTTTGACCAGCTGCTGCTCATAGAAACGCCGCAGTCGCCAGATGTAGATTTTCGCTATCGTATTTTTAATGCTGACGGTAACGAAGTGGAACACTGCGGCAATGGTGCACGCTGCTTTGCTAGATTTGTGCACGACCAACGCCTCACTGGAAAACGTGAAATTGCTGTGCAAACCAGCAATGGACGCATCGTATTAAAAATGCTTCAAGACAATTGGGTAGAGGTGGATATGGGCGAACCTATCCTTGACCCTGAGATGGTGCCATTTGATGCACCAGCCAAAGCCACAAGTTATACTCTAGAGCACCAAGGGCAAAGCTATACTGTTGGAGTAGTCTCTATGGGTAACCCCCATGCTGTGCTCATGGTAGATGACGTGGACAGCGCACCTGTACTTGAATTAGGTGCTAAGCTAGAGCAACACCCACGCTTTCCCAATAAAGCCAACATAGGGTTTATGCAAATAGTGGATCGCAATACTATCAAACTGCGTGTTTTTGAACGTGGCGTAGGCGAAACGAAGGCTTGTGGCACTGGCGCCTGCGCTGCAGTGGTCGTGGGCCAGCAGCAAGGCCACCTAGATTCTGCGGTGACTACACACCTTACCGGTGGAGACCTTGCGATTCATTGGCAAGGCCCAGGCCACACGCTAACTATGAATGGGCCCACGGCCCATGTGTATGAAGGTCAAATTAAATTATGAGCAAAATCGACACTAATACCCAAGCAACTGACAGTGTAAAGCTAGATGAGCATAGTGTTGCTGGCTATTTACGCGAACACCCCACCTTTATTTCACAACATCCAGACCTTTTAGCTCACATTGAATTGGCCCATGAATGTGGTCAAGCCACCTCACTGATTGAACGCCAAACGTTAGTAATGCGTAAAAAAATCACCGACAATGCAGCAAGAATGTCTGACATCTTATCCACTGCTAGACGCAATGATGTGCAGTTTGAAAAAACTAAACGTTTAGTAATATCGCTTGCAGCAGCAGCAGACCTTAACAGCTTAACTGAAGCCTTGAAGCAAAGTTTTACACAAGAATTTAATGCAAGTGCTGTGCATTTAGCGTTATTTTCACCTCTTAAAAAGATGGATGACCACATTGATCTGAGCAGCGTGAACAGTGCTGATGACAATGAGCATTATTCTCAAATTCAAGCACTTGCCTCTAAGAATTGGGCCTACTGCCAGGCCTTTGAAAGTGTCACTATGGCTGCACTTTTCCCTGACCATAAGAAGCTAAAATCTAGTGCTATTGTGCCCTTATACTTATCTGATAAAGCCATAGGTGTGGTGATTATTGCCAGTGATAATAAAGATCATTATAACGATCAATTAGATACGTTATTTTTAAATCATGTAGCCTCAGTAACCGCTGCCTGTTTGGGCCGTATACGGTTGTAACATGACACATCACTACGCGCCTCTTAACCAAATAGTGCAAAAGTACCTAGACTATTTGTCCCATAATAAGCGCTATTCACCTCATACGATCAGCGCCTATAAAAGAGATATAGACAGGCTAATCAACACTCTTGAAGAGCATGGATATACCAAGTGGGGCGATGCCCAAGCCGATACCATACGCGGCGCCATGGTGGCTGCCAAAAAAGCTGACTTAGCGGCCAAAAGCATTCAGCGTATTTTATCTAGCTGGCGTAGCTTTTTCACCTATTTATTGCAGCAAGGCGTGGTCACTATTAACCCAGTAGAAGGCATTCGCGCACCTAAGTCAGCGCGCAAATTACCAAAGAGCCTAGAGCCAGATCAAATTATTCAAGTGCTTAGCACTCCCATTGCAGCAGATGACCCTATGGCCATGCGCGACCAAGCTATGGTGGAGCTTACTTACTCGTGTGGTTTACGTTTAGCCGAGCTTGCTAGCCTTAATATTTTTGATATTGACCTTGCAGACGCTAGCCTGATCGTCACAGGTAAAGGCAATAAAACACGTCAACTACCTATAGGTCGCCATGCTATTAGCGCCATTAATGCGTGGTTGCAGCAGCGCTCTCATTTAAAATGCTTAGATGCTAATGCATTGTTTATTAACCATAGGGGCATGCGCATGGGCGCAAGAGGCATTCAAATGCGTATGGCGTCTATGTCCGCAGCCCATGGTCAGCACATACATCCGCACATGCTGCGCCATTCTTTTGCTAGCCATTTATTACAATCCAGTGGAGACTTAAGGGCCGTGCAAGAGCTGCTTGGTCACAGTAATATTAGCACCACCCAAGTCTATACTCATTTAGACTATCAACACTTAGCCAAGGTGTATGATCAAGCTCATCCTCGTGCCCAAAGCATCCAAACTAAAGCCCTAGTTAAAGAGAAACCTAGCCATGATTAAAGTGATTACTTTTGATTTAGACGACACATTATGGGCAATAGGGCCTGTTATAGAAAAGGCTAATCAAAAAATGCTGGAGTGGATGGAGCAACATGCGCCTGAGTTTGGCCGCACATATGATGAGGCGGGGATTAATGGACTAAGAGATGAAGTGATGGCAGATCACCCTGAGATGCTGCATGATTTGAGTCAAATTCGCCTTACACTTATCGAGCTAGGTCTCTCTCGTTGTGGCTATACCAACTCTTTAGCATTAGCACAGCAGGCTTATGCTGCGTATTTTAAATCTCGCAATGACGTGGTGTTATTTGATGACGCTAGAGTTACATTAAAGGCTTTAAAGAAAACGTATCAAATAGGTGCTCTGACCAATGGCAACGCCGATTTGGCACAGGTGGGCATCGATGATTTATTTGATTTTTACTTCAATTCTGCCCAGCTTGGCCTTAGTAAACCAAACCCAGCGTTTTTTACTAAAGCACTAGAACACACCGGCCACAGTGCAGAAAACTTTATCCATATTGGTGATCATGCAGGTCACGATATTGCTGGAGCCCAGTCTGTAGGCATGCGCACTATTTGGATGAACCCAAACCAAATGGCTTGGCCTACTGGTCAACAGCCTGCCTGCCAAGAAATAGAGCATCTTAACCAGCTTAGTGCAGCTGTGGCCAATATTCATGGCAGTTGAACACGCATTCGCACCCTTCGTACGCGCTCTTGGAAAGGGCAAGCGTGGCAGCCGCTCCCTTAGTCAAAAGGAAGCGTTTGATGCCATGAGTATGATTTTGCAGCAGCAAGTTGAGCCAGAACAATTGGGAGCATTTTTAATGTTGCTTCGGCTAAAGGAAGAAACTCCCGCAGAACTAGCAGGTTTTGTAGAAGCTGTGCGCCATTTCCATCAATACAGCCCTGCTCAGGTGGGTAATATTAAAGTAGATATTGATTGGTCTAGTTATGCTGGAAAAAAACGTCATTTACCTTGGTTTTTACTTTCTGCACTTACCCTAGCAGGCCAAGGTGTTAAAGTATTTATGCATGGTGCCAAAGGACATACTGCTGGGCGTATTTATAGTGAAGATGTATTACATCAATTAGGTTTACCTGTGGCTGAGAGCTTTTCACAAGTGGAGTCGCAGCTTAATAGTGATAATTTTAGCTTTATGAGCCTCAGGCACATGAGCCCTGCGCTGGAACACCTAATTGGCTTGCGCTCTATTTTTGGTTTGCGTTCTCCTGTACACACGCTCACTAGGCTACTTAACCCATTGGCTGCAAAACATACGATAGATGGGGTTTTTCATCCTGCTTATGGCCCGTTGCATCAACAAACGGCCATGCTATTAAAGCACCCGCGTAGCTTAACCATTCGTGGGGATGGCGGCGAGGCTGAAGTGCGTCCAGATAGCGAGTGTGAGCTGCAGTGGGTGGACGAACAAACGTGTCACACCCAAATTTGGCAAAGGCATCTTATTAAGCGAGATACTCTAGAGCAAAAATTAGATCCAGATCGACTGCGCTTGCTGTGGCAAGGCAAGCAGCATGATAAGTATGGAGAAGCAGCTGTTATAAGCACTTTAGCTAGTTGCTTGGTGCTTTTAGGCAAGGCGAAAGAGCAATTAGATGCCATAGAGCTGGCTACAAAATGGTGGGAAAATAGAAATAAACAGCTTATGCGATAAGGTTATATCAAAACAGTTTCTTATAACTATTTAATTTTAGTTGTATCGGCTATATAATTCATTTAGTATTCCGCTGTTTTAAAGCTAACAGCTTCAAGCAGCGGGTATAAAAAAGGTGCTATTGGCATGAACAAAGCAATCTATCCAGGCACGTTTGATCCAGTAACACATGGACACGTTGACCTTATTGAAAGAGCATCTAAATTATTTGAACACGTAGTGGTTGCGGTGGCCGAAAGTCCATCAAAACGCCCTATGCTAGATTTAGCAAAACGTGTTGAGTTAACACGTGCTATTACTGCGCCATTAGGCAATGTGAGTGTAGTTGGTTTTTCTGGGCTGCTAACGGAACTGCTTACTCAACAGGGTGCGAATATTATTCTACGGGGCTTACGAGCCGTGTCGGATTTCGAATACGAGTTTCAGTTAGCTAAAATGAATCGCGTGTTAGCACCAGATGTAGAAAGTATGTTTTTAACCCCTGCGGAAAAACATTCTTTCATCTCATCAACCCTAGTGCGAGAAATCGCTTCTTTGGGTGGCGACGTGTCACAATTTGTTCACCCTTTGGTGGCCGAAGAGCTCAGGATGCACTTGAGCAAGTCAAAAAATTAAGCATTGCCAGCACATCTAATAAGATTAACTGGCTTATAAATAGGAAAAGTAACATGTCTTTAATTATTACCGACGACTGCATCAACTGCGATGTATGTGAACCGGAATGCCCCAATGAGGCCATCTCACCAGGGGAAGAGATCTATGAAATTGACATGAACAAATGCACTGAGTGTGTGGGTCATTATGATGAGCCACAGTGCGTGGAAGTTTGTCCAGTAGATTGTATTCCACTTGATCCTGACAATGTTGAAACTCAAGATCAGCTGATGGATAAGTACATCCAGCTCACCGCAGCCTAATTAAGGTAAGCCTTGCTTACGGCAAGGTTTTTACCGCTGGCAGCGCTTACAATATACTGTACTGCGCTGCCCTAATCGGCTTTCTGTTAACGGATGATCGCAGTTCACACACCCTTGTCCTGTTCTACCATACACTTGCAACTGCTGTTTGAAATAACCTGGCTTGCCTTCGCTATCTACAAAATCTCGCAACGTAGTGCCTCCTTGTTTAATAGCAGCTGATAATACCTGTTTGCAACATTCTACAAGCTTAGCTAATCGTGCAGCTGAAATACGCCCTGCTTGTCTGTGTGGGTGAATACCCGCCATAAACAATGCTTCATTGGCATAAATATTACCCACGCCCACCACCTGCTTAGAGTCCATTATTAGGCTTTTAATCGCTTGCTTTTTGCCCGTACAAGCATTTAACAAGTGCTGCGCATTAAACTCATTGGTTAGCGGCTCTGGCCCCAAGCTAGCTAATAGTGAGTGCTCCATTACTGGGTTTTGTTGCCATAACATACAGCCAAAGCGCCTAGGGTCTCTATACCTTAAGGTCACATTAGGGAACACCAAATCCACATGATCATGAAATGCAGGCGGTTCGCTATGGCCCACTATACGCATACTGCCCGTCATACCTAGATGACCAATAATGGCGCCATGATCAAATTCAAATAGTAGATACTTACCCCGCCTTACCACTTGGCGCAGCACTTCACCTTCCACTTTAGCTGCCAAATCAGCAGGCACAGGCCAGCGTAAACGACTGTCTCTGACGATAACTTGCTGCAAGGTTTGGCCTTGGATATGCGGCATAATACCTGCGCGGGTCGTTTCTACTTCTGGCAACTCTGGCATCGATGCATCTCTATTAATTCATTACATTTCTATCTACCCATAAAGCCACGAAACCTTCGCCATTTCAATGGTCTACGGATATATTTTTATTGACTCTTTTATTTATTTTATGTCCAATTTTATTGACAGTATTTATGAAAAGGTTATTGTAGAAGCCAACCAACACCCTTTTTGAGAGAGAGATATGCTTGTTTCAGTAAAAGTTACCGATTATATGACCCGCCAGCTGATCACCTTTAGTGCGGACACCCCTTTACTTGAAGCTATTAAAGTGTTTTCTGAGCATCCTGTTTCAGGTGCCCCTGTAGT
>DKMQ01000082.1 GCA_002470565.1 Oceanospirillaceae bacterium UBA7410 | reverse complement strand
CATCGACTTACATAGCCTGTGCATGGTTTGTTTGGACCAGTTTAAATGTTGGTTTATCTCTGAGGGAGTCAGTGGAGATTGTTGTGTAGCCAGCACATCTAAAATGTAAAACAATCTCATGTTAGTCGCTATTCTTGGTGAATCGGACAAGATGTTTACTCCCTTTTGAGTTATTTATATAAGCGCCATGTTAACGCAATCTTCAATAAAAGCTTGAGTTCAATCAGGTAATGTGTTTTTCTGTACATATAATACATAAATTGAGCATAAAAGTCTCATTTATTGATATTTATTTTAACTAGAGGTTATTAATGCAAAGGCAATTTGACTACATTGTGGTAGGAGCTGGTTCAGCAGGGTGTGCTGTTGCCAACCGATTATCACAAGATGGCTTCCACACAGTGGCATTGCTCGAAGCAGGAAGCCGAGATTTAAATCCTTGGATCCATGTTCCGGTGGGTTACTTTAAAACTATGGGTAATCCGTCCACAGACTGGTGCTATAAAACTAAATCCTGTTCTGGCCTTAATGGTCGCTCAATACCTTGGCCAAGAGGCAAAGTGTTGGGTGGTAGTAGCTCTATTAATGGGCTGCTTTATGTGCGCGGCCAAGCGCAAGACTTTGACGACTGGGCAAACTTAGGCAATGAAGGCTGGGAATGGGACAATGTCTTGCCCTATTTTAAGCGCTCTGAAGATTGGCAAGGTCAAAGTAGTCCATTACGAGGCCAAGGTGGGCCGCTTACAGTGTCAAAGACTCGCGTAAGCAGACCTGTGGTAGATGCATGGTTACAAGCAGCAAAAAATTGTGGCTATCCTGAAAACAAAGACTACAACGGGGCAGACCAAGAAGGTGTAGGTCTGTTTCAACTCACTGCTAAAAGAGGCAGGCGCTGCAGCTCTGCTGTTGCATACCTTAACCCAGCGCGTAGCCGCAGCAATCTTACAATTCTTACCAACTCTTGTGTAGAAAAGCTGCTGTTTGAAGGCAAGCGCGCAACGGGAGTGCAGTTAGCTGATGGCTTACTTAAAGCTAACAAAGAAGTCATTGTGTGTGCTGGGGCTATAGGCTCACCACAATTACTCATGGTGTCTGGCATAGGCAGTGTTGATCAGCTCAATCCCCATAAGATTAAAATAGTTAAAGAGTTGCCAGGTGTTGGACAAAATTTACAGGATCATTTACAAGCTAGGCCAGTGTTTAAATGCGCTGCCAGCACTATTAATACAGAAATAAGCAATTGGTTTAAGCAGGGCCTTATTGGCCTGCAATATGTATTAAACCGAACAGGCCCCATGACTATGGCAGCAAGCCTTGGCACAGGGTTCGTGAAGTCACATCTAAGCCCAGATCGGCCAGATATTCAATTTCATATCCAACCCTTTAGCGCCGATTCACCTGCCGAGGGTACGCATAAATTTGATGCGTTTACAGCGTCTGTATTACAAATGCGTCCGCAAAGTTCAGGACACTTAAGCATAGTGTCTGATCGGTTTGCAGACCATCCAGACATTCACCCCAACTACCTAGCCACAGAATTAGATCAACAAACTATTGTGGCGGGTATAAAAATGGCTCGCCAGATTGCCAAACAAGCCCCATTGAATTCACTTATCACACAAGAATTTAGCCCAGGCGAAAGTGTGGGCGAAGAATCTGATGCAGATATTCTTGACTGGGCAAGGGAAACTGCCACCACTATTTATCATCCCACAGGCACCTGCAAAATGGGGCAAGATGATATGGCTGTAGTTGACTCTGCGCTTAAGGTGCATGGCATAGAAGGCTTACGTGTAGCTGACGCGTCTATTATGCCCATTATTACTTCAGGAAATACCAATGCGCCAGCCATTATGATTGGTGAAAAAGTAGCCGCAATGATTTTGCAGGAGAGCGTTAATGTTTGATTGGACAGGTCTGATACAGATCATTTTTGCAGATATCATTTTATCTGGAGATAACGCAATAGTCATTGGTATGGTGGCAGCAGGCATAGCGCCAGAGAAGCGCCGTATGGTGCTGGCTGTAGGCATGGGATTAGCGGCTTTTTTCCGCATTATATTTGCTGCTGGAGCCACCTATATAATTGATATTCCGGGTATTTTGATTATTGGCGGTTTATTGCTAGCGTGGGTATGTTGGCGTTTTTATCACGAAATTGTTGAGTTTACTAACAACGCAGCTAACCCTAACGAAGTCACTGCCGTGCAGGGTAAAGATAGTTTGTTGGGTGCATTATTTACTATTGCGGTAGCAGACATTTCTATGTCTTTAGATAATGTAGTGGCGGTTGCAGCCATTGCCAGAGAAGATACTCAGCTACTGATATTTGGTTTGGTATTTGCCATTATTATGATGGCCTTTTTTGCCTCAATTATTATGAGATTCATGCTAAAGTATCCATGGATATCTTATATTGGATTATTATTCCTAGTATACTTAGCTTGTGACATGTTGTATGACGGTGTAATGAATTTATTGTCTAGTGGGTTATTAACCGGCTAGCTATAAAACCTCTGTTGTCCCCTTGTGGGATGTTGCATGAAGCCTTCCATGTAGCAGACGTAAACAGTGATCTAGAAGGTAAACAATAAAAATGGAGGACATTATGTCCGTTTTAAATAAAATGAAGGTTGCTGTTGCTGCTGGTGTGCTAATTATTAGCTCTACTGCAGTTGTTGCAAAAGATGTGACTATTCGTGTGCAATCAGTACTTGGCACTAAATCTGATGAAGTTCACATGTTAAAGGAATTTGCTAAAGATGTAAGTGACTTGACTGACGGTTCTGTGAACATTGAAATATTGCCAGGCGGTTCAGTGGTTGGTAACACTGACATCATCGACGCTATTGATGCTGGTTTGCTAGATGGTGGTTTTGCTTGGACCCATTATTGGGGTGGTAAGCATCCAGCGGCTAACCTATTTGGTGCGCCAATCGCAGGTGCAGGTGTAGGCCTTGATAACATCGCCTTCCTTTCTTGGTTCCAGTACGGCGGTGGTAAAGAGCTTTATGACCGTTTGTGGGATGAAATGGGCGTAAACGTTAAAGGCTTTATGTTACAACCTGTAGGCCCAGAAGCTTTGGGTTGGTTCCCTGAGCCAATTAACTCTATGGATGACTTCCGTAAGCTGCGTTTCCGTGCTCCTCCAGGCATGGTAGGTCAAGCTTATAAAGACATTGGCGTAGCTTCTGTTGCAATGGGTGGTGGTGACATACTACCTGCACTTGAAAAAGGCACAATTGACGCTGCCGAATGGTGCTGTCCAAAGCCTGACAGTGTGTTTGGTTTCCAAAAAGTATTAAAGCATTATTATCTACAAGGTCTTCACCAGGTAGTGGTAAATGCTGACATGTACTTAAACGGTGATGTTTATGACTCTTTAACAACGTTGCAAAAGAAAGCTATAGAAGTAGCTGCTAATGCTTCATTGTCAAAAGCGATCTCTTATCGTATCTATGAGAACGGTAAAGCTCTTAAAGACTTAACCGAAAACCATGGTGTGCAATTGCATGATACGCCTGCAGATTATTTCCCTGAGTATATGAATGCAGCTAATGCTCTGCTTCAAAAAGCTTCTGATGATAATGAATTCTTTGCAGAAGTTTGGCAGTCACAAAAAGACTTCGCTGAAATCGCAGTGCCTTTCTGGTCAGGTGCTCAAGCATCTAATGCTAGTTTAGGTAAGGCTTTTGCCGACAGTCTCAAGTAATATTTTATATTAACTTGATAACGGTCTAGCACTTTGTGCTAGGCCGGTTTTTAGGATGGTAAGAGTTTTATCATAGTCTTCTGGCGCGTTTGGTCAGGAGCCTATAATAGATTTTTCACTCTGTAACAATAAGCTTTGTGTCTTTAGTTAGCTTTTATGAAGACCAGTAGTATATTTTTTAAATACAATAATAAGAGGAAGCCGGCATGGCGACACAAACAACAGACATTGGTGAACTTGAAATCACCGATGAATTAATTGCAGAGCGGCGCGCTGAAAAACCTGGTGAAACACCAGAGGACATGACGTCTTGGCAGCGGCCCATAACAGCTTTCATTGATGTGCTGAACTTGTGGATGGGGCGCATCATTTGTTTGGCTATTATTCCCTTAGTGGCTGTAATGGTTACTGAAGTATTTTCTCGCGGTATGTTTGCTCTACTGGTTTCTTATGACTTGGGAGACCTTGCTCGAGCTGTGAATTTGGGGCCTACCACTTGGGTGTATGACATCAGTCGAATGCTTGGAGGTGTCATATTTATGGCTGCATCAGGCTATGCCTTGATGCGTGGTGTGCATATTCGCGCTGATTTTATCTTCCGTAATTGGCACGAAAGAACGCAAGCCACTGTGGATGCAGTGTTATATATGATGTTCTATTTCCCTGCCATGTTGTTCTTCTTTTGGAGCGCACTAGGTTTTGCTGGTGACTCTTTAGGATTTAATGGCTGGGGTGAAGAGTGGGGTATTTGGGAAGATGCTAGTGCTGACTCGACATGGGCACCTTACTTATGGCCTGCGCGCATATTTATGCCTATCGGTGCAGGATTACTATTTTTACAAGGTTTCCCTGAGCTATTCCGTGCTTTCCATCAAATGGGCAAGCAGCGAGAAGCGAAGTTTTTAAGCTTTTTTCCATTCTATTTAATTGGTTTGGCGTGTGTTTTTGTATCCGTGTTTTATCCTGATGTTTTACCCTTAGGTGATTGGATAGCAAGTGCACTAGGTGATGTAAATATTTCAAAACCTATGATTGGTATGCTTATGTTGGCAGCCATGTTGTTTTCTATTTTCATTGGTTTCCCTATTTCCTTTACCTTGATTTTTCTTGGGTTTGTGTTTGCTTCCATAGCAGGTAGTAGCAAGTTAGCTTTCTTCTTGCTTACCCTTCAAGTTAACTCCACCATGCTTAATGATCAGCTTGTAGCGGTGCCTTTGTTTATCTTTATGGGCATTATGATGGAGCAAGCAGGGCTAATGGAGCGCCTGTTTAACGCTGTACAAATGATGATGTCTCGCACACGTGGTGCGCTATTTGTAGCCGTATTGTTTGTATCTATGATCTTTGCAGCAGCTACCGGCATCGTGGGCGCCTCGGTGACTATTTTGGGCATCATGGCAGCTAAAACCATGAATCGCTCTAATTATGATGTGCGTCTATCTGCAGGTGCGATTACCGCAGGTGGTACCTTAGGTATTTTAATACCGCCATCCATCATGTTGATTGTAATGGGCCCAGTATTAGAAGTGCCCGTAACAGATTTATTCCGTGCGGCAGTGCTGCCTGGGGTGTTATTGGCTAGTTTGTATATGATTTACACTATTGGTCGATGCATGATTAACCCTGATCTTGGGCCTATCTTGCCTGAAGAAGATCAGCCAGAAACCTCACCTTACTATGGCCTAGAAGTCATACTTGTCATGTCTGGTTTGGGCATGTTTGTATTCTTATGTGTATTGGCTACTAAAGGCGCCATATCATTCTTCCCACTTGCAGGGCTAGTGATTCCATTATTATGGATTGGCTTTATGTTTTGGGCGTTTAAATGGGCTCGTGCAGTGAGACCTAAAGGGTTCTATTTCTCTGATTTGTGGTATGAATTCTTTATGGGGCTAGTGCCACCGACAGTACTGATTGCCTTTTCTTTAGGCTCTATTGTGGCAGGCCTTGCAACTCCAGCAGAAGCAGCTGCGTGTGGTGCTTTTGGATCGTTAATTCTATCTATCGGTTATAAAAAGTTTAGTGTTGTTGCTACGTATGATGCCTTGATTAAAACTTTAGAAATTACTGTGTTGATCATGTTCTTGGTGGCAGCATCAAACTTCTTTGGTGCGGTCTTCTCTAACTTAGGCACACCGCAAATGCTAACCGAATTACTTTTGTCCTTTGATATGTCGTCATGGGCTATGCTGTTTTTCATCTTGGCATTGATTTTCTTGCTAGGCTGGCCCCTAGAGTGGGTGCCTATTGTATTGATCATCGTACCTATTTTATTGCCTGTGGTAGAAACACTAGACTTTGGCTTGAGTCAGGCAGACTTGTTGATTTGGTTTGCCATACTGGTCGCAGTGAACCTACAAACGGCTTGGTTAAGTCCTCCTGTGGCTCTATCTGCCTACTTCTTAAAAGGAGTAGTGCCGGAGTGGGACTTAAAAGATATTTATTTGGGTATGATGCAGTTTATGGTAATTCAGCTAATCGGTTTGCTGTTGATCATATTCTTCCCACAAATTGCATTGTGGTTGCCTAATTACTGGTAGCAGTTTCTTCATCTGGCAGTGGTTTTACGCTTGGTTTGCCTACTTATTAATAGTGTAGGCAGGCTAAGTGTTTTTTTTGCTAAAAATTTGAAGAAACAGCTAGGACAATTGGCCTTAACTGGGCTAATCGAAATGGCCCATTTGGTTCTAAGGGTTTAGCCAATTATTTAGTATCATTTACCCATGACCTAAGAAGTCTAAAATTTTCTATTTTATTTAACTCACTTTCAACCTAATTAGGGTGTAACCATTATGAAAATGACTACAGAAGAAGCGTTTGTAAAAACATTACAAATGCACGGTATTGAGCACGCATTTGGTATTATCGGATCAGCTATGATGCCTGTATCTGACCTTTTTGAAAAAGCTGGAATTAGCTTCTGGGATTGTGCCCATGAAGGTTCTGGCGGCATGATGGCAGACGGTTACACCCGTGCAACTGGCAAAATGAGTATGATGATTGCTCAAAACGGCCCAGGTATCACTAACTTTGTAACACCTGTTAAAACAGCTTACTGGAACCACACACCTCTTTTGTTGGTAACGCCTCAAGCGGCTAACAAAACGATTGGCCAAGGCGGTTTCCAAGAAGTAGAGCAAATGGCTTTGTTTAAAGACATGGTTTGTTATCAAGAAGAAGTGCGTGATCCAACGCGTGTTGCAGAAGTGCTAGATCGTGTTATTGCTAACGCACATCGTTTTTCTGGCCCAGCTCAAATCAACATTCCACGTGACATGTTCACGCAGATTGTAGACATCAACTTGCCTACAATGATCGACTTTGAATTGCCTTCAGGTGGCGAAATGGCTGTAGCTGAAGCTGCCAAGCTTTTGTCTGCTGCTAAGTCTCCCGTTATCCTAAACGGCGCAGGTGTGGTATTGGCTGCTGGCGGTATTGAAGCTTCTATGGCATTGGCTGAGCTTTTAGATGCTCCAGTATGTTGTGGTTATCAGCACAATGATGCTTTCCCAGGCTCACACCCATTATTTGCAGGCCCACTAGGCTATAACGGCTCTAAGGCAGGCATGCAGTTGATCCAAGAAGCAGACGTAGTATTGGCTTTGGGCACACGCCTAAACCCATTCTCTACCTTGCCTGGTTACGGTATTGACTACTGGCCAAAAAATGCCAAAATCATCCAAGTAGACCTTAAGCCAGAGCGTATTGGTTTAACTAAGGCTGTAACAGTAGGTATTGTAGGCGATGCTGCTAAAGTAGCCAACGGTATTATCTCTCAACTTTCAGCAACAGCTGGCGACACTGATCGTGCTGCACGTAAAGCGCGCATTGCCTCTACTAAAGCGGCTTGGGATGTAGAACTAGAAGCCATGACTCACGAAGAAGACGATCCAGGTACTACTTGGAACGAACGTGCTCGTGAAGCTAAGCCAGATTGGTTGAGCCCACGTATGGTTTGGCGCGCAATTGCATCTGTTATGCCTAAAGAAGCGATCATCTCTTCAGACATAGGCAACAACTGTGCCATTGGTAACGCTTATCCTACTTTTGAAGAAGGTCGTAAGTATTTGGCTCCTGGTTTGTTTGGCCCATGTGGCTACGGACTACCAGCAGTAGTAGGCGCCAAGATTGGTTGCCCAGATACTCCAGTAATTGGTTTTTCTGGCGACGGCGCATTTGGTATTGCGGTAACTGAGCTTACAGCCATTGGCCGTGACGAGTGGCCAGCAATCACTATGGTAGTGCTACGTAACTACCAGTGGGGCGCAGAGAAGCGCAACTCTACTTTATGGTTTGACGACAACTTCGTAGGCACAGAGCTTGACGAAAACGTAAACTATGCAGGCATTGCACAAGCATGTGGCCTTAAAGGCGTACAAGCTCGCACAATGGACGAAGTAAGCGATGCACTTAGCCAAGCATTAGTAGATCAAGCAGCGGGCAAGACCACGCTAATTGAAATCCTAATCAACCAAGAGCTAGGCGACCCGTTCCGTCGTGACGCTATGAAGAATCCAGTGCAAGTAGCTGGTATTAGCAAAGACGATATGCGTCCACAAAAAGGTGCATAAAGGCACATAAAATAGGCATTTAATCGGGTAGATTGAAGCCTTAAAGCCCCAATAACAACTGATGTTGTTATTGGGGCTTTTTTTTGCCCCCAATTCACCGGCCACCAAAGCCTCACAGCTACCAATATACATAAACCCAGTTTCAGGTATAATACAGCGCAAATCCGCACCCACTTTTAGATCAAAAACCATGACTGCTATTCGTACCCGCATTGCACCATCACCCACTGGCGACCCACATTTAGGCACCGCCTACATTGCTTTATTTAACCTAGCTTTTGCAAAGCAACACGGTGGTGAGTTCATACTGCGCATCGAAGATACAGACCAAGAACGCAGCACTCCAGAATCTGAAAAAGCCATATTAGACTCACTGCGCTGGTTAGGCATTAAATGGAGTGAAGGTCCAGACGTAGGCGGCCCGCACGGCCCATATCGTCAAAGTGAGCGGGGCAGCATTTATAAAGACTATGCTCAACAACTAGTAGATAACGGACACGCATTTTACTGCTTTGCTACCACACAAGAGCTCAATGAGCTGCGTCTTCACCAAACACAAAACAAACTCCCCATAGGTTACGATGGCCGTGGTTTATCTTTGTCGCCTACTCAAGTGCAGCAAAACCTAGATGCAGGTATGCCTTATGTAGTGCGTATGAAGGTGCCCCGTGAAGGCACCTGTGTATTTCAGGACATGTTACGTGGCAGCATAGAGATAGAATGGAGCCAAGTAGACATGCAAGTGTTGCTTAAAGCAGACGGCATGCCTACATACCATTTAGCCAACGTGGTGGATGACCACCTAATGGACATCACGCATGTATTACGTGGCGAAGAGTGGATCAACTCCGCGCCTAAGCACCAGTTGCTATACAGCTACTTTGGCTGGGACATGCCACAGCTGTGTCATCTGCCACTATTGCGTAATCCAGATAAAAGCAAATTATCCAAGCGTAAAAACCCTACCAGCATTATGTATTACCAACGCATGGGGTATCTACCTGAAGCGTTGCTTAACTACCTAGGCCGCATGGGCTGGTCTATGCCTGATGAGCGAGAGAAGTTTAGCCTAGAAGAAATGATTGCAGACTTTGATGTAAACCGCGTGTCTTTGGGTGGGCCTATCTTTGATCAAGAAAAGCTTTCTTGGCTTAACGGCCTATGGATACGCGAAGACCTATCTGATGCGCAATTTATGCAACGCATGCAAACCTGGGCTATTAATAATGATTTCTTAGCCCCCATTGTGCCGCTTATAAAGCCCCGTGTGGACACCTTTAGTGATGTGCTGCCATTGGCTGGGTTTTTCCTTAGCGGCATGCTCAAGCTTACACAAGAAGATCTAGCCAACAAAAAGCTAGAGCCAGAAGAAATGCGCAAAGTGCTGCAGTTTACCTTGTGGCGCTTGGAAGCCTTGCGCCATTGGCAAAAGGACGACATATTTGCCATCTGTAAAGGCATGGCTGAAACCTTAGAGATCAAACCTAAAGATGTGTTTGCTACCTTGTTTGTAGTGATCACAGGCTCTGCCAACTCTGTGTCTGTATTTGATGCCATGGAAATACTAGGCCCAGACATGACAAGAGCACGCATTCGCCATGCAGTAGAGCTGCTGGGTGGCCTGTCTAAGAAAGAAGCCAAGCGGTGGGACAAAGAATACCAAGCCCTATAAAGCATATGCGCCGAAGTGATTGATTAAAAACAGTCTTTTTCTACTCAAACGAGTAAAAATAGGCTTGCAATCCTTTCTCATGTGCCTATAATACGGCCCCATCAAGTCACAACAGTATCATCCCAATCGACTTGATACCTCGTGTGGGGCCTTAGCTCAGCTGGGAGAGCGCAACACTGGCAGTGTTGAGGTCAGCGGTTCGATCCCGCTAGGCTCCACCAATTAATTGTTACAAAAAAGCCGGTTTAAACTTAAGTGTTTAACCGGCTTTTTTGTGTTTGGTGCTTTGGGATTTGCGAATTACTTATATAAATTAACAGCTTATTTTTTAATCAAAAAATAAGCCTCT
Organism: Oceanospirillaceae bacterium UBA7410; assembly: GCA_002470565.1. Lineage (GTDB taxonomy): Bacteria > Pseudomonadota > Gammaproteobacteria > Pseudomonadales > Balneatricaceae > Njordibacter. The sequence goes on along the minus strand of DKMQ01000082.1, from coordinate 9,394 downwards.
ATGGCGTCTAACACTTCTGATAGATGGTTAGGGTCAAAGGTTGCGTGTATTTGTGTTATTTAGCGGTAAAGCCGCCATCTAAAAATAACGTTTGACCTGTAACATAGTCGCTAGCTGAGGAGCAGAAAAATAACACCGGGCCATACAAGTCATTCTCTTTACCATTGCGGCCTATACAGGTTTGCTGTGCATTGCGATTAGATCTTACTGGATCTGCAAAAACAGATTCTGTGAGTTCTGTAGGAAAAAAGCCTGGGGCCAGAGCATTGACATTGACCCCTTGAGAAGACCAGGCTTCTGCCATGGCTCTAGTCAATTGCTCAACACCACCTTTTGATGCTCCGTAGGCAATGCCACTAGGAAAAGCTCTACGTGATTGTAAAGAAGCGAAGTTAATAATACGCCCCCAGCCTTTACGCTGCATGGCTGGCACTAAACCTTGAGCCAAGAAGAAGGGTGCCATTAAATTAATATTCATAGTAATGTCCCAACCAGCCGCTGTCACATCATCAGCGGCTTCTCGGGTATTAATACCTGCAGCATTAATTAAAATGTCTGGCGCCCCAAAATGGCTTTCAATTTGGGTAATGTTTTCTGGCATCAAACTTCTATCAGACAAATCAGTTGCCACAAAAGCTGTATTACCCCCAGCTGACTTAGACCAAGCCATTAACTCTGATTCTCTTCTGGCCACGCCTACGACCATGGCTCCATTATCTGCTAAATAAGTAGCAATAGAACGGCCTATGCCGCCACTCGCACCAGTTACACACACCACTTTGCCAGCAACATTAAACATTGTAGGTTCCACATCAACTCCTATAATTTAAGTATTCTCACTCAAATAAAATGATCCATCTAAGTCCTTAAGATGGTGTAAATGCATAGTCACTTTAAAAATTTCACTAGTTCATCAGGCGATGAGCACCCTAATTGGTTCATAACTTGCTCAAGCTCACTATAAAGTATGTCGATGCAGTGATCGGCCCCTTGCTGCCCAAATGCACCAACACCATACATATACGGCCTGCCAGAAAAAACCATGTTAGCGCCTAAAGCCAAGTATCTGGCAATATCAACACCCGATTCAACGCCACTATCTACAAAGACTTCAAGCTTATCACCCACGCTGTCAACTATTTCCTTCATCACCTGGGCTGGAGAACAGGCTGCATCCAGTTGCCTGCCACCATGGTTAGATACAATAATAGCGTCAGCATTGATAGCGGCGCAGTATTTTGCATCTTCAACGTTAAGAACACCCTTAACAATCAAGTTTCCTGACCATTGCTGTCGCAACTGCTCCAGCATAGTAATGTCTACAGGTTCCTTTAAAGTGCTGCGAATATAGTTAGCTACATCGTTAAGGTTGGATAGCTTTTTCATATAGGGCGTCATGCTGGCAAATTGTGGCATGCCATTCAAGCCAGTTGCCATTGCCCAGGATGGCCTAGACAAGGTTTGATAAATGCTCTTGAGAGTGATTTTAGGTGGCACCGATAAGCCATTTTTAATATCGTTTGGCCTTCTTCCAGCAACAGGAACATCAATAGTGACCACTAGATTATTACACCCTACCTGCTGGGCCCTTTGCATAAGGTCAAGCCTGATTTCCTGATCTTTAGGTGGGTAAAGTTGAAACCAAAGATTACGCCCAGCACACGCAGCAGCATCCTCTATTGATGTGCTTGCTAGGGTACTTAATATATATGGAATATTGGCTTTTTTTGCTGCTGCGCCATGATACTCCGCAGCTTTAGGCCAAATCAATCCGCTTAAGCCCAGCGGAGCAATGCCAAATGGGGCATCATACTCCACCCCTAAAACGCGGGTTTTTAGGCTAGCAGGTTGAGTTCTAGAAAGGTAAGAAGGGTGTAAAAAAATACGATCTAAAGCTTCTCTGTTATGTGAGATAGCTTGATCATTATTACAACCTCCTACCAGATACTCATAGGCAAACTTAGGGATGCGCTTTCTAGTAAGCAGCTTCAGGTCTGCAATACTGGCAGCCCTGCTGTCTAATTTGCTAACCATAGAACCTTCAAAGTGCCTTTCATGCTTCTACTGCCTGCATGAACCGGTGCCTAATCACCACAGGATCTAAAGTAATCACTGGGACGGGGATATTGCCTGAGATACATTTGCAAATAATAATAGTCATTTTTTTGCTAGCAATAGCTGCTTCAACAACATCTACCGCCTCATCAGCCTGACATTCAATGACGTTTTCACAACCACATGCACTTGCTACTGCAGCCAGAGAGGTTTTTTTACCCGCATAAGTGGGTTGATCACCTGTTGAGCCATAACTTCCATTATCTATAATGAGTAAAATAAAGTTATCTCTTACATTGTTTGCAATAGTGGGTAGCGTGCCTAAGTTGGTTAAGACCGAGCCATCACCATCAATGGCTATCACTGTTTTGTCCTGCGCCAAAGCTAAACCAAGTCCAATGGATGAAGATAAGCCCATGGTGCCTAACATATAAAAATTGCTAGGTTGGTCTCCAAACAAATGCATTTCCTGACTGGGCAGACCAATATTACAAACCACTAGTTGTCCGGAAAGGACGGGGACTAAATTTTTAATAATCTCGGAACGTATCATATTACTCTCCTTTCCAAAATGAAGCGTCGGTCAAAATCGCTACAGGTTTGTTACACATAAAGGTATATTTTAATATCTCATCCAACTCATGAACATCATCACGATTATGGAAGTGATAGGTTGGAATACCCAGCTGGGCTAATAGAGCCTTGGTGTGGACCGCCATTTCAACCTGACAAGCCACAGGCTCGCCTAGCTCGCCACGGAAACTAATTAACATAGGCAATGGTAAGCGATAAAATTGAGTTAATGTCACCAAAGTATTAATGGTTACACCAATCGCTGTGTTTTGCATAATAATGGCAGACCTTTTGCCACCCATAAACGCACCTGCGCAAATGCCCATACCTTCGTCTTCTTTGTTGGCTGGAATATGCGTCATACTTTCGCGTGCTTCTAGTTCAGCTATTACACCACTCAACTGTTTACAGGGCACCGTAGTGACTAGTTCAATTTTGTTCTTTTCAAATGCATCGATAACGATTTTGTCCAACTGCATGCTCACCTCCAAAGTTATTTATGAATTATAATCAGGTATAGTAGAATTTAATTCAATCTATATTTTTTTGACTAAAGGTAAATTTAAAATTTACTTTTAGTGTCGTGGGATTCGGAGCAGTTCGCTACATCTTTTTGCACTGAAACTGCGTAATTAGTATGACTACAAACAGATTTCAATGACTTCAACAGGGTGTAAAACGCAGCGCTTGGCATGCCCATCAGACATCTGTTCAAAACAGCTAAACCCATTAGTAACCAACACTGTGCCATCTGTAGCATTATTAATTGCAGGTTTTAGGCGTCGTTCAAATAAACGTTGCCCAATAGACCTTGTCTTCTTCTTTAATCCATAGGTTCCTGCCATGCCGCAACAGCCACTTTCAGGTTCTTTTAGGTCTTTAAAACAACGCTGCATCCACTCTCTTTCATGTGATGACATGCCTAAAGACTTATCATGGCAGTGAAGGTGCAACATCCCACTATCTAATTGTTTTGATAGGGCAATAGATTCATCACTGAGATATCTGGCCAATGTTTTGGCCCTGTTACTTAAATCAATTGCCCGCGCATCGTCAGGAAAAGCGTTTAAGAGTTCATCTTTAAACACTGATAAACACGAAGGCTCAAGCACTACCACCGAACATTTGGCTGGCAAGCTAGAGTGAAATCCCTCTAGAATTAAAGCCAATTGCTTTAATGCTTGAGCTAAAAAACCATATTCATATAATGGCCGCCCACAACAAAAATGTTGCCTTGCCACAGCCACTTGGTGGCCACTTTTAAGTAATACATTAACTGCACTTTTTAATAATTGGGGACGATAATGGTTATTCACACTATCTGCCCAAAGGACAACAGTGGGCTGACTCTTTTCACCAAACCAGTCAAATGCATGATCCTGGTGGTCAGCATGTTTTTTAGCCCAGTTAGTAAAGGATTGATCGGCAAGCTTGGGCAAACCCTTTTCATCACTCAAACCCAAAAATATTTTTGTCAGCTTACCTGCAAATCCCGATTGCAGTATATTCACCACACCAGAAACTCTGGAAAGCTTAGGCAGTAAATTACCAATATAAGCTAAGGGGTAGTGGTGCAGTGGTCGCCGCTTGTTGGCATAATGGGCAGACATAAACTCTGCCTTGTAGGTTGCAATATCCACCTGCGTTGGGCATTCCGTCTTACAGGCCTTGCATGACAGGCAATGCTCAAATGAATCGGCAATATCCTTGTTAGCCCAGCCATCCTGAATCACTTCACCTCGCACCATCTCATGAAGCAAGTGAGCCCTACCACGAGTGGAATAGCGCTCTTCCTGGGTTACCTGATAGCTAGGGCACATTGCACCACTTTGAGAACGACACTTGCCCATGCCAATGCAGCGTTCAGTGGCGCGAGAGAAGCCACCCACATCGTCTTTAAAATGCAATACAGTTGGTATCAGTGGTAGCTTATAGTCGGCACCGTAGCGGAGGTTTTCGTCCATCTTGTAAGCATCTATAAGCTTACCTGGGTTCATGCGTTGCTCTGGGTCCCAGATTTTTTTAAATCTCCCAAAAGCATGCATCAATTCTGGCCCAAACATAATGGGTAAAAATTCAGCTTTAGCCTGGCCATCCCCATGTTCACCAGACAGTGATCCACCAAATTGCACGACTAGCTGCGCAATTTCAACACTAAACTTGCGCCACTTGCTAATGCCTTTGGCTGTGCGGGTATCGAAGGTTATTCGGGCATGGATACAGCCATCACCAAAATGGCCATATAGACTGCTGGTATACCCATAACGTTGGATTAATGCGCTAAATTCACGTAGATAGTCACCCAGCTGTTGTGGATCTACAGCGGTGTCTTCCCAACCAACCACTGGGTCTGGATCACCTGGATTGAGCCCCATTGCCGTTGCTGATGCACCTTGCTCACGAATACTCCATATTGAAGCAGTGTGGGCAGAACTTTTGACTTGTAATACCGACTTCACACGCTTTGATTCTTGCATTGTAGCTTCAAACTTACTGCACAAATGATCTAGATGTTCGGGGCTGTCTGCGCACAGCTCAACCATCAACCATGCGCGACCTTGAGGTAACAAAGCGATTTCAACCTTTTTAAGGTTACGGTCTATTAAGTCACCAATAATGCCCCAGTCTAAACCCTCCATTGCAATCGGAGAAAATGGCAGAATTTCAGGCACACTGTCCGCAGCAGCAAATATATCTTCAAAACCAAGCACTATTAAACGAGTGTGGACTGGATTTTGGATGAGTTTGACACGCGCTTGCAATATGGTGACGCAGGTTCCTTCTGTACCTACCAAAGCGCGCGCCACGTTGAAGTTATTTTCGGGTAAAAGCTGGTCTAGGTTATAACCTGACACTCTGCGCTTTATATCGGGATATCGTTGTCGAATAAGCTCCTGGTAGTCATCACGGATTGATAGCAGCTCACGATAGATTATAGCCCTGCGGTCATGTCCAGTAATGATGTTTTCAAGCTCTACACCTGTTGTTGGGCCAACCCAGAATCGAGCACCATCTGAGGTGAGTATTTCAAGTTCTATGACGTTTTCGACTGTTTTTCCTGCGAGCATAGAATGCGGTCCACAAGAATTATTACCAATCATCCCGCCTAAGGTACAGCGACTGTGAGTGCCAGGGTCAGGCCCAAATGTCAGGCCGTAAACTTCTGCCTGTTGTTTTAGCTCGTCACAGATCACACCAGGGTCTACTAGCGCGGTTTGGTTTTCAACATCAATTTCTGAGACTCGAGTGAGGTAGCGAGAGCAGTCTACAACCACAGCCTCATTAACTCCCTGACCATTTTGAGAGGTGCCACCACCACGCATTAGCACAGGCAGGCCGAATGTTTGACACAGTGTTATGGTGTTAACAAGGTCATCAACCGATTTAGGGTATACGACACCTAGTGGTATTTGGCGATAGTTGGAAGCGTCTGAGGTATATAATGCAACACCTGTTGCAGAAAAATCACACTCACCATCCAGCATCTGTGTCAGCTCAGTGTGAAAGTTGATTAACTCAGCATGGTAGATAGCAGGGTTGGTCATATTATTGTTACAGCTTGGTGAATCTGGCATTGGGTCATACATCATTACTGCATCAACAACCCATCGAAAAACAGTGGAGTGAAATCTCCTTAGGGGAGTGGCACATGAAGTACAAATTTAAACAGTACGTAAAAGCACACTATTATTGATAGCCCAGAAAGAAAGTAAACGATGGCCTTTCTGTTAGTCCAAGAATCATGCATAGACGCAATTAAACCCAGTACAAATGTCAGGACACAAGCAATCAATAGCCCGGTATACGGCATTAATGCACAGGATAGGAGCATGCTAGAGACTAAAACGATCCTTCGCCACCAAGAGCCAAGCTCAATCCCTGAAACCACTGTAGGCTGTATGATTTGTTTGCCTATAGCCAAGGTAGAAAATAGGATTAATGCAATAGCTGATGTTTGAGGAAATACTTTGGAATCTACGTCTGTATAACTTGCAGCATCATATAAAGTAATGACGCCAATTATAATAAGCAAACTTGCCACTAGAATGGAACCTAACCTACTGCCACTATCTACGGGGTTCACTGAGGATGCTTTTACATCTGATTCAATCATCTTAAGCGTCCGCCTTAATTTGTGTTTTTCTACTTAAATACCAAGGTAATACCAACGAAATTAATGTGAATGCGATAATCGCCTGTGATAAGGGCCGTCCAAAGAACATGCCAGGCAAATTATTGACTGCCGCACCAATAGTCCACGCCTGAACAAACCCTTGTTCTGCTATGGGGCCAAGAATCAAGCCAAGCACAATTGGCGATGCCGAAAAGCCATATTTCGAAATAAGCCAGCCGAACACTCCCAAGCACAGCATGACAACAACATCAGAGATACTGTTTCTGATTGCATAAGTGCCTATGATGGTCATGAATCCAACAGTGGGAACCAATACTGCTTTAGGGATAGTAACAATAGATTTATATGCATAGCGGCCAATAATTAGGCCAATAGGTAGCATGAGTATAGTGGCAATCAATAGACCATAAATAAAGGTGTAAACAATAGAACCATTTGACTGAAATAATTCTGGCCCAGTCCGCACACCCTGAACCATAAGCGCTCCCAAGATCACTGCATCCGGTGGAGTGCCAGGGATACCTAATACCAAGGTAGGTATAAACCCGCCACCCACTGTGGCATTATTTGCAGATTCAGTTGCAATAATTCCATCGGGTTCACCTTCACCAAACCGTTGGTGAGGTTTGGCGGTGCGTTTTGCTTCGGTATACGCTACCAAGCCAGCTACCGAGCCTCCAGCACCTGGCAAGATACCAACCAGTGTGCCAATAATGGAAGACCGAATTAAATTGAACTTTGAATTAAAGGTAATGCGTGCTGCGCTAAGAATTGGCATCTTAGCCACTTCACCCGTTATTTTTAGATGTTTCTCTCCTGTAGAGCACATGTCTATGAGCACAGGAATGCAGTAAAGCCCTATCATTGCACCCACTACTTCAAACCCTGAAATCATGGTTTGACTACCAAAAGTCAGGCGGATGTCAGCTGAAATTTCTGCCACTCCTACCGTCGACATAATCATACCTAAGGCACCGCCTGCTAGGCCCATCATTAGGTTACCTTGAGACAGGGAAGCAATTAGAGAAAGTCCAAAAATAGATAACCAAAAATACTCTACTGGTCCAAATGCCAAAGCGACAGAGGCGAGTGGGGGAGCAAGAAAAAGCAGCGCAAAAGCACCTACTAAACCACCAAATACGGACGAAAAACAAGCGATGGCAACTGCCAAATCTCCTTTGCCACGCTTTGCTAGTGGATAACCGTCAAAGGTCGTAGCAATAGCTGAAGGTGTGCCAGGAGTATTCAGTAAAATAGCAGCATATGCGCCACCATAAATGGCACCAGTATAAATAGCGCCTAACAAAATCAGCGCTGTTTCTGGAGCCATACCGAATGAAATTGGGACTAAGACTGCCACGGCCATNNGTAGCAGTCAGCCCAGGTATAGAACCAATTAGGGTTCCAGCAACTACGCCAAACATAGCAACGGCTAGGTTCAAGGGTGTTAATGCAGCTAAAAAGTTGCCGAAATCCATGATTTATACCTCCTTGTTACTAATTAGTTACTTAATTAGGCCTGCTGCACGAGCATCCATAAGGTACTCTGTGCTGCGTTCTTTCATAAATTCTGCCATTTGGCTAGCATCTATATCAAGGAGTGCAAATCCACCGTTAATCATTTTTTGACGGAATGCAGGGTCAGCATTAATTTCACCAATTCTGTTTGACCAGGTAGTAACGGTTTCAGCACTGGCTGAGCTGGGTAAAGCGATACCTCGGTATGCACCGCCCACCATGTCAAATCCTAGCTCCTTAAATGTAGGAACATTAGGAAACAATGGATGACGATCTTCCATCGCTACAGCAAGCATACGCACTGCTTTTCCTTGCTTAGCCCCAACGGAAGTGTAGCCCCATTGAGCAGTTACCTGTTCACCTAATAAGGCTGCAGTTGATGCGCCTGTGCCTTTAAAAGAAACATACGTTGTATTAATGTCAGCCATCTTATCAAATTTAATTTGTGCTAGATTATTAGCTGAAGCTTTGCCCGAACCAGACATCACCACACCACCTGGCTTCGACTTAGCGTCATCGATAAGGTCTTGCAGGGTTTGGTATGGGCTATCTGCTACAACTACAATGGCATCTGGGGTGTAATGAAACATGTAAAAAGTATGAATTCCATCAGTAGTAAATCCGACATCCTTTTGAGCAGGTTTAATGACAATATGAGGTAAGTTAACCCCCATAATAGTTTGCCCGTCTCCATTGAGGCCGTTTAAGGATGCCCAACCAGCTGCACCACCGCCACCAGGCTTATATGAGATAACTAAGTCGTCACCAAATTTTTCTTTATAAAATGATTGTTGTATACGGGCAGAGATATCAGATTCTCCGCCAGGGCCAAAGGGAATGATGTAATTGACTGAGTCTGCGTAAGTGCTGCTTGCAGACATGGATACTGCTGCTGCCATAGTTAGCATTGCAGTGTGTTTAGCAATTTTTTTAATAAGCATTATTTTTATTATCCTTAAAGTTTAGCTAATACAGCCTAAATATAAACTTTTAAATTCCAGACTGAAGTATTCGCATGCATTGATGCTGATGACAACAGAGCTTTTGCTATTTTGCGTATAAGGTTGGTCACCTTATTCAAATTTTTAAAACTTAATTGTCACTTATTTCATA
>DKMQ01000093.1:4895-19778 GCA_002470565.1 Oceanospirillaceae bacterium UBA7410 | reverse complement strand
TAAAGTGACACTCATCGCTACACAAGTAGCTGATATGTCATCTTCGGCGCGCTTACTTACTTTTTCTACATATACCTGCATCGCCTTTGACGGTAAAGGTATAATAAGGCTATGAATAAATTCACCACTAGCCAAGGCATTTTGCTTATAACCTAAATAAAAATCTTTTAATGCAATAGTGCGCTGATTCATACCTTGTTGCAGCAACAACTTAGCTTCCAACACAAGCAATAGTGGTGGCGTGTCCGCAATGGGTGAGCTGTTAGCAATATTCCCCACCAAGGTCGCTCTATTACGCACTTGTCGTGAAGCAAAGCGAGCTAGTAAATGAGTCATTACAGGCAACCTTTGCCCACAAAAGGCTTCTACTTCGCTCAGGCTTACACCAGCACCTATATGCATGTGGTTATCACACACTTGTATTTGCTGGAGCTGGGCTACACCAGACACATCGATCAAGCTATCCATGGATTTAAGGCCTTGGGTAATATCTAACGCCAAATCTGTAGACCCTGCCACAAGCCTTATATTGGGTGCGGCCTCATAAGCTAAAGCAAGCTCTTCTAAGCTACTAGGTGTTTGATATGCTGGTGTCTGAAAATCTTTGGAGCTTAAAGAGCTGGTGGTTTTCGCCTGCATGGTTTGAAGCTGTTTAAAACAACGGTCATACCCACCCATTAACTCAAACAGAGGGTCTTTACTTCTATCCATGGGTGCTAATTGGTCTGCTGCTAAAAGAATAGGCTGGTAACCAGTGCAGCGGCATAGGTTGCCTGATAAAGCTAACTCAACACCATGGCGGTGCTTTGCAAAGGCTTCTGGACTTGATAATACACTTGGCTTTGTATTGAGCCACCATACGACCAAAGACATGACAAACCCCGGGGTGCAAAAACCACATTGGCTAGCGTGGCAATCTATCAAGGCTTGTTGCACTGGGTGTAATTGTTGCGCCTGTAAACCATCTAAGGTGATCACATGTGCGCCATCAAGGCTACCTAATAAAGCAATGCAGGCATTGACACTTTGATAGGCAATAACCCCTTGTTGAATGCGACCCACTATTACAGTGCAAGCCCCACAGTCACCTACTGCGCAGCCCTCTTTAGTGGCACTTAAGTGCGCAGACTCTCTTAACCATTGTAATAAGGTAATGTCTGCAGCTGGTTCAATTATTTGAGTCGCTGTTTGATTCAATAACACGCGCATTTGTTGTACTCTAATTAGTTAGAGTATTATCTTCTCAATAGTTGTCTATATAGTCAACTTTTCATTTGACCCAATATAATGCTTAATATACATTAGCGATAAATTACGCATCGCAAAACAGCAGCAGCTAGCAAAAAAGGCCACAACCCATGAGTACAAACATTGTTAGAGGCCCCTATAAACCAGGCCGCATAAGAGCACAAAGTAGAGATTTAATCTTACAAGCTGCTGAGGCAGAATTTGCCTGCCATGGGTTTCGTGGCGCCACCATGCAGCGCATTGCTGAATCTGCAAAAGTGCCCAAAGCCAACATTCATTATTATTTTTCTAACAAACTAGGCCTTTATGGTGCGGTATTAGAAAATACTCTGAACCTATGGGACACCGTCTTTAATGAAATTTCAGACCATGATGAACCATTTGATGTACTAAGCCGTTATATAGATGCAAAAATGGATTTTTCTCGCACTCACCCTAAAGCTTCACGTTTGTTTGCCAAGGAAATGATTAGTGGTGCGCCCCACCTAAGCGCATACCTGCAACAAGATTACCGGCTATGGTTCAAGCAACGCATGGGTATTTTTGAAAGTTGGATTGCACAGGGAAAAATGGATAATGTAGACCCTGCCCACGTGATTTTTATGATCTGGGCAAGCACCCAGTATTACGCAGACTTCGAACCACAAATCCTTATAGCAACCGATACTAAAAATTTATCGGAACAGGCCTTTCTAGAAGCTTCAGACTCTATTAAGCACATAATTCTTAAAGGCTGTGGGATACGCTAAACGCTCGTCCTTGAGCATTTAGCGCTTTAGTAATGCAAGCTGCTAGGTGTCTTCACCTTCTGCCATGTATTGTTGATCAAGTTTTACCAGTGGCTTTTCATGTAGCACTTGTTCAAACGATTGCAAACGCTTATGCACAGATAACAGTTCCACAACCGTTGGCCACACATTGATCAGGTATTGGAAGGAACTACTCACTTGCCCAAATGCAGTCAAGATCTGCTGCAAAATACCAAAGGTAATAGTACCTGCAACGATGGTAGGGATGAGTATGATGTAAGCAAACAGGTTGTCTGCCTGCAAATAGAAGCTACGTGCTACGTTAAAGTACATGTAGTGAAAATAAAGCTTAAAATAATTTTTACGTACATTACCAAATAGCTCACTTAGTGTTTGTGGCTCAGCACGGTCTTCATAATCTTCGCCATAAACCAGCTCTTTACGATAAGCCGCCTCTACCCGTTGGTTTTTAAACTCTAATCCTGGTAACTTTATACCCACAAGCGCCATGAGCATCGTGCCAAATATAGACCAAAAAATGGCCGCATAAAAAAGTGGCGTAGCAATAACCCCCACCACAGGCAACTCTGTAACATATTGCGATAGCGACCAAAGCACCGGCAAAAAAGCCACCAAGGTCATAAACGCATCCACTAACGACACACCCAAACCTTCCATTATGCTAGAAAAACGCATGGTGTCTTCTTGCACTCGTTGGGCTGCACCTTCTACTGTTCTTAGCTGTGGCCACTTAGAGGCATAATAATTGTTCATAGCCGTGCGCCAGCGAAAAATATAATGGCTCACAAAAAATCGTGTCATCACAAAAACAATCACTGCCAAAAATGCGATTTGGCCAAAGATAATAATCAAATCATACAGCTGCACTGCAGTAATACTGCCTGGCTCTGACAGCGCCCCTTGAATACTATCGAAAAATGGACGCCTCCAGGTGTTAATGGCTACAGACACTTGCACAGAAAAATAGGTGCTAAACAAGATGAGCGCACTACCAAAGATAGACCATAACTGCCACTGGTGCGGATGAAGTTTCACCCATGTTAATCCAAACATCATTAAGGTGACAAAATAGTAGAGGTAAAACCAGAGAAAATCTGGGCTAATAAAGTGCCCCAAACCAAGCACAGGTTCGGCATCTTCTGCTGGTAACTCAAAGCCTATAAAAGTGCCCAACTGATCACCAAAGCCATACCAAACACCAATGCATACGCTTGCCCACACAATGAGGCTAATAAAAAACCACTTGGGGCTAGGAAAAAAAGATTGGAACATAGGATTCGCCTATAAAAGATTTTAGTTATTATTTATATGCTAATTTAGCAAAGAATTTAAATATTAATTCTAATTTAGACAATTATCTTAAAAATATCTACCTATAAAAAAATATTGACATGATATTCATTCAGTGAAAAGATGCCCCTATTATTTTGGTATACCATAATACAACCGCAATTGGTCATGAATATATTGGTGAGGAGTTGTTGCTATGAAATTTTCTTTGTTTGTCCACATGGAGCGCTCAGATCCAAACAAACCCCACAAAGAGCTATTAGATGAGCTAGTAGAGCTTACACTTATGGCAGAAAAAGCGGGTTTTGAAACCGTATGGATTGGTGAGCATCACATGATGGAATTTACCATCTGCCCCAACCCACTCAATTTTATGGCTTATTTAGCACCTCTTACTAAAACGATTCGTTTAGGTTTGGGCACTATTGTGGCGCCATTTTGGAACCCTGTTCGCCTTGCTAGTGAAACAGCGCTTGTGGATATGATGAGCAATGGCCGACTTGATTTTGGTATTGCCCGTGGTGCCTATCAATCTGAATTTGACCGCATGACTGACAACATGGCAGCCAAAGATGGCGGCGGGCCTTTGCGGGAGATGGTTCCTGCATTACAAAAACTGTGGACCGGTGACTACGCCCACGATGGGGAACATTACTCTTTTCCTACCTCTACTGCTGTGCCTAGTGTTACCCAAAAGCCTTTTCCACCTATGTGGGTCGCTGCTAGAGAACAAGAGTCTCACGACTATGCTTTAAAGAGTGATTGCAATGTAATGATCACACCACTTATTGCGGGTGATCAAAGCATTGAACTGGCTTGTGAGCGTTTCAAACAAGCCTGTGTTAACCACCCCGAAAAACCAGCACCTCAATTACTTGCCCTGCGCCACACTTGGGTGCACGAAGAAGGTGAAGATTGGCGCAAAGGTGCGCAAGCCCTGCGTGATTGGTATGGGTATTTTTATGCATGGTTCAAAAATGATCAAGAGCCTGTCAACGGGTTTGTAAAACCACTCACCGATGCACAAATGAATGAAATGCCAGGCTTTGGTTTGGATGAATTACATAAAAACCTGCTTATAGGCACGCCAAAAGAAGTCACTAAGCGTATTAAACACTATGAATCTTTGGGTGTGACACAATTTAGTTTTTGGAGTGATAACGGCCTACCCCATGCACAAAAGAAAAAGTCGCTCCAATTGTTTATCGATCAAGTGATGCCCAACTTTAACTAAGTAGTTAATCCTTATCACTTGAAACCAAGAAATATTAATACATTATTAGTAGGAAAAAGCATGCATTTTGAAGTTCGTAAAGTAGTCACCTCCATAGAAGAGATTCGTATTGAAGGCGGCAAAGCTGCTGCTACTCCCATTAAAATGGTGGGTGTGGCCTATATTATTAAAAACCCATGGGCAGGCCAAGGGTTTGTAGAGAACCTTCGCCCACAAATCACTGCAGGTTGCTCGCAGCTAGGTGAAGAAATGGTAGCGGCTGTACTGTCTCATTTCCCTAGTGGCGATGCTATTGAAGCTTATGGTAAAGCTGCTGTTATTGGGCTAAATGGCGAAATCGAGCACGCCTCTGGCATTATCCATACCTTGCGTTTTGGCAACCACTACCGAGATGCAGTCAATGCAAAAAGCTTTTTAAGCTTTACCAATAAACGTGGCCCAGCTGGCACTTCTATTCAAGTGCCTATGATGCATAAAGATGACGCTGGGTTTCGCTCCCATTACATCACTTTAGAAATGCACATTGAAGATGCTCCAGCAGCTGATGAGATCATTGTAGTGTTAGGTGGATCTGATGGTGGCCGAGCGCACCCACGTATCGGTAACCGTTATATGGATATGGAAGAAATTGCTGCAGAAAAAGCAGACGCACAAGCCTAATCTTAATGAAACTTTTCTGCCCATATGGCACTCATTATCAAAGCTTTGGTGAGAGACAGTCTGATAGCCCCACACTGGTATTTATTCATGGTGTGGGTTTAGATTTAAGCCTATGGGAGCGCCAAGTTAACGCCTTTAAAAGCACCCATCAAGTGATCACCTATGACATGATGGGCCACGGTTTAAGCCTAAATGCTCCGGCAAACATTACACTTGAGACGCTTGCCCAACAACTACATAGACTTATTGAACATTTACAGCTTGAAAAAATAACTTTAGTTGGTTTTTCGTTAGGCGGTCTGGTCGCCCGTGTTTTCGCCATTAAATACCCCCAAAAACTGCATAGCCTAAGCATAATGAACAGCGTATTTGATCGTAGCGAAGACTTACGCCAAGGCATATTAAACCGGGTAAATGAAGTTGATAAGAGTGGCCCTAGTGCTAATATAGATCAGGCCCTAGCCCGATGGTTTAGCCGCAACTATACTCAAGAAAACCCACATTACATCGCTCAGTTAAAAGCTAAAGTATTGGCTAATCATAGTGCAAGTTATCGCCTTTGTTATCGCTTGTTTGGTGAGGGTGATAATGTAATGAAAGATCACTTAAGTGGCATTCGCTGCCCTACTTTAGTGACCACTGGCGAGCTAGATCCAGGCTCAACTCCCGCTATGAGCTATGCCTTAGCGGCAAAACTGCCTTTTGCAACCGTGTCTATTTTACCTAATGCTAGGCACATGATGCCTGTTGAAAATGCACATGAAGTCAATCAGCTATTACACCAATTTATTAGCATTCATTCATGATCTATTAGTGAGTGCTGTAACAAAAGGAGCACGCTATGGCACTTAGCCAATATCAGCTATTTATTAACGGCCAATGGGTAGATGCAAAAGACGGTGGTCGTTTTGACAGCTTAAACCCGGCCAATGCACAGCCATGGGCTAGCTTTTCTCACGCTCAAGAAGCAGATGTAGATGCTGCGGTACAAGCCGCCCAAAATGCATTTGAAGATTCAAGCTGGCGCAACCTACATGCCACAGCTAGGGGCAAATTGTTACGAAAATTAGGCGACTTAATCGCTGCCAATAAAGAGCACTTGGCACAATTAGAAACCAACGATAACGGCAAACTGATTCGTGAAACAATGGGCCAAATTGGCTACATGCCAGAATTTTTCTATTACTACGCAGGCCAAGCTGACAAGCTTGAAGGCCAAACGTTACCTTTAGACAAAGCGGACATGTTTGCCTATACCACTCACGAGCCTTTGGGCGTAGTGGCAGCAATTATTCCTTGGAACTCGCCCATGTATTTAACCGCGGTAAAACTTGCTCCAGCATTAGCTGCTGGCAATACCGTGGTGCTTAAACCTTCTGAACATGCCAGCGCCACTATAGTGGAACTAATGCATTTAGTTAAAGAAGCAGGCTTTCCAGATGGAGTTGTCAACGTAGTGACAGGGTTTGGCGCCGACACTGGGGCGGCGTTAACTAAACACCCATTAGTGCGACGTATTGCTTTTACTGGAGGTGGCGCTGGTGCTAAAGCTGTGGTTAAAAATAGTGCGCAAAACCTAGCCCAAATAAGTCTAGAGCTTGGTGGCAAGTCGCCTAACATTATCTTTGCAGACGCTAATATTAGCAGTGCTGTAAATGGTGTAGTGGCAGGTATTTTTGCCGCTAGTGGCCAAAGCTGTGTCGCTGGAAGCCGTTTATTGGTGCAAGACAGCGTGTATGACGAATTTTTAGCAGCCCTAAAATCACGTGTTGAACGCATTATTATTGGTGAGCCTATGAATGCCAAGTCTGAGATGGGCCCTATGGCTACTCAAGCTCAACTGGCTTTGGTGGAGCGTATGGTTGCACAAGCACTGGAGCAAGGCGCAACACTTGTGCATGGTGGCAAGCGCGTTTTACCCTCTAATAACATTCACAGTAATGGCTGGTATTACCATCCTACTATCTTGGCAGTAGACAATAACCAGTGCAGCATCATGCAAGATGAAGTATTTGGCCCTGTGGCCAGTATCATGCGCTTTACAGATGAAGCCCATGCTTTAGCTTTAGCCAACGATAGCCAATTTGGCTTAGCCGCTGGCATTTGGACCCGTGACAATGGTCGCGTGCACCGCATGAGCAAAGCCGTGCAAGCTGGCATTATCTGGGTGAACACCTACCGTGCCGTTTCGCCCATGGGCGCCATTGGTGGCTTTAAAGCCAGTGGCTATGGCAGAGAAAGTGGCATTGATGCAGTAAAAGATTACACCCAACTAAAAACCGTTTGGATCAATACCTCAAGCGAGCCTATGGCCGACCCCTTTGTAATGCGCTAATACTCTAAAAATGTTTAATATTATGAACGTTTTGATATAAAATTAAATACAACTAGCAAACCCAACACCGTGCAATGACTAATAATAGGATTCATACCATGCAACTGAACAACCCAGCACTTTTTCGCCAACAAGCTTATATTAATGGCACTTGGTTAGATGCCGACTCAAAAGCCACTATGGAAGTGACTAATCCTGCCAATGGTGAAGTGATTGGAAGCATACCTGACTTAACTGGAGTAGAAACTGCTCGCGCCATTGAAGCAGCTAGAGTGGCTATGATTAGTTGGCGCAAACAAACAGCCAAACAGCGCGCTGCTATCATGCGTGTTTGGTTTGACCTTATCATGGCCAACCAAGATGACCTTGGTAAAATAATGACTTTAGAACAAGGCAAGCCCTTAGCCGAAGCTAAAGGCGAAATTGGTTACGCTGCAAGTTTTATTGATTGGTTTGCCGAAGAAGGCAAGCGCATTTATGGTGATATTATTCCTACCCATAAAGCCGATGCTCGCATTGTGGTGACTAAAGAGCCCATTGGAGTAGTGGCTGCTATTACACCTTGGAACTTTCCAACGGCAATGATTACCCGCAAGTGTGGCCCTGCATTAGCAGCTGGCTGTGGGTTTGTAGTGCGCCCAGCATCAGAAACGCCTTTTTCAGCCCTTGCACTGGCTGTATTGGCAGAAGAAGCGGGTATTCCAGCTGGATTATTTAACGTGATTACAGGGCAATCTCGCCCCATTGGCGCAGAGCTTACTAGCAACCCTACTGTACGTAAGCTTACCTTTACCGGCTCTACGCCTGTAGGCAAGCTACTGATGCAACAATGCGCACCTACTTTGAAGAAGGTCTCTTTGGAGCTAGGTGGCAACGCACCGTTTATCGTGTTTGATGATGCTGACCTTGATTCTGCTGTCGCAGGCGCTGTGGCTGGTAAGTATCGAAATGCAGGCCAAACCTGCGTGTGTGTGAACCGATTTATTGTGCAAGAAGGTGTGTATGACGCTTTTGTTGCTAAGTTTGCAGAGAAGGTGGCTCAGCTTCAAGTGGGTAACGGCATGGATGAAGGCGTCACTCAAGGGCCAATGATTAACCAAGGCGCTATTGATAAAGTAAAAGATCACATTGAAGATGCTTTAAGTAAAGGTGGCAAGCTTATATGTGGCGGCCAAAGCCACACACTTGGCGGCAGTTTCTTCACCCCTACAATCATAGGCAATGCCACTACCGACATGAAAATGGCCACAGAAGAAACCTTTGGCCCAGTAGCACCTATCTTTAAATTTAAGGATGAAGCGCAAGCCATTGCTATGGCTAATGATACCGAATTTGGTTTAGCTGCTTATTTTTACACCCGTGATATTGGCCGTGTTTGGCGTGTTGGCGAAGGCTTAGAGTATGGCATGGTAGGTATCAACGAAGGCATTATCTCCACAGAAGTTGCACCTTTTGGTGGCGTAAAAGAGTCTGGAATGGGTCGTGAAGGGTCTCATTATGGTATTGAAGACTTCCTTGAAATCAAATATATGTTAATGGGTGGTTTGTAATTAACCCCAACCTTACACAAGGACACACTTATGTCAGATTCTAAACCTCATTCTGAAAAAAATAGATCAGAAAAATTTGAAGCGGGCCTAAAAACCCGCAAGGCAGTGCTTGGCGATGCTTATGTAGATGCATCCATTGCAGCAGCAGACGACTTCACATGGCCGTTACAAGAGCTAGTTACAGAGTATTGCTGGGACAGCATTTGGAACCGTGATGGGCTACCCCACAAAACCCGAAGCTTAGTAAATTTAGGCATGATCACTGCTTTAAACCGCCCTCATGAGCTCAAACTACACATTCGTGGCGCCTTTAATAATGGCTGCACTAAAGAAGAAATACGAGAAGTGTTGTTACAAAGTGCTATTTATTGCGGTGTGCCTGCATCTATCGACGCCTTTCGTTGCGCTAAAGAAGTGTTAGCGGAAATGGCTGCGGAATCTTAATCTATGCCCAACCAACTTGCAGACCTTAAAGTCACTCGCAACACTATTACGTTGCGTCAGATGGTTTTGGATAAACTGCGCGATGCTATTATTAGCACCCAACTAAAGCCAGGCCAACGGTTGGTAGAAAGAGAATTGTGCGAAGCTTTAGATGTAAGCCGCACGTCTGTGCGTGAAGCCCTAAGGCATTTAGAATCAGAAGGTTTGGTGCAATTTGCAGGCCAACGTGGCCCAAGTGTGAGCGTACTTAACACGCAGGATGTAAAAAATATTTA
Source organism: Oceanospirillaceae bacterium UBA7410 (assembly GCA_002470565.1). Lineage (GTDB taxonomy): Bacteria > Pseudomonadota > Gammaproteobacteria > Pseudomonadales > Balneatricaceae > Njordibacter. The sequence goes on along the minus strand of DKMQ01000093.1, from coordinate 9,972 downwards.
CGAACTGCGTGCAGCACTGGAGGGTTTGGCTGGACAGCTATTTTGTGAACGCGCTAGTGATGAACAAATTAGCGCCCTACAAGACACCACAAATGCATTAAAAAAGGCCTTTGATCAATCTGAAGTAGAGCAAATATTAGCCTGCACTAAAGCCTTTTATGATCAGTTACTTGAAGGCAGCGCTAATGCTGAACTTGATGCCAGCCTTAACCGCCTTTTGGCTCGTATTATGGTATTACGCGCTGGCACTATTAACCAAGCAGGACGCTGGAAGCACAGCCTTTTAGAGATGCAAACTATCATGCAAGCGATCACCATACGTGACAGTGAAGCTGCTAGAAAAGCCTGCATTCACCATGTTCACGAAGCTTGTGCTATCGCTCTTAAACTTAACAGCTAAGTTTTAAACTAAACAAACTGAACAATGCTTGTGTGTGGGTCTCGGCTTTGTTTGGCTTGGTTTAGTTGTTCTAAGTAATACGCCCAATGTTTTTGATGATTAACACTAAGATCATACAAGTAATCCCAGGTGTATAAGCCAGAATCATGGCCATCATCAAATTCAAGCTTTAAAGCGTAATAACCCACACCTTCTAAGCCCGTTAGCTTAACTCGGCTTTTTCCTACCTGCAGCACAGCTTGATCTGGGCTATGCCCTCGCACTTCTGCACTAGGTGAAGAAATACGTAGGTATTCAGCAGATAAGGTGTAGCTTACCTCTTGTGTTGCTCCAGCTTCTAAATAGCTAAGTTCTAACGTGTTGCTTTTTTTATGAAGCTTAATCTTAGTAGGGTTCACGGCATAAATCTCGGTTAGCGTTTGCGGCGTATTAAGTCGCGAATAATAAAACGGTTGGGATCTAATCCCCAAGCCACACATTGTGCCACAGGCAGGCTTTGGTTAGCCATCTGACAAGCTAATATTTGCGCACTTAAAGGGGCGCTAACAAAACCTTTAGAGCCATGGCCCGCATTTATGTATAACCCGGGTAGGTAAGGCATGTCTTGAATAAATTTATAATTAGCATCTTGGCGTAATTTGGCAAAGGCCCCAATCACCGCAGCCTCATCAGCTAGCTGCCCTACCATAGGTAGGTAGTCAGGAGTTACTGCTCGAAAGCCCACCCAGCCGCCTACAACATCCCCTACATCCAATGTTTTTTGATTAGGCAATACATCACTTAGGCGCCCTAAATTATCAATGTGGTCTTTGTCTGACAACTGCGTATCAAGCGTGTGCAGGTTATAGCTTGCCCCCACTGATAAAATACCTTGCTGGCTAGGGGTTACGTAGCCTTGCCCACATACCACAAGCGCTGGGCTTTGTTGTGTGTCTACATAGCTTACTTGACCACGAATAGCCTTTAACGCAAGGTTTTGCTGCGCCAACAGATTTTTGGCACTATTTGCATTGGCAATAACTACCGCATCAAACTCATATTCGCCATCATAGGCCCCGCTTAAACTTAACTTCCAGCCCTGCTTCGCGGTTTGTTGCATACTCAGCACAGTGGTATTAAGCCATAGATCTGCACCACTTCTTGTGTACAAAGCTTCACACCAATGCTTAGGTGATACCCATCCACTGTTGGGGAAATATAAGCCCCCTGCACTGACAGGTTGTTTGGCTAACTGCTGAGCTTGGGTTTGGCTCAACCATTGCAACCAAGATGATGGATACTCGCGTTTGAGCACGGCTTGCATTTGTATGGCTTGTTTATCATTAGTGGCTACCTGCATTAAGCCACAAGCTTGCCAGTGCTTGCTACTTAAATGCCGTTTTAGTGCCGCCATAGTGTGCTGCAAACCTTGCTGGTGAAACTGTCCAGCTATGGTGGCACTATCTGGCAGTTTGGCGTAGAGCATGCCTTGGCGGTTGCCTGAAGCTCCGCTAGCAAGCTCCGGGCCCTTTTCAATCAAGGTGACATCAAAACCACGCTCAGATAAGCTCAAGGCAGTGGCCGTGCCACAGATACCTGCGCCTATGATGGCTACCTTGCTCTTGTGAGCAAGGCCTGAATGTGGCCGCTGCCATGGTGGGATATAAGCTTTCTTTTTAACTTCATCTGCAGCCGCTATAGGGTCTATAGCATCAAGACAGACATCAAACTCACCACAAATTTGTGCTAATGCTTGGGTAGGCTCTGCATAAACTAAGGTTAATTTTACCTTGCCAAAATCAAGCTGATGGAAGCCTTTTATAAGCTCTGGGTACTGCTCCTGAAACTGCACACTCAACGCATTTAATTGGGGTAAGCTTTGGTGCAACACCTTAACATCTGCCAAACAAAGTGGCTGCTCGCAAACGGCTACATAATTTAACAAAGAAGTATGGTGGCCACTGTCTCTAGACTCCAGCCAAAGTTTCCAAATGATTAAAAAATCTAAACCTACACCAAAATTAGCATCCAACACGCTCATTGTTGAGGTGACAGGTTTCGACTTTAAGGCTTCATAATCAAAAAAACTTGCAGCTAGCTCTTGATGTCGCTGGTCTAACTGAAGAGGTGTTTTTTGTAATTTGGCGATTAAAACCGCTGCAACCTTGGGGGTTACAGCTAAGCTTTGAGGGTCTGAAAAGGCCTTATGGGTGTGGCTAGCTTTCATACCTTTAATTGATATCTAACGCTTTTGAGCTGAATTAAGATAAATCGTTTTTGATGGCCAATCACGATGCCCGCCTTTGTTCATGGTGGGTACTTTGGCGATACGATCAATTACATCCATGCCTTCTACTACTTTTCCAAACACTGCATAGCCATCACTAGAGCTACTTTTATCTAAAAATAGATTGTCTTTTAGGTTGATAAAAAACTGCGCGGTAGCACTGTTGGGGTTAGAGGTTCTAGCCATAGCAATAGTGCCCCGAAGGTTAGACAAGCCATTAGCAGCTTCATTAACAATAGGAGCGATAGTGCCAGATTTGTCTTTTTCATTTGCGCCAAAGCCACCACCTTGAACCATAAATCCTGGAATGACCCGATGAAAAATAGTGCTGTTATAATAACCACTATTTACGTAGTGTAAAAAGTTGTCTGTGCTAACAGGTGCCGCCGTTGCATCTAACTCAACAACGATGTCACCAAGGCTTGTTGCCAATGTAATTTGTGGGTTTTGTGCCCACACAGAAAAGCTTAAACTTAGAGCAGCTATTGCTATAACTGTGGATTTCTTTAACACGCTAAAAAACTTTTTCATGGGTTTACTCTTGTGTTGGAAAGACTTGTTTAAATGGTTTAACTTTTACTTCAGCATAAACACCGGCAGCGACGTATGGATCTTGGTCAGCCCATGCTTGAGCAGCGGCAAGATCAGCAAAATCAGCCACTACCAAACTACCTGTAAAACCTTCTTCTTGGGTATGTGGATGAGGCCCTGCTAGTGTTAAACGTTGCTGTGTATCTAGGGCTTTAAGACGCTCTAAATGGGCAGGCCTTGCTGCCATACGCTGCGCTAAACTGTTTTGTACATCTTGGGAAATAATAGCAAATAACATTTTTTAGTCCTCTTTTTCCATATCTTTGGGCATAAAGCGCGACATATATAGGCCTTGAGCAATAATAAATACAAAAGTAAGGCCCAACATACCAAAGAGTTTGAAATCAACCCAAGTGGATTCACTGTAATTAAAGGCTACGTATAAATTGATGCCTCCCATAGCGGCAAAAAATACGACCCACGCCACATTAAGTTTGCGCCACACTTGACTAGGCAACTCCACACTTTTACCCATCAGCCGCTGGACGATAGGCTTTTGACCAATAAACTGACTGCCCAAAAAAGCCAAACTAAATAACCAGTTTACAATGGTAGGCTTCCACTTAATAAACTGACCATCTTGCAAAGCCACTGTAAGGCCACCTAATACCACTACCAATACTAGGGTAACAAGCTGCATTTTTTCCACTTTTTTGGTGGTAAACCAAGTGTAAGCCATTTGTAACATGGTCGCTGGAATCAGAACGGCAGTAGCTAGAATCAAATCATCAGTTAATTTATAGACGATAAAAAAGATGACAATGGGTAAAAAATCAATGAGCATTTTCATATATCAAAGGACTCTTTATTCTACTTAAGTTTGGTAACTTATAAGCCAAAGTGTATAGAATGTTAGGTTAATTAAGCTGGATCATTGTACCATGCAGTAATACCCAGTTCCCACGTTACATAGCTTATAACTTATGACAATACATACATTTAATTGCATTGACGCACACACCTGCGGTAACCCTGTGCGCTTAGTTGCTAAAGGTGGCCCAAAGCTTGTGGGTAATACTATGAGCGATAAACGCCAAGATTTTTTACAACACCACGACTGGGTTCGCACTGCACTGATGTTTGAACCTCGTGGCCACGCCATGATGTCTGGCTCTATATTGTATAAACCTACTAATCCAAACCACGATGGGGCTATCTTATTTATAGAGACAAGTGGTTGTTTGCCTATGTGTGGCCACGGCACTATAGGCACCGTAACTATTGCATTACAAGAAGGCCTATGGACACCAAAAGTTAAAGGTCAGCTGACTTTAGAAGTGCCTGCAGGGGCGATAAAAATTGAATACCAACAAGATGAAGATGGCTTAGTAACCGACGTGCGACTATTTAATGTAGCCAGCTATTTGGCCTATGAAGGCTTAGTGATCAACTGCCCTGAATTAGGTGAATTAGTCATAGATGTCGCTTATGGCGGCAACTATTACGCTATTATCGAACCACAAAAAAACTTTGCAGGCCTAGAGCATTTTTCTGCCGCGCAAGTGCTTAAGTTTAGCCCACTGGTAAGAGAGGCCATCAATAAAATAGCGACTTGCGTGCACCCAGAAGATGCAAGTGTAAATGGCATCAGCCATGTAATGTGGACAGGCAAACCCAAAAAACCAGATTCTAGCGCATCTAACGCAGTGTTTTATGGCAGTGGCGCTATAGACCGATCCCCTTGTGGCACTGGCACCAGCGCACGGATGGCACAGCTGCATGCCAAAGGTTTACTACAACAAGGTGAGGCATTTATTCACGAAAGCATTATTGGTAGCCAATTTATTGGTAAGGTGGAATCTACCACTACCATTGGTTCT
>DKMQ01000093.1:1598-4758 GCA_002470565.1 Oceanospirillaceae bacterium UBA7410 | reverse complement strand
ACCGAAATTAAAGTGAAGTGGGGCGAAATGGATGCCTTTCAACACCTTAATAATACCGTTTATATACGTTACATCGAAGATGGCCGCATAGACCTTCTAGAAAAACTAGGCATGAGCGACGACATGAAAGCCACTAACATAGGCCCTGTACTGGCCTCTATACAGTGTGATTATCTAGCCCCTGTCACTTACCCAGACACCCTCATAGTATTTAGTAATGCCAAACAAACAGGACCAAAAAAAGTAGAGTTTGAACATAAAATATGGAGCAAGCAACAAAATTGCTTAGTGGCACAAGGCACCGGGATGGGCGTGTATTATGATTTTAAGCAGGGTAAAAGCTGTGTTATTCCAGATATTATGTCAGCAAAACTTACCACTCTAAATACACTATAAGGATCTCCAAAATGGCTATAGCGCTGCACAACTACAACATTGTAAGAGTGAGTAACAAGGGCAACATTATTAATTGCACCATCATAAAAATGTGTAAAGACTATGCTGTGATCAAACTAGAGGGCAAAACCTTTAGAGTGCCCTATGGCATTATGGATGAAGTGGTTGGGCATGAACTACTTATGCCCGAGTAGCCAGCAGTAGCAAGGGCTAACAAGTAGCTGCTACAAGACTACCCCAGCATTTTTGCTATGAGCTAAGCCTGCCTTGTGCTCTCTTAAAAATGTATATAAGCCCGTAGCGATAATAATCACAGAGCCAATGAGAGTAAGCATATCAACGCTTTCATTAAATATAAAAACCCCTACTAACAGCGAAAACAACAACCTTGAGTATCTAAAAGACGCCACAATAGACGCATTTCCCACCCGCATTGCTAATACAATAGCGTAATAGCCTGAAATACTAAAAATAATGGTGTAACCAAAATAGACCATTTCTTCACTGGTAATAGGCGCAATGGTTTGAGGGCTAATGAGCATACAAAGACCCCCAGCAACAATAAGTGATGCAAAAGCTTGAAAAGAAATAATGGAAGAGCCCACACTAGACGGAATCACGCGGGTAACCAAATCTCTAACCGCTACACCCAAAACAGCCACTAGCACCCACAACACTGATGGATTAAACCCACCAAAGCCTGGCCGGATGATCAATAAAACACCGATAAAACCTACGCAAACAGCAGCCCAACGGCGCCACCCCACCCGCTCACCCAAAAATAAAGCTGCACCCATAGTAATGGTTAATGGCGTCACCTGAAACACCGCTGCAACGGTAGATAGCGGTACCAAAGACAAAGAGGCTATAAACGCTACCGCAGCCACGGCTTCTGCACCCATTCGCGCTAAAGTTGCTTTAGTCCAAAGCTGACGTGAAAAAATATTACGTCCACTTTTAAGCGCCAGCAATGCAAAAAATACCGAGCTACACAAACCAACGACCATAAGTATTTGGCCAATAGATAAGGTGCTGGAGAGCTGTTTGATAAAAGCATCTTCAATAGTAAAACCCGCCATAGCGGCGAGCATTAACAAGATGCCTTTTTTGTTGTTGGTAGCGTTGTTCAATATAATTACACTCTAGTAAATCACGAGCAAGGTGAAAGCGGCCTAGAGTACCATGAAATGGCGGTATGAACATGAATGACTCGCACCCAAGCCAAGCACTTTATTTGATGATTTCAGAGGGCGTATCAATCACTTTAGTAGGCCTATCATCCAACCATTTTTTTGATACGTCTTTATACACTTGATAAGTGAATAGTGTGTAAAAAATATAGCCCAATGTGCCCACAGTCAAATAAATTATATTTGATGATTCAATTGCTTGCGAGTGATTCGCAGCTTGTGAAAAATTGAATTCTTGTGGAACAATTTGTGCAATGAAACCAGGTAAACCAGGCACTAAAACATATACAAAAAAAGCACTTAATAGCAACCAGAAATAGCCTTTGGTTTGTTTCCAGCTCAACTTAAATGCGCCGTTTATACCGGTTTCATCTAACAATAAGTTAAAGGTAATAAAGGAATATTTCACAAGCACATATATTCCCGGAATGATGAGGGCAAACATTGAAAACATTATTGCCAAATAAGCAATCACCATGACAAAAGAGTAAGGTACTAAAAATTTAAGCGCTAGCCTGTGAAGCTGTGGTCCACTATTTTGCCTAAACCTTGCCTGGCCATCAATATAAAAAATAAAAGCCACACTGAACATAATGTAGAAAGGGATTATCATCAAAGACAATGCCCAGCTGTCTCTTTGCTCACTGTCTATTAAGTAATAAATCTCTGGTAATAGGTTAGGTAAGTAGGCCAGTACCAACACACCTTTCCAATGGGCATAAAAAAAAGCTAAGGACTGCCAGCTATATCGTTTGAAATTTTGCATAAACTAGGTTTCTAAATTATTGTGTACCAATAAGCTTAGTGCAAAAAATTTATTCCACATTGTTTAAGAAATATTTTTAAACAGATTGGCCAAAGTTTAGGCAAAAAAAGCCTAACTATGACATTGCATATAATTAGGCTTGTTTGGACGACATTAAAATAGATGATTACGTCTGTAGGTGCAGCTACTGCTTTAATCGATAGCCAGTTTTAAATATCCACGCAATCAGTGCCAAACAAAGGCCCATAAACAGCATGATCATACCTACGCTGACCGCCACACTCACATCAGAAATGCCGTAAAAGCTCCAACGAAAGCCACTAATCAAATACACCACAGGGTTAAATAAAGTGACTGTTTGCCAAGCGCTTGGCAGCATATCGATAGAATAGAAAGCACCGCCTAAAAACACCATAGGGGTGATTACCAGCAACGGGATAAGCTGCAACTTTTCAAAGCCATCTGCCCAAATACCGATAAGAAAACCAAACAGACTAAAAGTAATCGTGGTGAGTATTAGAAAGGTGAGCATCCAAACTGGGTGAGCAATTTCAATAGGCACAAAAAACCCTGCTGTCGCCAGTGTAATCAAACCAATAATCATCGCCTTAGTGGCTGCTGCGCCCACATACCCCATGGTCGCTTCCCAAAAGGACATGGGTGATGAAAGCACCTCGTAAATAGTGCCAGAAAAACGTGGAAAATAGATACCAAATGATGCGTTGGAAAGGCTTTGTGTCATGATAGACAGCATGATCAAACCGGGCACAATAAACGCGCCGTAACTAATGCCGCCCACAGACTCTAT
>DKMQ01000093.1:434-1557 GCA_002470565.1 Oceanospirillaceae bacterium UBA7410 | reverse complement strand
GTACGCGACATTTCAAAAGTATAAATAGCCCAAATGCCTCTTAAATTCATGCTGCACGCTCCACTAAATCAACAAATATTTCTTCCAAACTACTTTGTTGAGTATGTATGTCTTTAAAACCCAGTCCAGCACTAGATACCACTTGCAATAGAGCTGCAATGTCTACTTCTGGGGCGTCTTTATCATAGTGGTAAATAATGCTTTGCTTATCATCTGCAACCACAAAGCCTTGCTGTGCTAGCTGTGCCGGCAAGGTATCAATCGCTTGTGTTAATTCGATTTTAAGCTGCTTTTGACCCATGCGAGCCATTAACAAATCTTTATCTTCAACTAACAATAATTTGCCACCATTGATCACACCAATGCGATCCGCAATCGCTTCGGCTTCTTCAATATAGTGTGTAGTTAACACAATGGTAACGCCTTCACTACGAAGCCCATCTACCATACGCCACATGTCTTGGCGAAGTGCCACATCTACCCCTGCTGTGGGTTCATCTAGAAACAACACCTGAGGCTCATGCACTAATGCTTTGGCAATCAACAAGCGACGCTTCATACCGCCAGAAAGGGTCATAATACGATCATCTCGTTTGTCCCAAAGGGATAAAGATTTCAATACCTGCTCAACCTTTTCTGGATTTTTAGGCAAGCCAAATAAACCACGTGAAAAAGTAAGGCTATTAAACGGTGTTTCAAAAGCATCCGTTGTCAGCTCTTGAGGCACTAAACCAATCAAACTGCGGGTTTTACGGTAGTCTTTAATAATGTCAAAACCATCTACGCTAACAGTGCCAGAAGTAGGATTAACAATGCCACAAATGGTGGAGATTAAAGTGGTTTTGCCTGCGCCATTGGGGCCAAGTAAGGCTAAAATCTCACCTTTTTTTACGGTTAAATTGATGTCATCTAAGGCAACAAAACCGCTGGCATATTGTTTACGCAAGTTGGTGATTTGAATCATTTTTGAATATCCTATAAAGATTCGTTTTAGTGGGCATTAATATAACGGCTTCACTTAATTTTAGCCAATAAAAAACCGGCTACAAGAGCCGGTTTTTTAATAAGCATAAATAGCTTAGGGGATGATTTACATCATGCCGCCCATGCCACCGCCCATGCC
>DKMQ01000093.1:0-417 GCA_002470565.1 Oceanospirillaceae bacterium UBA7410 | reverse complement strand
GTGGTTAGCATCATGCCAGCTACAGAAGCTGCAGCTTGAAGCGCAGTACGAGTTACTTTGGCTGGATCTAGGATACCCATTTCGATCATGTCGCCGTAGTCACCAGTGCTAGCGTTGTAGCCATAGTTACCAGAACCAGACTTAACCTTGTCTACCACTACAGAGGCTTCATCACCTGAGTTAGTTGCAATTTGACGCATAGGAGCTTCCATTGCCTTAAGGGCAACTTTAATACCTACAGTTTGATCTGGGTTAGCACCTTCTAGGTCTTGAATACCTTGAAGAGCACGTACTAGAGCAAAACCGCCTCCTGGTACTACGCCTTCTTCAACAGCAGCACGAGTAGAGTGCAATGCGTCTTCTACGCGAGCTTTCTTCTCTTTCATTTCTACTTCAGTAGCAGCACCAACCTTGATT
>DKMQ01000107.1:52701-61988 GCA_002470565.1 Oceanospirillaceae bacterium UBA7410 | reverse complement strand
TGGTGCCCGGAGACGGAATCGAACCGCCGACACGAGGATTTTCAATCCTCTGCTCTACCGACTGAGCTATCCGGGCAATACTTCTTGCTTTCTTCTGTGCTGGTTGCAGGGTGTTACGCTACCAAGAAGAGGGCCGTATTAAACCCGTTTTGCATTTTGCTGTCAACAATAAGTTGCTGAAATTTGGTTATTTTCTTCATTCTAGTAGGTTTTACTTAATCAGCAGGGGGAACATACCCATCTGCTAGGTCGTAATCTTCACCAGAGGCAAATTTTTCTAGCTCACCTTGCAAGTAGGCTCTGCTTTCTGGGTCCATCATGTTTAAGTGCTTTTCATTGATAAGCATAGTTTGGTGCGTCAGCCAGTCTTGCCATGCTTGTTTGGATAAAGTTTCAAATAACTTTTGTCCCTTGGCGCCTGGAAATGGAGGGCGATCCATGGCTTCCATGTCGGTTTTGTATTTGCTGCAAAAAACGGTGCGGGTCATTAGATTTTCTCGAGTAGTTTTTTGATTGGAGTAGCTAAGCCTATTGTATGCAGTTGTTGGGTATCGTACCACTGGCTTTTAGCTTTTTCGGAAACTTTTTTTGGTGTGTTCTCCAATACCAATAGGTGTGGCTCTATGGTGAGCTTGTAATGACTGAATACATGCTTAATAGGCGTGATAGGTTGAGTGTTGGTAGGCAAGCCATCTAAGGCTAGCTGTGTTTGCAGGCTCTTTAGGTCGGCAAACTCTGGCAAGCTCCAAAGCCCGCCCCAAATACCTGTGTTTGGCCGTTGCTCTAGAAGAGTTTGTCCCTGCTTATTTTTGATTAATAACACGCTGATGGTTTTGTGTGGTATTAGTTTTTTTGGCTTAGGTGTAGGTATGGTGGCTACTTGGTCTTCTGCTAGCGCCTTGCACCTTGCTTGCATAGGGCAGGCCACACACAAGGGTTGTTTGGGTTTGCAGATGGTTGCGCCTATGTCCATGATCGCTTGAGTATAATCAGCATTGCGCGTTGTGGGTGTCAGCTGTGTAGCTATCTCCCACAGTTGTTTGTCTATTTGACTTTGCCCAGGCCACCCTTTAATGGCATATAAACGAGTCAGTAGTCGTTTCACATTACCATCTAGTATTACGCCTTGGTCATTATAGGCTTGGCTTATAATAGCCCCTGCAGTAGATCTGCCAATGCCTTTGAGTGATACAAGATCATCTATGCTGGTTGGCATTTCACCTTGGTGTTGCTCTACCACTTCAATAGCGCTGGCATGAAGATTGCGTGCACGGCTGTAATACCCTAGGCCTGTCCACAGAGCTAATACCTCATCACTGTGCGCCTCTGCTAAGTCTGTAATCGTTGGAAAGCGGGCCATGAAGCGCTCAAAATAGGGTATCACAGTGATTACTTGGGTTTGCTGCAGCATGATCTCAGATACCCACACGCGATAGCCTGTGCGGTCTTTTTGCCAAGGCAGGTGATTGCGTCCATGTTGGTCAAACCATATGAGTAGTTCTTTGGCAAAAGAGGCGTTTGTAATCATTAATTGATGGCTTGTGAGTGAGTAAACGTAAGTATTAGCAATTATACAATTGTTTTATCGCTTTTTGGTGCGTTTGTGCTGTGTAAATAAGTGCTTAAAGGTCGTATAATCTAAGCATATTGTGTAGCTATACTTTTTTTAAACGCGAGGACACCTCATGTCGGCACGTACCGCCACCGTAGAACGTAATACCTTAGAAACTCAAATTACAGTCAGTGTTAATTTAGATGGCACTGGTGTGTTTAGTTGTGTGACTGGGCTGCCTTTCTTAGACCACATGTTAGAACAGGTTGCACGTCATGGCCTAATAGATTTAGATATTAATGCCAAAGGTGATTTACATATCGATGCCCACCACACAGTGGAAGATTTGGGCATTACCCTAGGCATGGCCATTGACCAAGCTGTGGGCGACAAAAAAGGTCTGACCCGTTACGGATCTGCTTATGTTCCGCTTGATGAGGCCTTAAGCCGTGTAGTGATGGATTTTTCTGGTCGCCCAGGATTGTTTAATCATGTTAAATACACTCGTGGTCGCATTGGTGGTTTTGATGTGGATTTGTTTGATGAGTTTTTCCGTGGCTTTGTAAATCATGCCAAGCTTACGCTACACATCGACAACCTTAGTGGTAAAAATGCGCATCACCAAGCAGAAACAGTCTTTAAAGCCTTTGGTCGTGCTTTGCGCATGGCCTTAAGTGCTGATGAGCGTATGGCAGGAATGATGCCGTCGACAAAAGGCAGTTTATAAGCTCTGTATTGATAGGCTCGTTATGAAATCCGTTGCAGTAATTGACTATGGTATGGGCAACTTACACTCTGTTGCCAAAGCCCTAGAGCATGTTTGTCCAGATACCCGCGTTTATGTGACAAACGATGCCGCTAAAATTGAAGCCTGTGATCGTGTTGTTCTGCCCGGTGTAGGTGCTATGCGTGACTGTATGGCCGAGATTAAACGTCTGGGCGTCGATCAGATTGTAGCCGACCAAATGGGCAAGAAACCAATTTTAGGTATTTGTGTGGGCATGCAGGCGCTTATGCAGCACTCTAGTGAAAATGGTGGAGTGGATTGCTTGGGTGAGTTGCCAGGTGATGTATCTTTTTTTGGCGACCAACCTAGTGTGCAACAAGCGCATCTGAAAGTGCCACACATGGGCTGGAGCCAAGTGCAGCAAAAGCCTCACAAACTTTGGCATGGTATTGAAGATAATAGCCGATTTTATTTTGTGCACAGCTATTATGTGCGCACCCAAGCACGTCATCTTGTAGCAGCTACGTGTAATTATGGCCTAGAATTTGATGTGGCTTTAGCGCTAGAAAACGTGTTTGCAGTTCAGTTTCATCCAGAAAAAAGTCACTCTGCTGGCCTTAAACTTTTACAAAACTTTCTACAGTGGGACGGTAGTTAAATACTGCCGCAAATAATCTATGTCTCAAACCCCTTTGTTAATGATTCCTGCCATCGATTTAAAAGATGGTGAATGTGTACGCTTACGTCAAGGCCGTATGGAGGAGTCTACTGTATTTTCTGCAGACCCAGTATCAGTGGCCAGTCAGTGGGTTGATGCAGGGTGCAGAAGGTTGCATTTAGTGGATTTAAACGGTGCTTTTGCAGGTAACCCTGTCAATGGAGATATCGTTAAAGCTATCGCCATGGCGCACCCAAAACTGCCGATACAAATTGGTGGTGGTATACGCAATGTAGAGATTATCGAAGCTTACCTGCAAGCAGGTGTTGAGTATGTAATTATTGGCACTCAAGCAGTACGTGATCCAGATTTTGTTACTCAAGCGTGTCGTGATTTTCCTGGACGTATTATTGTAGGTCTAGATGCAATCGATGGCATGGTAGCTGTAGAAGGCTGGGCAGAAGTCACCGATGTGAAGGCAGTAGATCTGGCTAAACGCTTTGTTAATGATGGGGTTAGCTCTATTGTTTATACCGACATTGCCCGGGACGGCATGATGCAGGGTGTGAACGTAGAAGCCACGCGTCATTTAGCCCAAGCAGCAGGTATCCCTGTGATTGCTTCTGGTGGTGTGACTAATATGGATGATGTGCGCGCACTTGCAGCTGTTGCTGGAGATGGAATTATAGGTGCTATCACTGGTCGAGCTATTTATGAAGGCACATTAGATTTAGCCGCAGCTCAAGCTTATTGTGACGCAAGCTAACTTTTACCTATTTTAAGGATACTCTCATGGGTTTAGCTAAACGCATTATTCCCTGTTTAGACGTTAACAACGGCCGTGTTGTTAAAGGCGTGCAGTTTGTTGATATTAGAGACGCTGGCGATCCTGTGGAGGTAGCTAAGCGCTATAATGAGCAGGGTGCTGATGAAATTACCTTTTTAGACATAGGTGCTACCCATGAAAACCGTGACACTATGGTGCACACGGTTGAAAAAATGGCTAGTGAGGTGTTCATCCCTCTCACTGTGGGTGGTGGCATAAGAACCTGCGAAGATATTCGCCGTATGCTCAACGCCGGTGCAGACAAAGTAGGCATCAATTCTGCCGCAGTTTTTAACCCAGATTTTGTCCAGCAAGCAGCAGATCGTTTTGGTGTGCAGTGCATTGTGGTAGCTATCGATGCCAAGCAAGTCAGTGGCCCTGGTGAGCCATTACGGTGGGAAATTTTCACTCATGGTGGGCGCAAAGCTACAGGCATTGACGCGGTCGAGTGGGCGATCAAGATGGTTAATTATGGTGCTGGTGAAATACTACTTACCAGTATGGACCAAGACGGTGTAAAAAATGGTTATGATCTAGGTGTCACGCGCACTATAAGTGACGCAGTGTCTGTGCCTGTGATTGCTTCTGGCGGTGTGGGTAACTTAGATCATTTAGTAGAAGGTGTTACTGAAGGTAAGGCTGATGCAGTGTTAGCGGCTAGTATTTTTCACTTCAACGAATACACTATTCCTCAAGCCAAAAAATATATGGCCTCAAAGGGTATCGAGATGCGGCTTTAGCAGCTCAATGAGCGCCGAGGCTGAAACAAGCTTTATGCCTGCTTCATCCAGTTTACCAAGAGACTGGCTTAAAAAAGCTATCGTCTCTGGGTAAGGGTGGCCAATAAGTACAGCGAATTTATTTTTTCGGGCAACATCCATAGCTTGTTGAAATTGGATCTCTAAAGCTTCAGTGCTGGTGTCATTGTCTAAAAATACATCCCGTTTAAGTGTGGGCACATTTTGCGCTATGGCCTGTTGCCAGGCGACACTTGTGGCACTGGTGCGACTATCTACAAAAAATAGCTCTAGCTCTTTGGCCACATCCATCGTCCACAGCATGGGTAAGGCTTGTTCCGTTAGTGCGCTACCCATGTGGTTATTTAACCCTTGAGTGAAGGGAATGTTAGCGGCATCCTTTCGTAATATATCTTTAAAGGTTTTCTCATCCATACCTAAAGTAAGTCCGCCTTTGCCAAGCTTAATACCCGCATGATTTTGCATTGGCACATGAAGCATGATCTCTTTACCTACTTTAGCTCCAGTGCTAGCTAATGAAGCGCCATGGCGGGTGTGGGGTATTACAGCCAAAGTAATAGGCCCTGGTAAGTTTATGATGCCTAACCCGTTGGCAAGGTTATAGCCTAAGTCGTCGATGATAATGACCATAGAAGGCTGAAAAACATCTGCTTTAACTAAATGTGCGCTGGTCATAAACCAGAACCATAGACACCCAATAAGACAGTGCTGAAACTGGGACATTTTTTTGGATAACTTGTTCAGTTTGTGCATTATATTATTTTTTAGTAACTGTAGATTTAAGCAGCTCTATAGCGGTGGTTAGCTGCAGGTCATCTTGAGCGTCTGTATCTGTGTTACTTACACTTAAGTCAGGCTCGATGCCTTTTAAGTGAATGTTATGGCCAGCCGGTGTGAAGTAGTATGCCGTTGTGAGCTTAACACCTGCGCCTTGTGGCAGTGAAATGATAGATTGAACAGAGCCTTTGCCAAAGCTAGTATCCCCCATAAGTTGGCCACGTTTATGGTCTTTTATAGCACCTGCCACTATTTCTGAAGCTGAGGCGCTACCATTGTTTATTAACACCATTAAAGGCAAACCTTCACTTGGGTCTGCATTACTAGCCTCAAAACGGAGGTTGTCTTCAATTTGACGGGCTTGGGTAGTCACGATGACACCTTTAGTTAAAAATGCATCAGCTACTTTTGCTGCTGCAGACAAAGTGCCCCCGGGATTATTTCTTAAATCCAATACCCAGCGATCAGCCCCAGCTTTTTTTAAGGCCTGCATTTGTGTTATCAAATCTTCTCCAGTTTGATCTTGAAAAAGACTAATACGCAGATAGCCCACATTGCCTGACATTAGCTCACTGCGAACACTCTTGGTAGTGATGATTTCACGCGTTAAGGTAACGCTAAAGGTTTCCCCATTACGCAATATCGTCAGTGTAATTGAAGAGCCAATATCACCTGCCATCAGCTGCACTATGTCATGTACATCTAGCCCTTTTATAGTTTCATCTTGTACGTGAGTAATCCAGTCCCCAGGCTTTATACCCGCACGAGATGCTGGGCTATTGTCGATGGGTGTAATAATCCGAATAAAGTTTCCCTCAGGGACTATTTCTATGCCAATACCTGGATATTCTCCCTTGGTATCTTGTTGTAATGCTGCCATGTCTTGCGCATCTAAATAGCTGGAAAAGCGGTCAAGTTTTAAAATCAAACCTTCAAGTGCCAGCTGCAGTAGCTGTGCATCTGTTTTGGGTGTGACATGATTTTGGCGGATACGTTCATATACAGCCACGAAGGCCTGTAGCTGTGCTAGCGGCACAGCTTTATCCACATTCGTACCAGCAGGCGCGACGCTAACTTGCTGTGGTGGAGTGTCGGCAAGGGTCTGTGAAACGCTAAAAGTGCCCAGGAAAAAAGCTAAAATCAGGTGCGCAACAGATTTTCTAAATGGTTTTTTTGTAGTTAGCTTGGTGAGTTTATTTCTCATAGCGTGTTTTATTGCAACCATTGTTTAGGATTTAAAGGATTGCCTTGTTGGCGTAATGAAAAGTATAAGGCAGCTTGAGTATTACCGCCAGATTTACCACTACTTGCGATAAGCTGCTGTGCTGCAGCCTGCTCGCCAGTGGACAAATAAAGTGCTTGATTGTGTCCATATAAGCTTAAAAACCCATCACCATGATCTAGCATGATAACTAATCCATAGCCTTTTAACCAATCTGAAAAGACCACACGCCCACCATGTATGGCCTTCACGTCTGAGCCTTCTGGAGCGGCAATCAACCAGCCTTGTTGGCTTAAAGGGTAGCTGATTTGTGATACACCAAAGCGATTGAGCACTTTACCTTTTAGTGGCCAAGGTAAAAGGCCTTTAGCCCTAGCCAGTGGGGTATCAGCAACTTGGATATTGGCTTTGGCAAGGGCGATTTGTATCTGCTCTAGCAAGTCTTGTGCTTGTATTTGATCGGTTTTAGCGTTGCTCAAGCGCTGAGCTTTTGACAGCTTTACGCTATTTAAAGCGTTAAGAGTGCTCGAAAGTTTAGTTTTAGCTTGTTTTAAGCTTTGCGTTTGGGCGTTTAACTTTTGTGCCTGTTGCTGCAGCTCCAGGGTGATATCAGCTTGCTCTTGTTGTACTTGAGTCAGTCCGTCTAAGGTCTGGCGATAAGCAGCCATTTGTTCAGCACTGGCTTGGTTTAAATACTGGTAGTACGCCATGTTGCGAGCTAAGGCGGAAGGGTTATCCAAGCTAAGAAGTACGCTACTGGTGGAGCTTTTACCCTGTTGATATTGGCGTTGTAACTGGCTACTTAACAGCTGTTCTTGCTCTGCTAAGGCATCTTGGAAGTGGCTTGATTGTAGTTCTAGTTTTTCAAGAAGTGAGGTGGACTGTTGGCTTGCGTGTTTATTTTCTTTGATCGCCTTACTTAGGGCGCTTATTTTTTTTTCACTTTTTTGTAACTGTTGTTGTATGTCAGAGGCTTGGCTTTGTGCGGTTTTAAGCCAAGTCTGTAAGCTACCAATATCACTTTGGAGTTGCTGCACGCGTTGCTTTACTTGCTGCTCAGTATCGGCAGATAAGTAGGTGCTCAACACAAGCAGCAACCCAAGAGTTAAGTGAGCTATAGTGCGCAACTTAGTTAAATTCAACCAAATTATGACCAGTCATTTCTTTGGGTTGTTCTAAGTTCATTAAGTGCAGCAGTGTAGGTGCTAAGTCTGCCAGTACACCCGAGGACAGTTTGGCATTGCCATTTCTGCTGCTTACATACACTAAAGGTACAGGCCACAAAGTATGGGCTGTATGGGGCTGCCCAGTAGTGGGGTTCGTCATAAGTTCTACGTTGCCATGATCAGCAGTAATTAAGGCTTCACCATCTACTTTTTCTAAAGCAGTAATAATGCGTGCAAGGCAAGCATCTACGGCTTCAACAGCTTTTACGGCAGCGTCAAATTTGCCAGTATGTCCCACCATATCTGCGTTAGCAAAATTACATACGATTAAATCATAGTTGCAACTTTCTATAGCCGCTACAAGTTTGTCTGTAAGTTCTGGTGCACTCATCTGTGGTTGTAAGTCATAGGTGGCAACGTCAGGTGAAGGAATAAGTTCGCGGCTTTCTCCTGGGTAAAGTGTTTCTTGGCCCCCACTAAAAAAGAAGGTGACGTGAGCGTATTTTTCAGTTTCAGCGATACGCAGCTGGGTTTTTCCATTATTCGCCATCACTTCGCCAATGTCATTTTTTAAATCACTGGGAGGAAAAGCGCATGCCGTGTCTATATTGGCGCTGTATTGAGTCATCATCACAAATTCAGCAAGATCAAGAGTATCTCCTCGATCAAAATGATCAAACTCTTCATCTACAAAAGCTTGGGTTATTTCGCGGGTGCGATCTGGTCTAAAGTTAACACAAATCACAGTGTCACCATCTTCTATGGTAGCCGCTTGGCCTGCCTGATCTACAATCACCGTTGCAGGCACAAACTCATCAGTATTATTATTCAGGTAAGACTCTTGCAATGCACTTAGAGCCGACAAACATTCATGTTCTGCTTCACCATAACGCATTGCACGATATGCACTTTCTACCCTCTCCCAGCGTTGGTCTCTGTCCATGGCATAGTAGCGACCACATAAGCTGCCAATGCGGCCACCTAGAGGTTCCAATACATCCATCAGTGCCTGGATATAATTTTGCGCTGAGCTTGGCGCAGTATCTCTGCCATCTAGCCATGCATGCACTACAATAGATGAAGCGCCGCGTTTATGGGCCAGCTGACACGCAGCAAACAAATGATCTTGATGGCTATGCACGCCCCCATCAGATAATAATCCGCAAATATGTACTGTGCCTTTATTTGCTACGGCTTTATCAATGGCAGCTAAAATGACTGAATTGGTATTAAAGTCGCCATCTTTTATGGCTTTGCTAATGCGGGTGTAATTTTGATACACCACGCGACCAGCGCCAATATTCATATGCCCTACTTCTGAGTTGCCCATTTGTCCATCGGGCAAGCCAACATCAGCGCCAGAAGTGCCTACTAAACTGTGGCAGTGGTTTGCTAAAAGAGCATCCCAAGTAGGGGTGATTGCAGCTTCAATAGCATTGGAAGTAGATGATTTGCTTTGTCCCCATCCGTCAAGAATGATGAGGGCTTTTGGGCTAGAAGTGGTCATGGTGTCTTTTATTTGGCAAATAGGGCTTGATATTTTAGCAGTCTGCCTCCAATTTATCCATGCTATGGCGTATAATGCTGCCGGACTTGTCGTC
>DKMQ01000107.1:10327-52564 GCA_002470565.1 Oceanospirillaceae bacterium UBA7410 | reverse complement strand
CCGTCTGTTTCTCCCCAACAAGCCACTGTGTTATCCAACGCAGAAGATGCTTTACTGTTAGATATTCGTACACCTGCAGATTTTAAAGCAGGACGTGTGATTGGTTCTAAAAACATTCCTTTTGCAGATTTAACAAAACGTATGTCAGAGCTTGAAAAACACAAGAACAAACCCATTGTTATTATATGTAAGACTGGTCAGACAGCATCTGGTGCTGCCAATCTGTTAAAAAAGGCAGAGTACACTAACGTGTCGCGTATGGCAGGTGGTATGGCTGAATGGACAGGGCAAAATTTGCCACTTGTTCGTAAATAATAGCGTTAAAACAAAGGCTAAGTACATGACCCAAAACGCACCAGCAAAAACGGCTAACAAGGTGACGATCTATAGCTCTAATCTATGTGGCTTTTGCTTTCGAGCAAAACGGTTGCTTGATAGCAAAGGCGTAGCCTACGAAGAAATTAATGTAGATCAGCGTAATGATTTACGTCAACACATGATGCAAATTACAGGTCGGCGCTCAGTGCCACAAATTATAATCAATGGCGATGCTATTGGTGGCTGTGATGAACTGTATCTGTTGGATCGCCAGCAAAAGTTAGATCCCTTGCTAGTTGCCTCGTAAACGAAGTAACTCCATATAAATTATATCAAAGAGAATTAAGCATGAGCGAAGAAGAAAAAGGCGCAGCAGCACCAGCACCAGAAAATAGTGGCCAACCACAAATTATGATTCAGCGCGTCTATCTAAAAGACTTGTCTTTTGAGTCACCTAATTCACCACAGTCTTTCACAGCAGAGTGGAAGCCAGAAGTGAGCGTAGATTTAAATAGCCAAGCCCGCCAGCTTAACGAAACTTCTTTTGAGGTGGTTTTGCGTATCACTATCACTGCTAAAGCGGAAGATAAGACGGTTTACTTAACTGAAGTTCAGCAAGCAGGCTTGTTCCACATTGCCAATGTCCCACAAGAGTCTATGGGTCAAGTATTAGGTGCATTTTGTCCTAATATTCTATTCCCGTATGCTCGTGAAGCTGTTGATAGCTTAGTGCAACGTGGTAGTTTCCCTGCGTTAATGCTTGCGCCTGTAAATTTTGATGCTTTGTTTGCACAGAACATGGCTCAAAAAGCTGCTCAAGCTGCTCCAGGTGAAGAAAGCGAACCTGCTCCAGAACAAACTCACTAAATATTAGTTTGCTTAGCTTGCGCCTTCGTAATTAAGTTGGCGCCATGCTTCATAAACTGTAATAGCCGCACAATTTGATAAGTTCAAACTGCGGCTTTCTGCCGTCATGGGCAGGCGAATTCTACCATCACATCTCTCCCTGATCTCTTCAGGTAGGCCACGGCTTTCTGGGCCAAACAATAAAGCGTCATGCTTTTTAAACTTTGCCTTACTGAAACAATCACTGCCCTTGGTAGTCATGGCGTAGATGGTTTTAGGCGCTACACTTGCAATGAAATCGTCGTAGCTTTTGTGCACCTGCATGCGCGCCCATTCATGATAATCTAATCCAGCACGCCTTAGCGCCTTGTCTTCTAGTTTAAAGCCTAGGGGTTCAATTAAATGTAGCTGAAATCCTGTATTTGCGCATAGACGAATAATATTGCCTGTATTTGGAGGAATTTCTGGTTCAAATAGTACAACGTGTAACATGGTATTTTTAAGTCTCTAGGCAAATGTATACTTTCAACAATCAACTAATGTTTTAGTAACAACCTTAGTATTTGTTACAGATGGCGTTATTACAACACACTTGAACAACTGAAGCTAAAGCCCAAGCTCGTTAATTTTTCTAGTGAGTGTATTCCTGCCCCAGCCCAATAGCTGAGCTGCTTCTCTGCGGCGGCCATTTGTGTACTTAAGGGCTTCTTGAATCATAATGGTTTCAAACGCAGGCAAAGCTTTGTCTAAAAGTGGTTGCTGATTAAGTTGCAATTCTCTTTTAGACCATCTTGAAAGAGCTTCTTGCCAACTGTCTTGTACACTGGGTTTGGTCGTTTGTGCATGCAACTCTGGTGGCAGGTCACTCACTAATATTTGGTTGCCACTGCCCATAACACTTAACCAGCGGCATACATTTTCTAGTTGGCGCACATTGCCAGGCCAATCAAATGTTTGTAAATGAGCGGCGGCGGCACTAGAAAGGGTTTTTGTTTCAACCGCAAGCTCTTTGGCGCTACTCACTAAAAAGTGTCTGGCTAACGCTGGAATATCTTCGCTACGCTGGTTTAGATTTGGCAAAGGAATACGGATAACATTAAGTCTATGAAATAAATCTTCTCGGAACAATCCTTGCTCTACACGTTTGGTTAAGTCTTGATGGGTAGCTGCAATAATGCGCACATCTACTTTGACTAAATTATGACCACCCACGCGATAAAACTCGCCATCAGCTAACACTCTTAATAGTCGGGTTTGAGCTTCGGCTGGCATATCGCCAATTTCATCGAGCAATAATGTGCCCCCATGAGCTTGTTCAAAGTGGCCTTTACGCTGGCTAACCGCGCCTGTAAACGCACCTTTTTCATGACCAAACAGTTCTGATTCGATGAGGTCTTTTTGAATCGCAGCCATGTTCAAGGGAATAAAAGGCTGCTTAGCTCTTGGGCTGTGTTGATGCAGCGCTTGAGCAATTAGCTCTTTACCAGTGCCTGAGGCACCATTGATCATGACCGTCATGTTGGATTGTGACAGACGACCAATAGCTCTAAACACTTCTTGCATGGCAGGTGCTTCACCAATTATTTGAGCGCTAGGCTTTTGTGGTTCAGGTGCTGTTGGGACTGCTTGTTGTTGTGCATGTTGCAGGCCTCGTTGCGTCAAGGCTACTGCGTCATTTATGTCAAACGGCTTGGGCAAATAGTCAAATGCGCCGCCTTGATAAGAGGCAACAGCGCTATCTAGATCTGAGTGAGCCGTCATAATAATGACGGGGATATGTTCAACCTGCTGCTGCAGGCGTTGTAATAGGGTTAGGCCATCAAGGCCTGGCATGCGAATGTCGCTAATAATTAAATTAGGGGCGTCAAAGTCA
This sequence comes from Oceanospirillaceae bacterium UBA7410, assembly GCA_002470565.1. Classification (GTDB taxonomy): domain Bacteria; phylum Pseudomonadota; class Gammaproteobacteria; order Pseudomonadales; family Balneatricaceae; genus Njordibacter. The sequence continues at coordinate 49,527 of DKMQ01000107.1, read as the reverse complement.
AGTGCGTCCAGCAACTGCTGACCATTTTCAAAACTACGACTGGTTATCTTTGCCTGTTGTAAGGCGCGCTCTAGCACCCAGCGAATAGCATGGTCATCATCTACAATCCATACATCTTGGCTCATGGGTTATTCTCCATGGGTAAATAAATATTAAAGCAGGTTTGGCCTTTTTGGCTATTACATTCAATAAGGCCTTGGTGCTGCTGAATAAGGCTTTGGGCTATACTTAATCCTAAGCCCGTGCCCTGGGCACGACGAGTGACTAGGGGGAAAAAAATATCTTCTATAAGATCTGCTGCTATGCCTGGGCCATTGTCAATAATGCTGATACAACACACGAGACGATGACAGGTGTTGCCTATGGTAAAGCGCCTAACGGCTCTTGTTTTTAGGCTGATTTGTCCAGGCTGAATGTCATTCTCAAGCAGTGATTGTAATGCATTACGACCTACATTTAGCAGCACTTGAGTGATCTGGTTAGCGTCAATAAGAAGCTCTGGTAAGCTAGGATCATAATCGCGTATTAGTTGTATTTGCTCACCTGCTTCGGCTTTCAACAGCTGCTCAATTTTGTCCAACACTTGGTGGATGTTGTAGCGTTGCTTTTGCGTTTGACGTTGTGGGCCAACTAACCGGTCAACAAGATCTCTTAAACGATCAGCTTCAGAGATAATGATGTCGGTAAACTCGTGGAGTGAGGGGTCTAGCTCGCGTTGTAAGAGTTGTGCAGCACCACGAATTCCACCTAGGGGGTTTTTTATCTCGTGGGCAAGGTTACGCACAAGATTTGCCGATGTCTGCTGTTGGGTGGACATGCGGGCTTCTTGCGTGAGCTTTTTCACACGTTCTAAAGGCTGAATTTCTAGGGCCAAGCTGCCGTGTTCATCCACTGCGGTGACGCTCAAGTCTACCCATAACATCCGACCATTGGTTTGTTGTATCTGGGTGTCGCGGCTAGTGAAAGATTGTTGTTGTTTTGAGCTGCGCTCTAGCTGCTGTTTTAAAAGAGGGTCAAGTAATAATAAGTTACTGACAGGTTCTAGCTGCATCTGATAATGGCTGGCACGAAACAAATTTTCGGCAGCTAGGTTCAGAGCAACAATTTCCATACGAGCGTTAATTAAAACGATGGCCGTAGTTAAGTGATTAACCAGGCCGGCTAGAGCGTTGCTTGTTTGCTGTGGATTAGGCATTGCACTCCCTTTGATCATCGCTGTAAAAATATAGCGCACCAAAATAGTGCACACGCTTTGCTTAAAAAGCCCTCCTTAGAGGGCTTTTATTATCAGATTAGCAAGAGTAGTAAAGGCCAAACTCAACAGGGTGAGTTACGCTGTTTACAGCTTCTACTTCGCCATTTTTAAGCTCAATGTAAGCGTCAATCATTTCATCAGTAAATACGCCGCCACGGGTTAAGAACTCGCGATCTGCTTCCAAACTATCAAGTGCTTCTTCTAAGCTTCTAGCTACTGTAGGAATAGCCGCTGCTTCTTCTGCTGGAAGGTCATACAAATCCTTATCAGCTGCATCGCCTGGGTGGATCTTGTTCTGGATGCCGTCAAGGCCTGCCATTAGCAATGCTGCAAAGCACAAGTATGGGTTAGCAGTGGGGTCAGGGAAGCGCACTTCTACGCGACGACCGCGTGGGTTACTTACATAGGGTATACGAATAGACGCAGAGCGGTTACGAGCTGAGTAAGCTAGCATAACAGGAGCTTCAAAACCTGGAACTAAACGCTTGTAAGCGTTTGTAGAGGCGTTGGTAAACGCGTTAAGAGCTTTAGCGTGCTTAATGATGCCGCCGATATAATACAAAGCCATATCTGACAAGCCACCATAGCCGTCACCAGCAAAAAGGTTAACGCCATCTTTAGCAATAGACTGATGCACATGCATGCCAGAACCGTTGTCACCAACAATTGGCTTAGGCATAAAGGTAGCTGTCTTGCCGTAGGCGTGGGCAACATTGTGTACGCAGTATTTAATAATCTGTACTTCGTCAGCCTTGCGGATTAGCGTGTTGAACCGTGTGCCAATTTCGTTTTGGTTAGCGGTTGCCACTTCATGATGATGTACTTCAACTTCAACGCCCATCGCTTCCATGGCATCGCACATTGCGCCACGCATGTCGTGAGATGAGTCCACTGGAGGTACTGGAAAATAACCACCCTTAATGCCTGGGCGGTGGCCAGTGTTGCCGCCTTCAATAGTTGCGTTAGACTGCCAAGCTGCTTCTTCAGAATTGATTTCGTACATGGCGCCTTGCATATCAGCTTTCCACTTAACATCATCAAATACAAAAAACTCTGGCTCTGGGCCAAAGAAGGCAGTGTCGCCGATGCCTGTAGATTTTAGGTATTCTTCAGCGCGGGCTGCAACTGAGCGTGGATCACGATCGTAGCCTTGCATGGTGGCAGGCTCAATAACGTCACAACGCACATTTACAGTAGTTTGTTCGGTGAATGGATCTAGTACTGCAGAACTATCATCAGGCATGATGATCATGTCGGAGTCGTTAATGCCTTTCCAGCCAGCAATTGATGAGCCGTCAAACATTTGGCCTTCAGAAAAGAAATCTTCATCTACAACGCGAGCCGGAATGGTCACGTGGTGCTCTTTGCCTTTGGTGTCAGTGAAGCGTAAATCGACCCAGCGTGCTTCGCTGTCTTCGATCATCTTAATGGTATTTGCAGACATAGAGTCTCTCCAATAAAAACCAGCTTAGTGCCAGTGGGTTACATGTTCGGTTACCAGCAGATAGCTGGCAGTACTAATTATAGTATAGCAACGCGCGTGCCAACTTTGCTTTAATTTCTTCAAAGCGTAAAAAAAGACTAATCTGCGCCATTTTGGATATTATTTCATGATTTTTTTAGTCGATTACTCTATTTGCTATGAGTTATTGTGTTTTTTTTCAAAAACGCTACGAGTTAGATGTTTTTGTTTAAGTATTTTGCACTAAAAAGAGTCACTTTTAAACCAATTTTGCACCATTCTAGTGCGATATTGAAAAAAACACAAGTCTCAAAGAAATAACCTCCTTGTTTGCACCTTAAGTGCTGTGTTGTCTGGTTAGTTTTGCTATAATTCGCGCTGCATTTTTTTGGCGCTGCACTCAAGTCGCGCCCATACGTATCTTGGCCGTGTTCTATTGAGGCCGTTTGGAGTAGTGAGATGATCGAAAAGTTAAGAAATGTGGCGATTGTAGCCCACGTAGACCATGGTAAAACCACCCTGGTAGACAAGTTGCTAGAACAATCCGGCACCCTAGATCGTCGTGACCAAGGCACTGAACGCCTTATGGACTCTAACGACCAAGAAAAAGAGCGCGGTATTACCATTACAGCAAAAAACACCGCTGTAAGCTGGAACGGTTACCATATCAACATCGTAGACACACCAGGGCACGCCGATTTTGGTGGTGAAGTTGAGCGTGTTCTATCTATGGTAGATTGTGTGTTGTTATTGGTTGATGCTGTAGATGGCCCGATGCCACAAACACGTTTTGTGACGCAAAAGGCATTTCAGCAGGGCCTTAGCCCAATCGTAGTAATCAACAAAATTGACCGTCCTGGCTCACGTCCTGATTGGGTTATGGATCAAGTGTTTGACTTGTTTGACTCATTAGGTGCCACAGACGAGCAGTTAGATTTCCCTGTAATGTACACCTCTGCCATTAATGGCATCGCTGGTACATCGCCGGACAACATGGCTGATGATATGACGCCACTGTTTGAATCATTAGTTGAAAATGTTAAGTCTCCCAATGTAGATCTTGAAGGTCCTTTGCAGATGCAAATTTCTGCCCTTGATTACTCAAGCTATGTTGGCGTTATCGGTGTAGGCCGTATTAAACGCGGTAGCATGAAAGTAGGTCAGCAAATCAAACTCGTTGCATCTGATGGCAAGGTACGTGCAGCTAAGCTACAAAATGTAATGAGTTATATGGGCCTTGAGCGTATTGATGTAGCCACAGCTCAAGCGGGCGATATCGTTTGTGTTACAGGTATAGATGGGCTTAATATTTCTGATACGATTTGTCACCCAGATCATGTTGAAGCATTACCTGCTCTAAGCATTGATGAACCAACCGTATCTATGACCTTTCAAGTGAACGATTCACCGTTTGCTGGCTTAGACGGAAAATTTGTAACCAGTCGCAACATCCGCGACCGTTTAGATCGTGAGTTAATTCATAACGTTGCTTTGCGTGTTGAGCCAGGTGACTCGCCAGATCGTTTCGTAGTGTCAGGCCGTGGTGAGTTGCACTTGTCAGTGTTAATCGAAGCCATGCGTCGTGAAGGTTTTGAGATGGGTGTAGGCCGTCCACAGGTTATCGAAAAAGAAGTAGATGGCGTGAAGATGGAGCCGTACGAATCAGTATTGATCGATTGTGAAGATCAGCACCAGGGTTCTTTGATGGAAGAAATGGGTCGCCGTAAAGCGGAAATGACTAACATGGAACCAGATGGTAAAGGCCGCACTCGTTTAGAGTTTATTATTCCTTCACGTGGTTTGATCGGCTTTCGAGGTCAGTTCTTAACCTTAACTTCTGGCAGTGGTGTAATGACTTCTGTGTTTGACCACTATGGTCAAGTGAAACAAGGTGCTCTAGCTGAGCGTGAGAAGGGTGTATTAGTGTCTATGGTTAAAGGCAAGATCTTAGCTTTTGCTTTGTTTAACTTACAAACACGTGGACGTTTGATGGTTGAGCCAAACATTGATGTATACGAAGGTATGTTGATTGGCGTTCATAGCCGTGGTAATGATTTAGCAGTTAACCCAACCAAGGGTAAGCAGCTTACTAACATCCGTGCTGCAGGTACTGATGAAAACATCGTGCTTAGCCCACCTATCCGTTTCTCACTAGAGCAAGCGCTTGAGTTTATTGAAGACGATGAGCTGGTAGAAGTGACACCTAACTTTATTCGTTTACGTAAGCGTCTACTTACAGAAAATGCACGTAAGCGCGCACCTAAGTAAGTTAAGTTGGTTAAGTACTATCTAGTGAAGTCACAATGATATTAAAAAAGCCGATCACTGATCGGCTTTTTTGTGGATATTACACATTCAATTAGGTATTGCTGTCTGGTGTTAGCTTCCTGATAACTTAAAGCACTGAGGAACTTGCTACTATAAACGTTGTCTTTGTTAAGTGTTAAGTAAGAGATATGGAAATTCATGAATAAAATCATTATGGTATTAGCTTGTATGTGGCTTGTGGCTTGTGCCAACTCCGCTTCAAATTCAAATCCTAGTTTAAGTAATGGCGCAAAGGATAACTTGCCTAGCTTTACGGTGGGTTATGATGCATTTAGCTGTGACCAGCTGTATTCAGAGGCCAGGCGTATTACTGTGCAGGCAAAGGATATAGCAGGAGTGAGAGATGAAGACGCGAAAATGGAGCGTTTGGAGTTTGTAGGCGGTGTATTGTACTGGCCAGTTTTGTTTTTGGTAGATGGCAGTGGCGACTCAAAAGCTGGGCAGGCTGAATACGAGCAACTCAAGGATCGTCTATTAAGTTTGTCTGATTGGATGCTAACTAAGGAATGCGTCCGCCAATAACCAAATAAAAGACATAAAAAAAGCAGCTCAGTTGAGCTGCTTTCTGTGGCTGGTTTATTTTTATTATTAAGCCAAAGGGTATATTTTTTTCTTATTGCGCTTTTTATTTTTATTTGCGCTGAGGGGATATTACCAACATTGAGCACAGTGTCTAATACTTAAAAGTTATATATTGCTTTCAAAAAGATATATAAAAAATGGTAATCCTCCTCTAGTCGTCAACGAGGTTGTTTATGGGCGTTAGCAATACTAATATGGCGTCTTCAATCTATTATCTTTGTGATTCCCTTATGGCCAATATACACGTTTTACATCCACACCAGCGCACTATGTTGCAAGCCCGCGAAGCGGTGCAGGTTTTTTCTACTAAACTTGAGGCAAAGTTAGGGGTGACAAGTGTTTGGAACGATGATGTATTGATACTTGAGCGACAAGGTGTAAAAGGCACTATGGCGCTAACAGAAGGGGTAGTAGAGGTAAAACTAACCCTTGGATTAATGCTAACTCCCATGAAAGGGCAAATCGAAGCAGAAGTTAACAAGCAGCTTACGCGCTGCTTAGGGTGAACCATTAGCTTATAAGGCCGTACCAACATAGCAGGACGTTATAAGCTTGTATGCACAGAGTCCAGCTACAATATATAACGACTCAAATCTTGGTCCTTCACAAGATCTTGTAGGTTTTTATCGACGTATGTTTGGTTAATCACTACTTTGGCCCCTGCGGCTTGATTGGCTGTGAACGACAGGTCTTCTAGCAAGCGCTCCAGTAGCGTATGCAAGCGACGTGCGCCAATGTTCTCTGTGCTCTCGTTCACCTCAAAGGCAAGCTCTGCGATACGTTTAACACCATCTTCGCTAAACTCTAGATCAACCCCTTCTACCTTAAGTAAGGCTTTATACTGCTGAGTGAGTGAGTAATTAGGCTCTACTAGAATGCGTGCAAAATCTTCAGGGCGAAGTGCATTTAACTCAACCCGAATAGGCAAGCGCCCTTGCAGTTCTGGAATTAAGTCTGAAGGTTTAGCAACGTGGAATGCACCAGACGTAATAAACAGGATATGATCTGTTTTCACCATGCCGTATTTGGTAGTGACAGTGCAGCCTTCAATCAATGGCAATAAATCACGTTGTACCCCTTCGCGTGATACATCGCCACTGCCGCCTTCTTGTCGCTTAGCTATCTTGTCTATTTCATCTAAAAATACAATGCCATTTTGCTCTACCGCATCTAAGGCTTTTTGTTTAAGGTCTTCTTCTTTCACTAAGCCTGCTGCTTCTTCATCTTGTAACTGTCTTAGAGCATCGGCAATGTTCATTGTTTTGGTTTGCTTTTTGTCTTTGCCTAAATTAGCAAACATACCTTGAAGTTGGTTAGTCATGTCTTCCATGCCAGGAGGCGCCATGATTTCTACACCCATAGGAGAATTTGACACTTCAATTTCTATTTCTTTATCATCTAGCAGGCCTTCTCGTAGCTTCTTACGAAACACTTGACGGGTACCTGATTCTTTAGTGTCTGACGTACCCTCATTACCCCGTGCAGGTGGCAAAAGTACATCTAAAATACGCTCTTCTGCACGATCTGCTGCTTGGTTAGCAACGGTTGTCATAGCCTCCTCACGCAACATCTTCATGGACGTTTCCATAAGGTCTCGAATAATAGACTCTACATCACGACCCACGTAACCGACTTCTGTAAACTTTGTGGCTTCAATTTTGATAAAAGGAGCATTTGATAGCTTTGCTAAGCGCCTAGCAATCTCAGTTTTACCCACGCCTGTAGGGCCGATCATCATAATGTTTTTAGGTGCAATTTCCGCCCGCATATTGGGTTCAAGTTGCATGCGACGCCAGCGATTACGCAAGGCAATAGCGACGGCTCGTTTGGCGGCGTCTTGGCCGATAATGTGATTATCAAGTTGGCTGACGATTTCAGCTGGGGTCAGTTGAGACATGGTTGCGCCTTATTATTTAGCTTGAGCAGTAAAGTCAATGGTTTCGATAGTGGTTTGGTGATTGGTGAAAACGCAAATGTTAGCAGCAATATCTAGACTCTTAGCGACAATATCGTGCGCAGATAGCTGTGTGTTATCTAATAAGGCCAATGCTGCAGCCTGGGCAAAGTTACCACCAGAGCCAATAGCAATAAGCCCGTGTTCTGGCTCTATGACGTCACCAGTGCCGCTTATAATCAAGGAGGCGTCTTCATTAGCAACCACTAGCATAGCTTCCAACTTTCTTAACGCTCGATCGCTACGCCACTCTTTGGCAAGCTCTACAGCTGCACGCACCAGTTGACCGTGGTGTTTTTCTAGTTGGCTTTCAAAGCGCTCAAATAAAGTAAATGCGTCAGCGGTGCCGCCGGCAAACCCTGCAATGACTTTGTCATGATATAAGCGGCGTACTTTTCGGGCATTACCTTTCATTACGGTGTTGCCTAAAGAAACTTGCCCGTCGCCACCTAAGACAACTTGGTTACCGCGGCGTACTGATACAATGGTGGTCATGTTTCATTCCTAATTAATGATAAAGCTAGAGGATGCGCTATAGATATCTACGTGTGTGAAAATGCTATAGTTTTAGAATGGGGTCAAGACACTAAAATTCAAGCGTAAAAGCGTTAACCCACTATTAGTTAGCGCTTTTATTGATGCGAATGGATTCAATACCTTGTTGGGCAAGTATATCTTCAGCTTTATTGAGGGTAGAGCGGTTACTAAATGGCCCGATACGAACACGGTACCAAACAGAGCCACTACTGGACACTGTTTTTTCTGCTACGACATTGTTCATGTTTAGCAAAATTAACTGTGCCCGTAATCGGTTGGCGTCAGCAAGTTTACGAAAAGACCCTGCTTGCAATAAAGTGTTGGTCTTCTTTAGAGGATCTTTAGGTGTGGAAATGTAAGCCTCCACTTGCCCAGGGATCACTTCACTATCAGGTAGTAAAGTGTAGAAATCAAATTTGTCTTTTTGTTCAGCCTTTGGCGTTGTACTTTTGGGCGCCAATGTAGCTGCTGGGGCAGCGCTGTTGGCGGTTTTTTTAGCTACTGCAGAGCTGACGTTCACATCATCGGGCTGTTGGGATAGCATGACAAGAGCCAACAGAAAAGCCATGCTCACCGCTAGGGTAAATACCATTACCCAGCGCGACACTAGCGGTTTTTTTTGCTTCTTCTTGGGCTTTCGTTTAGCGTAATCGTGAGATGCCATGCCTACATATGCTCCGGTGCATCAACACCTAAAAGGTCTAGTCCGTTAGCCATTACTTGGCGTGCCGCCATACAAAGGCACATCCGAGCGTTACGCAGTAGCACATCATCAATCACCATCCTGTGGGCATTGTAGTAGCTATGGAAGTTGCCAGCTAAGTCTTTGAGGTAATGAGCAATTTGATGAGGTTCGTGATTACTGGCAGCGTTAGCAAGGACTTCAGGGTAAAGTGCAATTTGCTGCATTAAGGTAATTTCAGCGGCTTCCTTGAGTTTTTCCAGTTGCTTAAGCCCCATGGCGCTATCCCATGCCATATTTTCCTGCGCCAACCTATTAATTAAGGTGCAAATGCGAGCATGGGCATACTGAATATAATATACAGGGTTATCTTTGCTTTCTGTTTTTGCAAGTTCTAAGTCAAAATCCATGTGTTGTTCAGATTTACGAGTGACATAAAAAAAGCGTGAAGCATCTTTTCCAACTTCTTCTCGAAGTTCGCGTAAGGTAACAAATGAGCCACTGCGAGTAGACATTTGGACGCGCTCTTCGCCGCGATACAAAATAGCAAACTGCACAAGTTTTACCACTAATCTTTTGGGATCTATTCCCAAGGCTTCAAGTGCAGCTTTTACGCGAGTAATGTAGCCATGATGATCTGCTCCCCAAACATTAATAACAGTATCCATGCCACGCTCAAACTTGTTCAAATGGTAGGCAATGTCAGATGCGAAGTAGGTCGTTTGGCCATTATCACGTTTAACTACACGGTCTTTGTCATCACCAAAAGCTGTCGAGCGAAACCACAAAGCTCCACCGTCTTCATACACGTGCTCTTGCTCTTGTAATTTTTTGATGGCGCGATTGATTTGGTCATCTTGATCTAGGCTGCGTTCAGAGAACCAGTGTTGGTAGTCCACACCAAAGCCGTGTAGGTCTTGCTTGATATCATCACGAATAGAATCAAGGCCCGCATCAAACACTAACCAGTAGTCACTTTCGCCTAGCAAATCTTTAGCACGAGCAATCAAATCGTCGATGTGCTTTTCTTTATCACCTTCAGGGCCATCGGTATGTAAATTTGCCATAACTTGGGTGGCACTATGTTTAAGACGATCGCCTGCACTTTGGTGGAGTTGCTCAGCGATATCCTTAACATAAGCGCCTTGATAACCGTTGCTAGGAAAAACAATGTCTTCACCAGCTTGTTGTAGATAGCGTAGCCATACACTGGCGGCCAATATGTTCATTTGGCGGCCAGCATCGTTGACGTAATATTCCCTTTCTACCTCATAGCCAGAAGCTTCAAGCAAATTAGATACACTCGCACCGTATGCCGCGCCACGACCATGGCCAACATGCAAAGGACCGGTAGGATTGGCAGATACAAATTCAACTTGTACTTTATGGCCTGCGCCACTGTTGTTGCGGCCAAATTTTTCACCTTCTTCAAGCACTTTACCAATAATGGCTTGTGTCGCATCTTGGCTGATGAAAAAGTTAATGAACCCTGGGCCTGCAATCTGGGTTTTTGTCACAGATGCTGATGCAGGCAAATGACTGCATATTAGCTGCGCAATGTCTCGTGGTTTGCGGCGTGCAACTTTAGCTAAAGTGAGGGCGACATTACATGCAAAGTCGCCATGTTGCTTGTCTTTGGTATTATCGATTTGTATCTTAGCGACAAGATCAGCGTCAAACTCACCTGCGGCTTTTAGAGCATCGATGGCGTCTTGAATAAGGTCTGCAATATGTTGCTTCATGGTGGTGTTTTAGCTTCTAAAAGGTTTAAGTGCGTCGCCGAAAATAAGGCGGTAACAACGAACTGTTGATCAACGGTTAATTATCCCAGTTCTTGCGGGTCTATGTCTAGGCTCCAGCGTATTTTACGTGCTGCAGGGTGTTGATCTAATAAGTGGCACAATTGCGCCACTAACTGCTGTAATAGCTTACGACTAGGGTGTTGTAGCTGTAATTGAGCACGATAGTAATGTGCGCGACGGGCCATAAAAGCGGGCATAGGCCCAAATAGGAGTAAAGACTTAGTGAGTGTTTGCAATGCAGGGTCTTGTATTTGCTCACCTAGCCAGCTTAGTAGAGCAAAAGCCTGTGTAGCATCTTTGGCTTGAGCATGAAATAAAGCCATATGACCCAAAGGAGGTAGGCCACTTTTGTGCCTGCTGGTAAGCTCTTGTTCGGCAAAGGCATTATAGCCTTGGTTGACTAAAATATTGATTGTGGGATGGTCCGCTTGATAAGTTTGGATCACCGCAGTGCCTGGTATTTTTGCCCGCCCAGCTCGGCCTGCAGTTTGTACTAGCAGTTGTGCGAGCTTTTCTGGCCCCCGAAAGTCACTACTAAACAGGCTCGCATCCGCATCTAAAATAGCCGCTAAGGTAACATTGGGAAAGTGATGGCCTTTTGCCAACATTTGGGTGCCCACCAACAAGCATGGTTTGCCCAGGTGAACTTGTGCAAGCATCGCTTCTAAACTGCCTTTTTTGCTTGTCGTGTCTCTATCTATACGGTGCACAGGTATATTTGGGAACAAAGTATTTAGCTGCTCTTCTGTGCGTTCGGTACCTTGGCCTAGGGGCTTTAATTGGTGGCTTTGGCATTGTGGGCAATATAGATACACCGGTTGTTGGTGTTCGCAATGATGGCAGTGTAGCCGTGGAGGCCTACGGTGCAAGGTCATATTTGCATCACATGCTGGGCATTGTGCAGTTGAACCACAAGACTGACATTGTAGGCTAGGAGCAAAACCTCGACGATTAAGCATCAATAACACTTGATGACCTAAATCTAGTTGGACTTGGATCATGGCTTGCAACTGTTCAGATATACCCGCGCTTTGTGGCTGATTGCGTAAATCGACTACTTCGTAGGTTTGCGTGCTGGCTATGCCGGCACGTTGAGTCAATAACCATTGGCTAAAGCGGCCTCGGGCCACATTGGCTAAGCTTTCCAATGATGGAGTGGCAGAGCCTAATAAAATAGGGATCTTGGCATTTGATGCTCGTTTTATAGCTAAGTCACGGCCATGATAACGAAAACCTTCTTGTTGCTTGTAAGCTTGGTCATGTTCTTCATCAATAATGATAAGGCCTAAGTCTGGAATAGGAGTAAATAAGGCAGAGCGGGTGCCAATGATAATGTCAGCCTGTCCAAGCCCAGCTTGTTGCCAAGCGTTAAGTCTTTGGTGCTCTGTAAGTCCAGAGTGCAAGGCCAATACGCGATTATTAAAGCGTTGTTCAAGACGCTGGAGTAGTTGGTGGGTAAGGCCTATTTCAGGCACTAATAAAAGTGTTCTTTTACCAGCAATTAATTGATCTGCAATGGCTTGGAAATACACTTCAGTTTTGCCACTACCTGTTACCCCATTTAAGAGACTGCAGCTAAATACATCTTTTACCTTAGACAAGTGCGCTACAATCTTTTCTTGTTCTGAATTTAGCTCTAGCGCCTTTTCAGCAAGCTGCAAGTTGACGCTTTGAGGTTTTGGATAGCTGGTAGTGAGCCATTTTTTGTCTAAAAAAGGCTTTAGCTGACTGGGTTTAATATCGATGCTTTTTATTTGGTTCAAATTAAAAGCTGGCGCTAATTTTCGAAGTTGTGCCCAAAGTATTTGCTGTTTTTTTGCCCTGCCAAATTCAACTTCCACATCAGCGATTTGCCAATTGAGTTGAATGAGTTGATTTTGTATTGGTTGTCTTAGTTTAGCAGGCAGTAAATGCATCAGTGAGTCACCTACTGGGTGATTATAGTAATCTGCCGCCCATAGGCCTAATTCCCATAGATATTGAGGCAATAGTGGCGTTTCATCTAATACTTGAATAATAGGTTTAAGCTTTTTAAAATCAACATCTGTGGTTTTATTAACCCCCACTATGAGGCCTACTCGCTCGCTGCGGCCAAAATTGACACGCACGCGTAAACCTATCTTTGGCGTATAAGAGGCCTTAGTTTCCTCTGTTGCTAAATAAGTAAACTCTTGACGTAGGCCAGTTGCGAGGACAATTTGTAGATACATAAATACTAAAAGTTAGTTCAATAAAGGCAGTTGAGTTAGGAAAGATATCCTACACCAAAGTAGTTGTGTTTGTGGCTCTTTAGTAAGATTAACTACACTTTGAGCATTACTAAACGCGGTCTCGCTAAAAAGGCTTGCTTATCTGGAGTTGTCTGGTAGAATTTCGCCTCTATTTTTATGGCTTGCCGATTTTCGGTTAGCTAATTTTGAAAGAGATCTTTGAAAGATCTCTGATCGGTGCGGTGCTTGGCAATAGATCAAGTGGCGGCGCCATAACCCTGAGGTTATTTCCCATGCAAAAAGATATCCATCCTAAGTACGAAGCAATCAAAGCAACATGTTCTTGTGGCAACGTTGTAGAGACACGTTCTACATTATGCAAAGACATGCACATTGATACGTGTTCTGCATGTCACCCGTTTTATACTGGTAAGCAGAAAAACATCGATGTTGGCGGCCGTATTGATCGCTTTAATAAGCGTTTTGGTGCTCGCGTAACTAAGTAATTAGTTTAGGCTTGTGCAATTTAAAAACCCCACCCTGGGCAACCACGGTGGGGTTTTTAGTATCTAAAATCTAGGTTTTAATAACAACTTAGCGATTTTCACAGCCAATGCAGCTGTGGCCACTCAACTTAGTATCAATGGCGCTAAGGGCTAGAGCTTTGGTGGCAAACATATTACGCTTTCCAATAGTTTTTATATGGCCGTTACGGATAATGGGTTTAATCACTTTGCCATTAAGGTTACAAAGGTATAATCCTCCACCCTTGGCGGCCAAACGTTTAGCCTCGTTGGCTAATAAAGCTGTGCCTGCCAAATCTATAAAGTTAATTCCACTAGCCACAATTAGTACATGCTTTTGTGGAATGCTCATCAACGCTGTTTGCACATAGTCTACGGCACCAAAAAATATAGACCCATCAATACGTATAATTTTAATAGCCTCACATTCAGGCATACCGGTCTTTTTAGCATCCACTAGCATCTTGGCACCTTTACTACTGGCTAACACCGTGATGTTAGGTTTAGACGTGCGACGTAAATACAGCACTAATGACAAAAGCACACCCAAATAAATAGCAAACTCCATGGGTAATAACAAAGTAGCCGTAAAGGTGACACTGAAAACCATGGTTTCACTTTTGCCAGCACGGTAGATGATTTTTATGTGATGACCATCTATCAGATTCCATGACACCATCAATAATATTGCGGCCATGCTAGGTAAGGTGATGTAAGCAGCTAAGGGTGCAAATAACAGTACAATAATGGCAAGAAATAGTGCCGCAAATAGGGCGGCCAAAGGGCTTTTTGCCCCTGCTTCATAATTCACCCCAGTGCGAGTAAATGAACCAGAAGTGGCGTAGCTTGAGGAAAAGCTGCCTAGAATATTAGACATGGCTTGGCCAATAAATTCTTGATTGCCATGGATTTGTTGGCCTGAGCGAGTAGCTACAGAGCGAGCAATAGATACAGCCTCCACTAGGCCTAATAAGCCTAATGCCATAGCGCCAGGTGCCAGCTGACGTAATAAGTCCCAGCTCATCAATGGAGCAGATAAAGGTGGTAATTGTGATGGTATCTCACCAACTAGGGCAATATCACTAGCGCCTAACCAAGAAGTTAGAAGCAGCAATTGGGTAGCTAGACTGCCCACCACCATCGCTATGAGCATGTTAGGCCAGCTTTTGCGCCAGCGCTTCACCCCAATAAGAGTGATTAAAGTAAGTGTGGCAATAAAGAAACTAGGCAAATGTGTTGCCAAAATATTATCTGCCACCGCGACCCAATTGAGTATAAAGTGGCCACTAGAGGGCACATCTAAGCCTAAGGCATTTTTTATCTGACTTGTGGCGATCACTACTGCTGCGCCTGCGGTAAACCCAACTACTACAGAATGAGATACAAAATTGACTAAAGAACCCATGCGCACTAAAGATAAAATCAGCTGAAATAAACCTGCTAACAAAGTTAAAGTAAGCACTAAGCTTATGTAATCTGATGAGCCTACTTCGGCTAGGGGGCTGATGGTAGTAAACACTACAATTGAAAGTGCTGCGGTTGGGCCTGATATAAGGTGCCACGAAGAGCCAAATAAAGCGGCAACGATAGCAGGAACTATGGCGGCATATAGACCATATTCAGGAGGTAGGCCAGCAATTAACGCATAAGCTACACCTTGGGGTAGTACTATGATTGCTCCTGTGATGCCAGCCACTGCATCTTGGCGTACACTTTGTGGCGTAGTTTGCCTAGCCCAGCTTAAAAAGGGCAGAAATTTCAACAAATAAGTTAGGACCAAGGACATACATTACCTAATAAAAAAAGACTTGCTGTCTATTGTAATGTATTTTTTGTCCTTGGTATTTAAAACCTGCTTGATCTTTCATGTTTAGTAGTGGCTAATTAATTCAATTACCCTTGTCTTAGCGTTTTAAGAGGTGGTGCGGTGACTACTGTACGATTAAACCACCAGCCACAGCTACCGATGATGACCATCCCAGTGAATGGTGTAAGCACCCACAAAGGCCAATGCAGCTGCAATGGCATCTGAAATAATTGATGCTGTAATACAGCCACTAAAGCTTCAGCACTAACCCCCGCGATAAGCCCCGCTACAAAGCCAAGGCTAGCGTACTCTACCAATAAGATTGTGCGTATAAGAGACTTACTAGCCCCTAAAGTACGTAAAATGGCACTTTCATGGCGGCGTTCATCTATGCTAGCTTGAATGCTAGCTACAAGCACTAATATACCAGCGCCTAATACCATCACTAATATACTTTCAACAGCCAGAGAAAGCTGAGCCACTACACGTTGCACTTGCTGCAAAATTTGATCCACATCCAGCATAGAGATAGTAGGTTGTTGGCGCAATAAGGGGCCAATTTTGCTTCGATCCTGCGGAGCTATATAAACACTAGCCATATAGCTGGCACTGTTAGCATCCACCAGGGGTTGTGAAAAGACAAAAAAGAAATTGGGCTGCATGCTGCTCCAATCCACTTCTCTAATGTTGCTAAAGGTTGCTTTACGAGAGATACCGGCTACATTGAAGGTAAGGGTTTGGCCAAGTATTAAGCCCATATCTTGGGCATAGTCAGACTCTATAGACACTTCTAATGGGTTAGATGCGCCATTTTCCCACCATTGACCATCAATAACACTATTGCCAGGGGATAGTACCTCACTCCAGGTAAGGTTAAGCTCCCTGTCTCCACGAGGGTTGTCTACCTTAGGCTCTGTCAGTCTAGCTCTGGCAATAGGGTAGAAGGTTACCCCATCAGTGGTGAGCCCTTCTTGTTCCATTGAGGTCAGTAAAGACTCTCTTTGCTGCTGGTAAATGTTGAATAAAAATAAGTTTGGCGTATCTTGCTTTAGCTGTTGTTGCCAATCGTTAATTAAAAAGCTACGTACAGAAATCAGACTAAATAGCAGCATTAATGCTAACCCAAATATAGCCACCTGAAGACTATTTTGATTTTTTCTGCGAGCCAGGTTAGCAAAGCCTATTTTTCCACCTTGGCTAAGGTAGGGTCGCAGTCTATTGCCTAATTTAATTAACACGTTAGCTAGTAGGGCTAAAAGAGCTAATATAACGCTTACGCCTAAAATTAGGGCAGTACTAATTAATATAGACTGACTGTGCCAGTAAACCAAAGCTATTACTGCACCAAAGCCAATAATCAAATGGCCTAGGTTGGTCTTGCTTTGACTTGAAGATTGTCTAAATACTTGCGCTGGAGCAACTTTTGCCAGCGCCAACATGGGAGGTAATACAAAAGCTAACAAACATAATGTTCCAGTTGCTGCGCCCAGAATAAAGGGGGACAGGGGAGGTATGATAGATGATGCTTTAATATACTCAGACACAACTAACAATAAGCCTTGATACAAACCAAAAGCTAAAGGCAGGCTGATCAATAAAGCTATTAATGCCAAAAACACCATTTGACTGAGGTATAAAAGGCGCAATTGCTGAGGCTTGAGACCAAGACACTTAAGTAAAGCGACATGCTTTGCTTGCCTTAGGCTATAGCGACGAGCAGAAAGTGACAAGGCTACTCCTGCAAG
This sequence comes from Oceanospirillaceae bacterium UBA7410, assembly GCA_002470565.1. Classification (GTDB taxonomy): domain Bacteria; phylum Pseudomonadota; class Gammaproteobacteria; order Pseudomonadales; family Balneatricaceae; genus Njordibacter. The sequence continues at coordinate 32,639 of DKMQ01000107.1, read as the reverse complement.
CACTACGGCTAATGAACCTGCTAACAATAAAAACTGTTCTGCTTTATCAAGAGTAGCTGCCACATTGGCATTCCCATCTTGAGGGGATTGCCATGTTTGGTTGGAGGTAAGGTTAGGTGAGATATTTTCTTTGAGCGTGTTTAGGTCATCTTCCTTGCCCGCTAACAGCCACCTATGTCTCACTCTACTGCCTGTTTGTACAGCTTCAGTAGCTGCAAGGTCTGCTAGGTTCATCATGGCACTAGGAGCGAAACTTGAAAAGCCACTAGCTTGATCAGGTTCAGAAATCAGAATTTGGCTTATTTTTAGGCTCAGTTGGCCTACATCAATAGTCTCGTTAACAGACGCATTAAGGCTAGCAAGTAGGCGTGAATCGGGCCATATTTCACCTTGTTTGGGCCCATGTTCTATTACTTGGCCTACTTCAAAAGCTGCGCTGCTAACGCTGATCTCACCACGCAATGGGTAAGTGTCTGATACCGCTTTTATTCTTGCTAACTGCATGCCTTGATCAGCGAATACCATGGCTTGAAATTGACTAAGATGGGCTTGTTGCAAAGATAAGTCTAACGCTTTTTCTCGCCATAGCGTGGGCACCGGTTGGCTGCTGTTCAGGCGTAAGTCTGCAGCGATTAAGTCTGCCCCTTGTGCCTGCATTGACTGTTTTACTTGATGTGTAAAAAGGCTAATGCTGGTGACGCTGGTGGTGGCTAAGATTAAGGCGATCAATAATAAAGACAGCTCTCCTCCACGCCAGTCTCTCCAAGCTAATCGTGCAGCAAGTTTAAGCATGGGTCAGTTCCGTTAGCTTGCCTGCAGTTAAAGATAAGCGTCGTTGGCAGCGTTTGGCTAGTTGTAAATCGTGGGTAACCAATACTAATGTAGTTTGATGCTGTTGATTAAGCTCAAATAATAGCTCAATAATATGATGGCCAGTTTGTGTGTCTAAATTACCCGTAGGTTCATCAGCAAATAAAATAGGCGCTTGGGCAGCAAACGCTCGGGCGATAGCCACACGCTGTTGTTCGCCACCGGAGAGCTGATTTGGGTAATGGTGGCCCCTCTCAGCAAGGCCCACATGGCTTAGGTACTTCTTTGCTAAATCTTTGGCGCCACTTGTGCCTTTTACTTCTAGTGGCAACATGATGTTCTCTAAAGCGGTAAGGCTAGGTAGCAACTGGAAACTTTGAAATATAAAGGATACGTTGTGCTTTCGAAGATCAGCTCGAGCCTCCTCATCTAGTTGGGTTAGATCTTTATGAGCTAAAAATATTTCACCATGACTAGGGCTGTCTAAACCTGCCATCATACCCAGTAAAGTAGTTTTTCCCGAGCCAGATGCACCCACTATAGCCACAGACTCTCCAGCTTCTATGGTAAAATTTACATCCTGCAGTATATGTAAATCGTTAGCTTGAGTGGTTTGCGGATTGGCTACAATTTGACTAACATTGCGGGCAGCCAAAAAAGGTGTGGAAAGGGACATAATAAGGGCAACTCATTTATCTAGCGGGCGTGTATTATGGCGTCTGGCGAGTCACTAAGGAACGGGCATGAGACAATTTTTCAAATTATTTACATTTTATTTTATGTGCATGGCTAGTGCAGCAGCTTCATTGTGGGTGCCTGTAGCTTGGGCTAAAGATAACACACTGTTGGTGATGGGAGACAGTTTAAGTGCAGGCTATGGGATGTCTTTAGAGCAAGCCTGGCCAACACTTTTACAAGGCAAGTTACATGAGAGTAGCTCAAAGGAAACGTGGCAAGTCATTAATGCCAGTGTCAGTGGTGAAACGACACAAGGTGGTGTGAGGCGCTTACCTGCTTTACTAGAAAAATTTGAGCCTAGGTGGGTTTTGTTGGAGCTAGGGGCAAACGATGGCCTGCGGGGTTATCCTATAGTAAATATCACAGCCAATTTATCCGCCATGATTGAACAGATTCAAGCCTCGGGCGCTAAAGTTGCGGTGCTTGGGATTCAGTTACCTCCCAATTATGGGGCACGTTATACCAGTCCATTTTTTGCTCAGTATGCAACACTTGCAAAGAAGTACAACACTGCTCTAGTCCCTTTCTTATTGGAAAACGTTGCAGGTAACAGTGAGTTAATGCAGGCAGATGGATTGCATCCTACATTGTCGGCACAGCCCATTATTATTGCTAATATATGGCAACATTTAGGTGAATTTTGGTTACCTTAAAATAGAAAAACCCACTCAAGGTGGGTTTTAAAATTGCTGTATTGCTTAAGCTTTGGTTAAAAAGCGTAAGCACCTTCACCATTATTTTCCATACCCACACTCATTGCAGCTTTGAGTTTTTTCATAGCGTTCTTTTCTAGTTGACGAATCCGCTCCGCAGATACTTCATACTGATCAGCTAAATTGTGCAATGTAGCCTTTGAATTACTAAGCCAGCGCTGTTGCAAAATATCACGGCTGCGCGGGTCTAAATCGCCCATTGCAGTTGCCAAGCGAGTATTAGAGTCTTCTTCCCAATCACTTGCCTCCAATTGTCTAGCAGGATCGCCTGAATGATCTTCAAGATAATAGGCAGGGGCTTGGTATGCACTGTCGTCCTCGCCCTCTGGCGCATCAAATGGGGTGTCATGGGCAGACATACGACCTTCCATTTGCATAACTACCTTAGCATCAACACCTAGATCGGCAGCCATAGACTGCACTTCGTCATGGGTTAACCAAGCTAGCTTCTTTTTAGAGCTGCGTAAGTTGAAGAATAACTTACGTTGGCTTTTGGTAGTGGCTACTTTCACAATGCGCCAGTTACGTAAAATGTACTCGTGCATTTCAGCCTTAATCCAATGTACAGCAAAAGAAACTAAACGTACGCCCACTTCTGGGTTGTAGCGTTTCACAGCTTTCATCAATCCAGCATTACCTTCTTGCACTAAATCAGCAATAGGTAAACCATAACCAGAATAGCTTTTAGCGATATGAGCAACAAAGCGAAGGTGAGACATAACCAGTTGGCGGGCAGCATCTAAATCATTTTCATAATATAGGCGCTCGGCTAATGCACGTTCTTGCTCAACCGTGAGTATTGGGATGGTGCTAATCGTTTGTAGATAAGCTTCATGGCTTTGACCTGGTGCCAATGCATCGATGGCTGACAATGATTTAGTCATATATATCTCCGTTGTCTTTGGTTCGGTCTTAGGTATCACTTAAATATGGATTTTGTTTTTTAGCCATTTTTCTGGATTACTGCCGTAATTACATGTGGTTTATGTTCAAAAATGACGATTACAAATACTTTTTGACTAAAACCGATAAAACTATGATAACTATTTTAGGGTTCAAATTGCCAGAGTGCAATGGCCAGGCCATTTTTTTAGCTGTAAAGCTCTGTAAACTATGCTTTAGGCTTCACTTAGGCTCAATTAGATTTAATTGTCGCCTTACAGCCAGCCCGGCACCCAACACTGATAAGCTGCAGCTTGTCGCGATAAGGCTAAGGCTTCCCATCCAATTTAAACCCTGTAACTGCCAATCACTTTGGTAGCTTTGTGCCAGTGAAAGCAGAGGCTGATGTAAATAAATAACACCCAATTGAAGTATGATCCAAGCAATTAAGGCTGAAAATAGACCCGTCCAAAACCCCGCGTAGAGAAACGGACGGCGCAGATAGGCGTCAGTACCACCCACTAACTTAATCACCAAAATCTCCTCCCTGCGGCTTTCTATGTGCAAGCGCACAGTATTGCCCACCACAAGTAAAACACCAAGTGCTAGTAATAAGGCTAAGCTGTAAGTAAAACGCTGGCTTGTCAGTAATAGTGATTGCAGGCGGTCCAACCATGCCATATCAACTAATACCTGATCAATATTATCTTGCAGGCGTAATTCTTGTGTCATCTTTTTTAGGGCATGTGGACTTAAAGATGCATTTGTAGGCTCTATAAGTATAGTGGCAGGTAAGGGGTTTTCTGTAAGGCTAGATAATATATCCTCAAGTCCACTACTGGATTTAAACTCGATTAAAGCCTGCGCAGCAGAAAGGTAGCTCACTTTAGCAATATCTGGCCTTGTAGCTAACTCTCTACTAATGAGTTGTCCTTGCTCATCAGTGGTATTAAGAGACAAAAACACACTGATGTGGCTACTTTGGTTTACCTGTTGGCCTAGGTGTGAAGCTTGACTTAAAAGCAACATTAACGCTGCGGGCAGTGCCAATGCTATGGCGACTGTGAGCCAGGTTAATAAATTTGATAGAGGTGTTCTCCACAAACGTTCCCAGCTACTAACGAGCACTTCTTTGTGCTCTCTAAGTAAACGTTTACTTGCGCTTTCCGGTTGTGTGCGACTAGCGTTGTGGGTAGGTGGTTTGTTAAAAAATGCCATTATTAATGTCCCATCAACGAAGCAGACCCACTTATTCGGCCTTGGTTAAGCGCAATAACTGGATGTGGTAAACGTTGAATAAGCTCTAAATCATGACTTGCAATAAGTATGCTGACACCAACTTGATTAAACTGCTGAAATAAACGCATTATTTCAGCTGATAAATCAGGATCTAAGTTACCTGTAGGTTCGTCAGCCAATATAAGTTTGGGTTTGTTAACAATAGCGCGTGCTATGCCAACGCGCTGTTGTTCTCCGGTAGAAAGAGTTTGGGGTGATAGCCTTTCTTTATCGAGTAAGCCCACTTTATCAAGTGCGGCTCTTACGCGTCGTCCAGAATCACGTTCATTGTAGCCGCTAATTTTAAGAGGCAGGGCCACGTTATCAAATACAGAGTAATCCATTAATAGCTGGTGATTCTGAAACACTAGGCCAATTTTTCTACGATGAGCTGGCACTTGTGCGCGACTAAGTTGGCTCAAATCTTGTCGATCTACAATGACTTTACCGCTAGTTGGGCGTTCCATAAGCATTATTAACTTTAATAATGTACTTTTTCCTGCTCCTGAATGGCCTGTTAAAAAAGCCATAGCACCACGTTGTAAATGGAAGTTTGCATTTACTAAGGCGGTTTTTTCATGATATTTTTTGCTGACCTGCTCGAAACTAATCATGAGTCACTTTCTTTGCTATTATCGTCGCTTAGATTAGCCTCACTAAAGAGCGCATCAATAAATTCCTTAGCTTCAAACGGACGCAAGTCCTCAGCCTGTTCGCCTACTCCAATAAAACGAATGGGTAGTTTTAGCTGCTGCGCCATGGCAAAAATAACACCACCCTTAGCTGTTCCATCAAGTTTGGTGAGGGTGATCCCTGTCACGCCAACAGCAGCACCAAACAAGCTAGCTTGGCTTAAAGCATTTTGGCCAGTAGCCGCATCAAGCACTAACATGACTTCATGGGGTGCATTAACATCAATTTTTTGCATCACGCGCACAATTTTACTTAATTCGTCCATAAGGTGTGACTTATTTTGCAAGCGTCCAGCGGTATCAGCAATCACTACATCAATGCCTTTGGCTTTTGCGGATTGTACGGCATCAAAAATGACAGAAGCACTATCTGCCCCCGTGTGCTGCGCCACCACAGGCACTTCGTTACGCTTACCCCATTCTTGCAACTGTTCAACAGCTGCTGCACGAAACGTGTCACCGGCGGCCAGTAATACAGACTTACCTTGGCTTTGGAAGCGCTTACTTAACTTACCTATGGTAGTGGTTTTGCCTGCGCCATTAACGCCCACCATAAGAATAACGAAGGGAGTGTCTTGTTGTGGGATTTCTAGGGGTGCTTGGCTACTTTGTAACAATGCCCCAAGTTCATTCTTTAATGCACTATAAAGGGCTTGGGGGTCTTGTAGGTCTTTACGCGCCACCCCTTCGCTAAGCTTTTTAAGTAAGCTAGTGGTTGCTTCTATGCCAACATCAGCGACCAATAATTGGGTCTCAATTTCTTCAAATAGGTCATCATCGATCTGTTTCGCACCTAAAAACAAATGGGCCAGGCCATCGCCTAAATTATTACGAGTGCGACTGAGACCACTTTTAATACGTCCAAAAAAGCTTTTTTTAGGTAAACCCTCTGGCTTGATTTCGACAACAATTCGGGCTTGCTCTTCTAAAATAGTGGCTGGTGCGCTAGCTTCTTCATATGCTAGCGCATCTTGTAAGGGGGCATTTTCTGGCTTCACTAGAGGCGCTGCTTCTTCTGGTGCAGGTTTTTTGTTTTTACCAAATAAGTTGAACAGGGCCATAGTGTTTGGTGTGTCTCGGTGTATGCAAACTAATAAGTTAAATTTTAGCATAGCTTTTACTTATGTATGCTTCTTTTATGTAGCGATTGCCTTAGAATAGAGACCCTGACTGATTCAAAAAAATGACCCTTAGGCACCTGTATGGCCCGTAAACCTGTTTCAAAATCTAATCGCTCTTCTGCTAAGCCACATGCCTTTGGTGTTGCCTCAAGTAAAGTGGTGCCAATTGGCCAGGCAGGCCGTCAAAGCTTGCGCATTATTGCTGGGCAATGGAGAGGGCGAAAAATCCCTTTTGCTACAGTGTCTGGCCTTCGACCTACTCAAGATAGGGTGAGAGAAACGCTATTTAACTGGGTGGCTGATGGCATTTCTGGTGCAAGGTGTTTAGATTTATATGCAGGCACTGGAGCTCTTGGTTTGGAAGCGTTGTCTCGTGGCGCTAAGCAGGTTGATTTTGTGGAACTATCTAACGTGGCTTCCAGTGCACTCAATAACAACTTAAAAAAACTGCCTATCGAACAAGATCAAATTGCAAAAGTAGAGCAAATGAGTAGTTTTGATTGGCTCAGACGTTATAAAAATAACTCACAAGCAATAGGACAGGCCAAACCCTATAATCTAGTGCTGCTAGACCCGCCCTTTGCCCTAGCGCTTATGCAAGACACTCTCACAGCCTTATTTGAAGCTCAATGTTTAGCTCCCAAGGCCTTGATCTATGTAGAGCAAGCCACAGCGCTTTCAGAGCTAGAGTTGCCAGCAGGCTGGACGTTATACCGTAGTAAAAAAGCAGGCCAAGTGTTTTATGGGCTGATTAGCTGCTAACCAGCTTGCCTACTTGCCTACAATCAATGTTGAAAGGGGTAAACGCTGCCTAAACACAATATTTGGGTTAATTCATCTAGTGCACTATGACTCTCTATTAGCAGCTGTGGATCTGCTAGGTCTTGCTCACACAAAGATTCTCGGTAATGCGTTTCTGTCCAAGCCATTAAACGATCAAACAAGCTTTGATTCATCATACACGCAGGGTTCACTGCCGCCAGCTCAGTCACATTAAGCACCACGCGAAGGCGCAAACAAGCAGGGCCACCGCCATTGCTCATACTTTGTTTAAGATCAAATGCAAGCACTTCTTCTATGGCGTTGTCACCAGCAACAAGCTCATCTAAATAGGCGCTTACAGGGCCATTTTGACGACACTCTTGAGGCACAATAAGGCCCATTTTTCCACTTTTTAGGTGTGGAAGATTTAATAATTGACTGTTAAATAAGTAGCTATTAACGGCATCTTCAAGAGATACTTTGGCAGTGGGCACTTCAATAAACTGCACTGGGTCATGGCCAAGGCTTCGCATTGCTTTTTGCAAGCTGTGGTTAACTTGGTGAGTATTGAGAAAGGCCTGTTGGTGGTAAAAAGACACATTACCATTGCCTACAGCGATCACATCATTGTGAAATACACCCGCGTCGATCACCTTTGGGTTTTGCTGAGCAAACACTGTGTGTTGATCTTTTAAGCCATGTAAACGTGCTACGGCTTCAGAGGCTTCTAAGCTTTGCCGTGCAGGGTACTTAGCAGGCTTTGGCGCTTGGGCATTGAAGGATTGCTGGCCATAAACAAAAAATTCTACTCCAGGCTTGCCATAATCTTGGCAAAAACGGGTGTGGTTGGCTGCACCTTCGTCACCAAAATGGTCAGAAGAAGGTAGTGCTTTGTGGTGAGCAAACACATTTTCATCGTTAAAGGTGGCTTGTAAAATGCGCCCCGTAGTGTCGTGCTCAATAGAGCGGTGAAAACGATTCACTAGGTTTGCTGGGGTAAAATGCAAACGACCATCCATACAGTCAGCACTGGGGGACACTGTGGCAGCATTGGCTGACCACATGCTAGAGGCAGAATAACAAGAGGCTAGTATTGCAGGACTTACTTTTGCTGCGTGTTGAATCACTTGGCTATCAGTGCCAGTAAATCCAAGGCGTCGTAAAGTATGTAAATCTGGACGAGAATGCGGCGCTAGCACCCCTTGTGCCATGCCCATGTCGTGCAGAGCTTTCATCTTTTGCAGGCCTTGTTGGGCGGCTTGTTTAGGGTTGGATGAGCGTGCGAAATTACTCTGGGAGGCCACATTGCCATGAGACAATCCACCGTAGTTATGGGTGGGCCCTACTAGGCCATCAAAATTTGCTTCGCAAGTGGGTATAGATGCGTTCATTTTGACTCCTTATAGATCTAGGCCTGGGCTTAATTGTGCTGGCATAGTGAGGGTATCTGCTTCGATAGACGCCACAGGATAAGCACAATAATCAGCCGCATAAAAAGCACTGGCACGGTGGTTACCACTGGCTCCCACACCGCCAAATGGAGAGGCACCACTTGCGCCTGTAATCTGTTTATTCCAGTTGACGATACCCGCACGAATACGAGGTAAAAAATAATCGTATTCTTTACGAGAATCACTTAACAAGCCTGCAGATAAACCAAAGCTTGTATCGTTTGCCATAGAAATGGCTTGGTCAAAATCGTCATAGCGCACTAGGGTAAGTAATGGGCCAAAATACTCTTCATCGGGTAAGGCAGTCACGTGGGTTACATCTAACAAGGCTGGGCTTAGTAGCCCAGTATTTTGCACCAGCAAAGTCATCTCCACCAAAGCCTTAGCACCTTTGTTGATTAACCTTTGCTGTGCGCTCAACAATTGCTGGGCTGCTGCAGATGAAATAACGCTGCCCATAAATGGCGCAGGCTCATCGTCATACAAACCTACTCTAATTTTACCAATAGCGCTCACCAAAAGATCGACTAACTGATCACCTTGCTTACCCTTAGGCACATACAAACGACGGGCACAGGTGCAGCGTTGGCCAGCAGAAATATAAGCAGATTGAATAATTTCATGCACTGCAGCGCGTGGATCGCTCACTTGGCTTACAATAAGAGGATTATTACCACCCATCTCTAACGCCAAAATTTTGTCAGGGCGACCGGCGTATTGCTCATGCAATAACATCCCCGTGCTAGAGCTTCCTGTGAAAAATAAACCATCAATACCCTTGTGGTTGGCCAATGCAATGCCTGTGTCACGAGCGCCTTGCACTAGGTTAAGTACCCCTGCAGGAAGCCCCGCATCCAACCAACATTGCACTGTAAGCTCTGCTACCATTGGTGTTTGCTCGCTGGGTTTAAATACCACTGTATTACCTGCCAAAAGGGCGGGCACAATGTGCCCATTGGGTAAATGACCTGGAAAATTGTAGGGGCCAAATACAGCTACTACGCCATGGGGGCGGTGGCGCAACCATGCTTGAGTGCCAGGGGGTGAGGGCTTACTCACAACACCTGTTCGTTGCTCGTAGGCTTGGGCAGATAAGTCGATTTTACCCACCATAGCACCTGCTTCAGTGCGTGTTTCCCATAAGGGTTTACCTGTTTCTTGCGCGATAGCTGCGGCTATGAGCTCGGCCTTTTCTTTCAATTGCGCTTGAAAGGCTTTGACCATGTGTAGGCGTGTTTCATAGGGTGTTACAGCCCAAGCAGGAAAAGCCTTGCGAGCAGCCATAATAGCGTCATCCACTTGCTGGCTATTAGCCCCTTGGCCTTGCCACAGCACATCGTTATTGGCAGGGTTAATAGAACAAAAGGAGGGACCATTGCCTGCTAACCACTGGTTATTAATTAAGTGTGTCATCACTATTCCTTATGCTGAGGTGTGTTGAGAAAATAAAGGCACTAACCTAACGGTGTCTAAGGCAGTGACGTGTAGATTGCTGGCTAATTCACTGCTAATGCACAGTGGGCCAGACTCAGGTACCTTGATATAAACCATAGTGCACCGATAACCATCCAAAAGAGTATTACTAATAAGGTAAGGAACTGTACCGATAGGTATATGGTCTTCTATTTTTACAAGATAATTTTTACTCTCTCTTACCGCTCGAATATCGTTTACTTGTGTTTCTAAGGTAGGTCCAGCATCAAAAATGTCTACATACCCTTGATACCGAAACCCTTCATCTTCTAACATTTTTCGCGCAGGCAAGGTGTTGCCATGCACTTCGCCTATTACGTCACGGGCGGCTTTTGGCAATAAATTAATGTACAAAGGATGTCTTGGCATTAACTGCGCAATAAACTCTTTTTTGCCTAGCCCTGTTAAGTGATCTGCATCAGCAAATGGCATATCAAAAAAGTGAGCACCTAATCCATCCCAAAAAGGAGATTGCCCATTTTCATCGGACACACCACGCATTTCAGCAATAATTTTAGCTTCAAAACGATGTGCAAATTGAGCCAAGAAAAGGAATCGGCTCTTGGATAGCAATTGACCATTTTTACTATGGCGGTAGTCGGGGTCTAAAAACAATGTACACACTTCTGCGCATGCGGTTTGATCATTACTTAAATACAAAGTGGGAAAAGAATTGTGTACCTTAAGCTCGCGGCTAGAATGCACTAAAGTACCAATGCGGTAACTATACCAAGGGCTAGATAAACCAATAGAGGATTCAATGCCACAAATACCCACCACTGTATTGGTGTGGGTGTCTTCCATAACAAACACATAGCTTTGCTCAGTAGTAAAATCTACCTCACTATTAAAGGCTGACAGTGACGCTGTAATTTTGCCAGCAATATGATTAGGATCTGCAGGCAACGAAGTAAAGCCTACTCCTGCTTTATAAGCCAAATTGAGCAAAGCATCGGCATCGCTGGCCATTAAAGGGCGGATTATCATCATAGGTCTGTTCCAGAAGGTCTATGTACACTATCTTATGTAGCAATAGTATAGGTATAGGTATGCATATTCTTTAGCATTTACACTTCTGGATTTAGCCATAGAGACTTTTTTGACTAGGGTTTTATAAAGGCAATCAAATTTTTATAGGTGGCAATAGGTGAGGGTGTTGCCAGCGGCTACCTGTAAACCCTCCAGTTGGGCCTTGCTAAGCACCAAAGCGTCACTTTGTTTACGAGCCAAAATGCAACGAAAATCAACACAGCTATTGTTGCACACCAACACGCGCTTACCTTGCACTACTTCATCACCCATTACTGCTTGGGTTTGTTCTGCGTGGCGTATGGTACGAATAAGCCGAGTTCGTGCTTCCAATATAGGCCCCGCATCAAAAATATCCACATGGCCTTCTAGGTGTATGCCTTCGTGTTCTAAAATATTTACAATGTCTTCGGCATCATCATGGTGCTGGCCTATCACGTCTTGTGCTTGCTGATTTAACAAAGGCACATACAGCGGGTAACGTGGCATAAGGTTGGTGATAAAATGCTTGTTGCTAGAGGTGGTTAGCAAATCTGCTTTGGCAAAGTCCATAGTAAAAAAATGTCGACCTACACCTTCCCAAAAAGGGGAAATGCCATTTTCGTCGATCACACCTTTTATTTCGGCAATAGTAGTCGCTGAAAAGCGCTCTGGAAAACAAGTCATAAATAGTAAGCGAGATTTGGAAAGAAGTTGGTCGTAAAAATCGCAACGGTAATCTGGCTCTATATAAAACGAGCTTAGGCGTGAAGCACCAGTGTAATCATGGGACATGTGCAAAGCCGGTACACGGTTGTTAATTGCTAAATCACTAGAGCTGTGAGTCACCTGATCTATGCGGTAGGTATAGTAAGGCTCACTCAAACCCACGGTGGCATCAGCGGTGCAGGTGCCTACCAATTGGTGGGTAAGGGTGTCTTCCATTACAAAGGTATAACCCTCTTCACCGGCGTGATCTACACTTGCTGCAAACGACAGCTCACTGTGGTTTATTTTTTGCGCAAGCTGGACAGGGTTGTTAGGCAGGTTGGTGTGGCCTACGCCCGCCGCTGCCGCAAAGTTATTAAAGGTTTTGGTGTCATCTTTTTTGATCGGTCTTACGATTAACATGGCATAGACTCCATACCTTCTCGCTTAAGCCAAGCTAAGTCGTTGCTTTGGGCTAGGCGTAATAAGATTAAAGCACTTAATTGTGAGCGAGTGGTGAGGCTTGATAACACCATGTATTCATCGCTACTGTGTATTTTACCACCCTGCACGCCCAAGGTATCAATGTTGGGTAGGCCTGCAGCGGCCAAATTATTGCCATCACAGCAGCCTCCAGTGGGTAAAAACTCAAGGGCTAAGCCTAAGCTCTCACCACAAGACTGCACCAGTTTACACAGGGTTTCATTAGCAGGGCTTAGTACTTTGGGCGCACGGCCAAAACCGCCATGTAGCTCTATAGTAATGCCATCTTTGGCATTAATAGTGGCTAAAATGATGGCTATTTGTGCTTCACACCAAGCTTGTTGCTTACTATGTTCAATACGGATATTAAAGCGCATGGTGCAGGTGTCAGGTACTATATTTACAGCCCCTCCGCCTTGTATAAAGCCTGGGTTGATGGTGATACCTTGTTGTTGGCCATTAAGGTCATCTAAGGCGCTGGTAAAATCGGCCATAACGCGCAGGGCGTTGCGGCCAATGTGATGTTCTCTGCCGGCATGAGCTGCCTTGCCTTTGGTAACCACCGCAAAATTACCACTGCCTTTGCGAGCTCCTGCTAGGTTGCCATCTGCAAAGGAGGGTTCGTAAATTAAACCCAAGTGATGGCGTTTTGCAATGTTACCAAACAAGGCGCTAGAGCTTGGTGAGCCTATTTCCTCATCAGGATTAAATAAAATCTCCCAGCCCAATTTTTCTTGTAGTGAGCTACGCTCAAAGGCCTCTAGGGCTTTAAGCATTACTACAATGCCGCCTTTAAGATCGGCCACCCCAGGGCCATTGATTGTGTCCTCATCTAGCTGTGTGATGGTCTGGAATGGATGGTCAATTGGGAAAACTGTGTCCATATGTGCGCATAAAAAAACCTGTGTGGGTGCTTGTGGGCGCTTAAATAGGCGTAAGGCTTGACCTAAGGGTTTTTGATTTCGATTACCAAAATCATCCACCACTTCATGGGGAGGCATGGGAATGTATTCTAATTCACAGTCTAGTACTTTGCTCCATAAAGCTAAAGTGTCAGCTACTTTGTTGACACCTTCTACATTATAGCTGCCCGAGTTAATGCTGGCCAAGGTCCACAAGTTTTGCACCATAACGCTTTGCTGTGTGGCAATCCATTCTAAGGTTTGTGCTTCCAATGTATTGTTCACAGTAAAGTCAGTCATGGTTTTCTCGGTGCTTTTCTATTATGTGGCGTTAATGATGTCACTAATGGCGGCTTCTAAAATAGCCAAGCCTGCATCAATATCAGCCTCGGGTATTAATAGAGACGGTGCCATTCGGATTACGTTTGGCCCAGCAACCAATACCAACAAGCCTTTGGCTTGGGCCGCTTTTAAAAACTCACCCGCTCGACCTTGGTATTCACTATTAAGTGCGCAGCCCAACAATAAGCCTTTACCTCGTACTTCGTTACAAAAAGGTAAACGCATATTAATGGCTTCAAGCCCAGCTTTGAAACGCTTACTCTTGGCGTTGACACCAGCCAACACTTCAGGAGTATTAACAATGTCGATGACTGCTTCAGCAATGGAGCAAGCCAATGGGTTACCACCGTAAGTGCTGCCGTGGGTGCCAATGGCTAGGCTTGTGGCTACTTTGTCAGTGGTGAGCATGGCAGCCACAGGAAACCCATTACCCAAACCTTTAGCTGTGGTTAGGATGTCGGGAATGACGTCTGTTTGTTGATACCCATATAAAGTGCCTAAACGCCCAGCGCCAGTTTGCACCTCGTCCAAAACTAATAATGCGTTATGCTGATCACACAACTCACGGGCGCGTTTTATGAACGCCGGATCTGCATCAATAATGCCGCCTTCGCCTTGCAGTGGCTCCATAATAATGGCACATGTTTTGCTAGAAACTGCTGCTTCTAAAGCTTTAATATCGTTGTACGGTAAGTGGGTAATGCCTTCTAAAGCTGGGCCAAAGCCTTGGCTGTATTTAGGCTGCCCACCTACACTCACAGTAAATAAAGTGCGTCCGTGGAAACCTTGCTCAAAGGCAATGATTTCGTTTTTCTCTTCACCAAAATGATCTACAGCAAAGCGGCGCGCCAATTTAAACGCAGCTTCGTTGGCCTCAGCGCCAGAGTTTGCAAAGTATACTTTTTGCGCAAAAGTAGCATCTGTAAGTTTTTTGGCCAAGCGCAAAGCCGGCTCGTTGGTCATTACGTTGGAAATGTGCCATAGCTTCTCGCCTTGTTCCTTTAAGGTGGCTACAAGCTTAGGGTGACTATGGCCGACACTAGTTACTGCAATGCCACCGGCAAAATCGATGTATTCATTATCACTTTGGTCCCAAATACGTGAGCCTTTTCCTCGCACAGGTATTACCGGGGCTGGCGCATAGTTAGGCACCATTACTTCATCAAACAGGGCGCGTGTTACGGGGGTATTAGTCATAAAAAGTCCTAAGTTCTGTAATGTTTAATAATGTTTTCAATAACGCTCATGGCTCTTAGCTGGCTTTAAGCTTAGCGATTTCTCTCACCGCAACAGACAGCATAGCCAAATTGATGTCGGTATTACTTTGTAGCTCTCCAAACACACTTAAACAGCGTTCAATCTTATCTTTATTGCGCAATTCCCATGCTGGGTTTTGATCGCTAGAAATTACTGCTTGGGTGAGCTTAGCTAAGCTGTCTTCAAACTCTTGTTTAAGGCTAACCTTTGCTTTGCGCTGCCATGGATCTTGGCTTGGCAAATTGGCAATAGCTTGGTTTAGCCAATCGCCTTCAAAACGTTCGTATAACCCATACCATGTTTGAGCGGTAGCTATTACTTGTGTGCCACACTGGTTGGCCACTTGCACCACGTCTAGGCCATGGTATAAAAAATCTAACAGGCTTAAGCGCCTACTAGTGTTTGATTCCATACCGTTTGCACTGAGTTCATCTGCGTTAGTGTCGATGCGCTGAGATACTGCTTGCGGTAATAAATCGCCTAGGGCCGCGTAATAAATGGCCATAGGCTCTTTATAAAGGTCTACCATGGTTTGAATAGGCTCACCTTGGTGGGTGCTTAATAACCATAACGTAAGATCTTCTAATAAATACTGAACGTTTGTATGCAGTGCCATAGACTGTTTGTAGTCTAATATTAATGTCACTCTATCCAGCTCACTCCAAAGACTCTTGGCATCTATAATGTCGCATGCAGCAGTAAATGCGCGTGCGATATCGCCTGCTTGGGCGCCCATGTCTTCTTGTAAATAGTCACCAAAAGTGGCGCCCATGCGGTTGCCAATTTGGTTGGTAACATGGGTTGCAATAATTTCACTGCGCAGTGGGTGGGTTGCAATAGCTGGAGCATATTTTTGGCTAAGCACCTTTGGAAAATAATCCTCTAGGCTGTGAGCTAAATAGCTATCATTGCCAATGTCAGCATCCATTAGCTGGTCAAACCAACGCATTTTACTATAAGCCAATAACACCGATATTTCAGGGCGAGTTAAGCCGTCTTGGGCTTTAGCAAGTTCGTCGATGCGGGCATCATCAGGCAAGCCTTCTAAGGTACGG
Source organism: Oceanospirillaceae bacterium UBA7410 (assembly GCA_002470565.1). GTDB lineage: Bacteria > Pseudomonadota > Gammaproteobacteria > Pseudomonadales > Balneatricaceae > Njordibacter. Next base: position 16,964 of record DKMQ01000107.1, on the reverse strand, counting down.
TTCAAACGGCCTTGCTTTTCTAGGCTATGTATAAGGCGTTTATGATCACTTAAGCTTGCGCTGGCCTGACCCTGGGCGATACTTAATACTAAGGTTTGATGGTAATTGTGGTTGAGTACTAAATCACCCACTTCATCGGTCATACTCGCAAGCAAAGTATTGCGTTGTTTTAGGGTCATGTCGCCTGCATCAACTAACTGGCTTAGTAGTATTTTAATGTTAACTTCATGGTCAGAGCTGTCCACACCAGCAGAGTTATCGATGGCATCGGTGTTGATAAATCCACCGGCTTGGGCAAATTCAATACGCCCATGTTGAGAGCAGCCTAAATTACCACCTTCGCCAATCACTTTAGCGCCTAGTTGATTGCCATTCACTCGCAGGTTGTCATTGGCAGGATCGCCAATGTCGCTATGGCTTTCGTTACTCGCCTTGACATAAGTGCCAATGCCACCATTCCAAAATAGGTCCACGGGCATTTTTAGTAAGGCATGGATCAACTCATTAGGTGCCATTTGTGTAGCATCGGTGCTGAGCATGCTCTGCATTTGCGGACTAAGTTTGATGGACTTTGCCGAACGATCAAAAATACCGCCACCTTTAGAAATAAGCTTGGTGTCATAATCGCTCCAGCTGGAGCGAGGCAATACAAACAATCGTTGACGTTCAGCAAATGTTTTAGCGGCATCAGGTGTGGGGTCTATAAAAATATGCAGGTGGTTAAATGCAGCTTGTAAACAGATATTCTCAGATAAAAGCATGCCGTTGCCAAACACATCGCCTGCCATGTCGCCTACACCCACCACCGTGAAGTTTTGGGTTTGGCAGTCTCGGCCTTGTTCGGCAAATAAACGTTTAACAGATTCCCATGCACCACGGGCGGTTATGCCCATTTTTTTATGGTCATAACCATTGGCGCCGCCAGAAGCAAAAGCATCGCCTAGCCAAAAGCTATTTTGTTCTGAAATCGAGTTAGCAAGGTCAGAAAATGTTGCGGTGCCTTTATCGGCTGCTACAACTAGGTATGGGTCGTCATCGTCATAACGCACCACTTGTTTAGGAGCAATGACCTGCTTTTCGACTATATTATCGGTGATATCAAGCAGGGCTTGAATAAAGGTAGAGTAGCTGCGGATTACTTCTGCCATCATTACTTCTCGGTCTTTTGTGGTGGGTAATTGCTTACATACAAATCCACCTTTAGCACCCACAGGCACAATAACGGCATTTTTTACCATTTGAGCTTTTACCAAGCCCAACACTTCTGTGCGGTAATCTTCCCGGCGATCAGACCAGCGTAAACCGCCTCGCGCGACCTTGCCGCCCCGCAAATGAACACCTTCTACCCAGGTGGAGTAGATGAAAATTTCATACTTAGGTAAAGGTAAAGGCACCCCAGGAATAAGGCTAGGGTCTAGCTTACATGATAGGTATTCATGGCGTTCACCACTGCCGTCAGTTTGATAGTAGTTGGTGCGTAACATGGCCATAATAGTGGCCAAGAAATACTTCACTATTCGGTCTTCGTCAAGGTTGCTCACCCTTTCTAAGGCTAAACTGATGTCTTCTTGTAGTGAATCAATAAGGCCATTTGATGGCCTATTTTCAGGGTCGAATCTAGCTTCAAATAAGCGCACTAAGGTATGAGTAATGCTGGCATTGCTCACCAAAGTTTTCTGCATATAGGTTTGACTAAAGGGCACCTGTATCTGCAGTAAGTAGCGACTGATAGCCCGAATTAGTACGGTTTGTTGCCAAGTGAGTTGGGCGGTCAATATAAGGCTATTGAAACGATCGTTAGCCACACGTCCTGTATAAATCTGGCTAAAGGCTTCTTGGAAGTGCTCTTTCACATTGGCGGCATCAAGGTCTACTTGATGGTCAATCTCAATCACAAAATCAATAATCCACTGATCCAACCCCGACTCTGATTCAATCGTATAGGGGTGGGCATTGATTACTTTTACCCCCATGCGCTCCAAAATAGGTAGCACGTCTGATAAAGCTTTTGCTTGGCCATGGCCAAACACTTTGAAGCTTAAGCTTTTATCGACGTTGCGTAATGAGCGATATAAGTAGGTTGATAAGGGTTTTTCATGACTAATTTTCTGCAAGCGTAGCAGGTCCATAACTGCCACTTGCGCAGAAAAGTTTTCTTGATACGCCAAGGGAAACGCCTGGCCATATTGTTTAAACAGTTGGTTGCCTTTGGCTTCACCTTGTTTACTGTTCAAAGCGTGATGTAAGTGATCACTCCAAGACAGCATGGCATCACGCATTTGTTGTTCAATGTCGTTAATGTCAAAGTCTGTGTTGTGAATGTCATGGCCATGCACTGTTAGCTGAACCCGAGCTAAGGATTGCTCAGAAAACATCACGTTAAACTCAACGCTGGTGCCGTCAAACTCACTCATGAGAATTTTTTGCATTTTTATACGAAGGGCTGTATTAAACCGCTCTCTTGGCACGTAAACCAAGGCCGTAGCAAAGCGACCAAAGGTGTCCAGACGCAAGAAAAGGCGCAAATGATGACGTTCTTGGGTTTGCAATATGCCGCGAATGATAGGGTAGAGCTCATCTACACTGGCTTGCAACATCTCATCGCGGGGGTAGCTGTTGAGTATGTGCTGTAAAGCTTTGCCTTTGTGGCTATTGGGTAGTTGTTCAATACGATCACGCAGATCTTGGGCTTTGCGTCGAAGTAATGGAATCTCATCTATACGTGCGGTGTAAGCGGCAGAAGAATATAAACCAAAGAACCGCTCTTCACCAATCACATTGCCTTGCTCATCAAAACGTTTGAGTCCAAGGTAATCAAAGTTAACAGGGCGATGCACCGTAGAGCGGCTGGTCGACTTGGTCATTACCAGCATGTCGCTGCGCATGGCTAGCTCTGAATGTTGTAACGATAAGGTGCTGGGCAAAAGGCTATCAGGCGTACAATTGTCATCTCGAAAACTACCCAAACCTGTACCTTTTTTTGGTTTAAGTTCGCATAAGCCAGTTATAGGGTCTTTTTTAAGCCCATAAGAACGATAACCAATAAAGGTGAAGTGGTTGTTTGATACCCAGCGTAAAAAGGCAATATTTTCTTCTAGGTCTTGCGGTGCAATGGGTAAATTTTGTGACTCCAAGGTGTCAATAATAGACACTAATTTACTGCGCATAGGCACCCAATCATCCACCACTAAACGTACATCACTGATTATTTGAGTGAGGGTTGTAATAATCTGTGTAACCACGCTAGGCTCATTTTGCTGATCAATTTCAAACCGCATCACCGCTTCCAAATTGGCGTTTTCGGCTTTGCCCGTAAAGGGTGAGATACTAGTAATATTGCCTTTTTTATCTCGCTCTACAGCTACTACAGGGTGAGTGGTAATATGAATAGTGTGGCCTAGATGAATCAAAGCGTTAGTAATGGAGGACACCAAAAAGGCCTTGTCATCGCATACGATATCGACCACGGTATGGCTGGTATACCACTGATGTTCTTCATGGTTAGGGTTATATACACGAATATTAACCTGGTCGTTATGACGTGGTTTTACACTATCCCACAAGCTGGTTACTGCGCCATATAAATTGTCTGTATCAAATTGTAATAACTCTGCTGGAATGCTTTCAGCATAATACAGGCGCGCAAATTGCTGCATAAGTTCACTGTTAGGCTTTTTTTGGCGCTTATGGATGAGATCGCAAACTAAGTCTATGGCGATATTTTTTTTATCCGTTAAGGTGCGCATTCAGTATTTCCTTGAGTCAAAATAAGAATCTTGTTATTGCAGCGTCTATTATTCAAGAAACTGCCTTTGGGCACTAGGGGGTAAGTTGAGTCGGTGCGACCCATTTTTTGGTAAAATGACGTTTTTGTGCCCCAACTCAATAATACAGTGTATCCTTGCGACTTATGTCTAATTCTCAAAATTTTCACACTGTTGGACTGCTTTTACTCCCCCATGCAAGCTTGAGCCATTATGGTCAAATTGCTGAGCTGTTATTGCATACTAATCAGGTATTGGAGCACACTAAATACAAACTGCAGCCCATGTGTGTAGGTGGTGAGTGCGTGTTAGGAAAAGTGGCCAATTATTTAGATAGTGGGAAAGTGGAAACCCTGTTTATTATTGGGAATTTGATCGCACCTTATGAAACAGATGTCGTGTTAGAACGCTGGTTGGTTCAGCAATCTAGAATGGGTGTAAAAATCTTAGCCATAGGTACTGGAATATTTCCTCTAGCTAACGCAGGCTTACTCAATAATAATCGCAGTTGTTGCCATTGGTCGATGATTGAAAAGTTGCGTATTAGCCATCCCCAAGTCCTTTGGACTCATCAGCTTTTTGAACAAGAAGAACAGCTAATGACTTGTGCGGGCGGGGCCTCAACCACAGACCTTTTACTTGCATGGTTAGCCCAACAGCAAGGGTTGGATGTCGCAGTGCAGCTGTCTGAGTGGTTTTTAGTTGAACGCATGCGGCCCCAAGACGCTCAACAACGCATCCCGTTGAAAGCTCGTATTGGTTCCAGCCAACCCAAGCTTATTGAAGCGGTTACTTTGATGGAAACTAATATTGAAGAACCACTATCGCCTGATGACTTGGCTTATCATGTGGGCCTGTCTAGGCGACACTTAGAACGTTTGTTTAAAAAACACTTAGATAGTGTGCCATCACGCTTTTATTTGCAATTAAGGTTAGATAAAGCTCGCCAAATGTTACGAGACACAGACCGATCTATTGTCGAGGTGGGCATGGCGTGTGGATTTTCTTCTGCCAGTCACTTTAGCACCACATATCGCACCCATTTTAACGTGACGCCACGCCAAGAGCGTGGTCGGGCCACTTATGTAGAATCTGCCCCCAGTTGGAACCATACCGTTGCTATTCAGCGACGCTTAGATTAATTTTTTATGCCCTATTGAGACTTTTATGGATATTTTTGCAGCCGCCACTTTATTGTTTTTAGTTATGGATCCTTTGGGAAATATCCCATTATTTTTGTCTGTATTAAAGCAAGTGCCTGAAGAAAGGCGAAGCTTGGTGTTGCGTAGAGAGCTGCTTATAGCCTACGTGGTGTTGTTAATGTTTTTGGTACTTGGCCCCTATATTTTGTCGTTCTTGCAAGTTTCTCAAGAAGCTATTCGTATTGGTGGCGGCATTGTATTATTTTTGATTGCTATAAAAATGGTGTTTCCACAAGAAGCGGGTTTGTTAGGGAAAACACCAGCGGGTGAACCATTTATTGTGCCACTAGCGATTCCTTTAATGGCAGGACCATCTAGTTTAGCTATGATTATGCTAATGCGTAAATCAGCTGAAGGGCAGTGGCTGGAGCTATGGTTAGCAGTAACAGCGGCTTGGATTGTATCAGCAGCTATCTTGCTGGCTTCCAAGAAACTCTATCGTTTACTGGGTGAAAAAGGTTTGTTTGCCATTGAACGTTTGATGGGAATGGTGCTCATTATTATGGCTGTGCAGATGTTGCTTGAAGGCACTGCGCAATATCTGCATTTGCGATAAGCTTACCTTCATAAGGCGTTGTTATTTTTTGGATTGTAAATTAGCCCGCGGTCCAGCCACCGTCAACCATTAATGAACTACCTGTGACTAAGGAGGAGGCATCACTAGCTAGATAGACGACTGCGCCCATAATATCTTGTACCTTACCCACTCGGTCTAGTTTGATTTTGCTATCAATCCATGCGCGTTTTTCTTTGTCGGCAAAGGTTGCAGCAGTAAGCTCTGTGAGAATAAAGGTGGGGCAAATCGTATTCACACGAATGCCTTGTTTGCCCCATTCAATCGCCATAGCCTTGGTAAAACCTTCTACAGCATGTTTAGAGGCACAATACACCGCCCGTTCTTGGCCTCCAATTTGTGCCATTTGACTAGAAATGTTAATTAGACTGCCAGCTTTCTTGGTCTCTAGTAGCCCCTTGGCCACTGCTTGGGTAAGAAAATAAGCCCCTTTAAGGTTCAGGTTCATCACGGCATCAAAATCGTCAATATTAGTCTCTATGGCAGTACCATGGCGAGCTAGGCCAGCTGAATTTACCAGTATGTCCAATGGGCCAAGGCTCTTAATTAGCTCCTGAGTTTGCTCTATTTGTGAGACGTCCATAATCACAGCGTTCGCTTGTAAGCCTTCTTTATGTAGTTCATCTACAATCGCATTTAGCTCAGATATACGTCTAGCTGCTAGTGTTACATTAGCTCCCGCTCTAGCAAGGGCGACCGCACAAGCGGCTCCAATTCCTGAAGAAGCACCTGTTACTATGGCTTTTTTCCCTGCCAAGCTAAAGCTTGGCGATGCTGGTAAATTCATATAGACACGTTTGGATAAAATGTGGAGTGTCGTTTATAGTGCAGTGTTTGTATAATAAACTCAAGCATACAAAATTATTCACTTCCCCGTTTATGGGTATGGGTATAAGAAATCAACACAATTAAGACATGTATTGTCAGAATTAGAACTTAAAAGCTACTTCCATGTCGCACCAAGATAGGTTGCTTAGGACATATTAGTTGATAGTCACCGGCTAACCAATTAACCTTGTGGTATAACCGCAAACCAAGGCACCTATCATGACTTTAAGCGTATTTGACCTGCTAAAAATAGGCATAGGCCCATCTAG
>DKMQ01000107.1:0-10307 GCA_002470565.1 Oceanospirillaceae bacterium UBA7410 | reverse complement strand
TTAAAGGTGAGCTATTTGGTTCCCTTGGCGCTACGGGTAAAGGCCATGCCAGTGACATTGCTGTTATTCTTGGTTTGTTGGGTGAAGCCCCAGACACAATCGATCCTCCACAAGTACAACCTATGCTGGATGAAATTTTGCTCAATGAGCGCTTGCCTCTTAACCGTGAGCACGAAATTGGATTTGTTCAGCACCGTGACATCATTCTTAATCTTGAAGAATCACTTCCCTATCATCCCAACGGCATGGTGATGAGCGCTTTTAACGATCACGGTGATGTGGTGCTTGAGTGTTCTTATTATTCAGTGGGTGGTGGGTTTATTGTTGATGAAATAGCTGCCAAAGCAGACGAATTACCAGCAGATGATGACCAGCCTAAAGTGCCTTATCCGTTTACCTCAGCAGCACAGTTACTTGTTCATTGTAAGAATACAGGGCTGAGTATTAGTGAAGTGATGATGGAAAATGAAAAGACTTGGCGCACAGAAGAAGAGGTAAAAAATGAAATCTTACATTTATGGCAGGTGATGAAAGAGTGTGTTCACAATGGTTGTCACACTGGGGGTGTCTTGCCAGGTGGTTTGAATGTGAAACGTCGCGCTGCAGATTTGTATCAAAAACTAAGTAGCCTAGGTTCCATAAAAGTCATCACACCACAGTTATCAGCGATGGATTGGGTTAACTTATATGCCATGGCAGTTAATGAAGAAAACGCTGCTGGTGGCCGCATTGTTACCGCCCCTACAAATGGTGCTGCCGGAATTATCCCCGCAGTATTGCATTACTACGACAATTTCTATCCATCAGCCAACGATAAAGGTATTGTAAGCTTTGTATTGGCTGCAGCTGCAGTGGGTATTTTATGTAAGCTCAATGCCTCTATTTCAGGCGCAGAAGTGGGTTGTCAGGGTGAGGTAGGTAGTGCCTGTGCAATGGCAGCTGCAGGCTTGGCTGAAGTGATAGGCGGTACTCCTGAGCAGGTGGAAAATGCCGCAGAGATAGGCATGGAGCACAATTTGGGGCTTACCTGTGACCCCATTGCAGGCTTGGTGCAAGTGCCATGTATAGAACGCAATGCTATGGGTTCTATCAAAGCTATTAACGCAGCTCATATGGCTATGCGTGGTGACGGAGAACATCTGGTATCATTAGATGACGTGATTAAAACTATGCGTGAAACGGGTGCTGATATGCAAGACAAATATAAAGAAACCTCAAGGGGTGGTCTTGCGGTCAACGTAACTAATTGTTAAATAAAAGGAGAAATGATGTCTACACTTCGCCCTGAAGCGGGCATACTGCCTCCTGTTCCCAACCCAGCCCTACAACAAGGCAACTTCGGTGAGCGTTTAAGAGCGTTGCGACAAGACCGGAAAATGACTTTGCAGCAAGCTAGTAAAGTCACAGGGGTTGCACAGTCGACTTTGTCGAAAATGGAAAACAATCAATTGTCACCGACCTTTAATTTGATGCAAAAGTTGGCATTAGGTTTGGGCATCGACATGCCTCAATTATTTGCTCCTGTAAAAGAAGTACGTATATCTGGTCGTCGAAGTGTCACTAAAAAACAACAGGGCCGTGAACACTTAACGGCGACCTATGAGCATGAACTACTGGCCACAGAGTTAGATTCCAAACGTATGGTGCCATTTAAGAGCCGTGTGCGAGCTAGAACATTAGAAGAGTTTGGCGGCTGGGTGAGGCACGAAGGTGAAGAATTATTGCTAGTGCTTGAGGGTGATGTGGTGGTATACACTGAAGAATATGAGCCCTTAGCCCTTACTGAAGGCGATAGTACTTATTTTGACAGCACTATGGGGCACGCAGTGGTATCCACAAGTAAAGGGGATGCACTAATACTTTGGGTATGTGTCGCCACCTAATTAAGCCAATGCTAATCATAAGGTCAAGTAATGAAACAGGTAGTATTAGCTAGCGGCAACGCTGGGAAATTAAAAGAGTTTGGCCAATGCTTAGCCCCCCTAGGCATTGAATTGATCCCTCAAGGTCAATATATTACGCAAGAAGTGATCGAGTCTGGCCTTAGTTTTGTGGAGAATGCCATTCTCAAAGCCCGCTATGCTGCACAAATGTCAGGTATGCCAGCGCTAGCTGATGACTCAGGCTTAGAAGTAGATGCATTAGGAGGAGCTCCTGGTATTTATTCAGCCCGTTACGCAGGCTCTTCACTTAAGGGGCCATCTAAAGATGCAGCTAACAGCGCTCAATTGATTGCCGACCTGGCTCACACTCCATTAGCTAAGCGCACTGCACGGTTTCAATGTGTATTAGTGTATATGCGCCATGCTAAAGATCCTACCCCATTGATATGCCAAGCGTCGTGGGAAGGAATGATTATGGAGAATGGGCAAGGAGAGCATGGCTTTGGTTATGACCCTATTTTTCAAGTATTAGAAAAAGATCGCCGGGCTGCGCAGCTTACCCCTGCCGAAAAAATTGCCATCAGTCACCGTGGAAAAGCCTTGGCGAAGCTAAAAAGAGCGCTTGCTGAAACTTAATGACATCACCTACAAACTTGCTAGTATTGCCCACTCTTAGCCTCTATATACACATCCCGTGGTGTGTCCGTAAATGCCCATACTGTGATTTCAACTCCCATGCTACTCAAGATGGGGAAACTATCCCTGAAGCTAGTTATATCAAAGCGTTGCTCAGTGATTTAGCTCAAGAGCTAACCTCTGTAAGCGGCCGCACGTTGCATAGTGTTTTTATAGGAGGGGGTACACCAAGCTTAATGAGTGCTAAGGGTATTGGCACTATACTTAACTTTGTCAAAGCCAACATTGCCTGTGAAGATGATATGGAAGTGACACTTGAAGCCAATCCAGGCACTTTTGAGCAAGCAAAGTTTGCAGGTTTTTTGGAACAAGGTGTAAACCGTCTTTCTATTGGAGTACAAAGTTTTGATAACGATTGTTTGCATGCCCTTGGGCGCATTCATGATGCTAGTCAAGCTAAATTGGCTATCGCTAAAGCACAGACTTTAGGTTTTAACCGAATTAACTTAGATTTAATGCACGGTTTGCCGGGACAAACTGTGCAACAAGGCTTAATGGACTTGCAGCAAGGATTAGCCTTTGGCACTGATCATCTATCTTGGTACCAACTAACCATTGAGCCTAATACACAGTTTCACAATAGTCCGCCTAATTTACCTGACGAAGATATTCTTTGTGATATACAAGATCAAGGCCAGCTGTTAATAGAAGCTGCAGGCTTAAGTCAGTACGAAGTCTCAGCTTATTCAAAGCCAGGCAGTCAAGCTAGGCATAATCTCAACTATTGGCAATTTGGTGATTATATTGGTGTAGGTGCCGGTGCTCACGGGAAAGTGAGTTTTTTAAACACTGGCCCAATGCAGATCGAACGCAGAGTAAAGTTGCGACAACCTAAGGCCTATATGGCAGCGATATCACCACTTGCATCAAGTCATTATGTTACACCACAAGAGCTAAAGCTTGAATTCTTTATGAACGCCCTACGGCTTGAAAAAGGGGTGCTTAATAGCAGTTACTTAGCTCAAACAGGACAATCTTTAACGTCTGTGGAGAGTGCTATTTTTTCTGCCAGACAAGCTGGACTTATGATGCCTGATCGCCTTCAGGCTAGCCCATTAGGTTGGCGCTTTCTAAATGATTTATTGCACTATTTTGAATAGACTACTGCTCTAAATAAAAAATCTGACTAAACTTTAATGGGATTGGCTTGGCATTCAAGTCAGGCTGTATCTGTAGTTCAAAGCGCCACATCTCTTCTTCAGTGAAACGTAATTGTGCAATGTAATAGATGGCGTTTTCTTCTTTAATTTGTTGAAAATCTAGCGGTAAAACTTGCCCAACAATATTAGTTCGAGTGCCAGTCACTACTGCTGGCAATGCTTTTTGTGTAGCGGCATCCAAGACTGAGATGTTTAGCAAAGCACGGTTTCTGGCGCGGGTGAAACCATAATTTTGAGCCGTATCTGGGGTAACCATCATGGTATTAAAAGCATTGTAATGGATGTCATACTTTTGGCTCTGTATGACTTGCTCGGCGTAACTAGGCAGTGCCCATGAAAGTGCTAGTGAGGCTAGTAATGAGCAAGAGATGGCACTAAGATTGCGTATAGGTTTCATAAAATGCTCACTTTAGTTGTCCCATGATCAAAGGACCGTTGATGATGCGCTTATTGTGCGTGATTCGTGTTAAAAAGTAAAAACATAAGCGCACCACTGGAGCAGTCAATGGGTAATATTCTAATCACAGGAGCTAGCCGCGGTATTGGCGAGGCTACGGCGCGGGTTTTAGCTGCAAAGGGCCATAATGTCTGTATTAACTATCACACACAAAAAGACCTAGCGCACCAGCTGGTAGTCGATCTAACACAGCAAGGCGTTAAAGCCATAGCAGTGCAGGCCGATGTGTCTCAAGAGCAACAAGTGGTAGATTTATTTAACACCATGGATGAGCAATTAGGACCATTAACTGGGTTGGTTAATAATGCGGGTATTTTGCTGCCCCAGATGCTGGTAGAGCAGATGGATGCGCAGCGCATAAATCAATTACTTAGCACTAATGTTACTAGCTACTTTTTATGTTGTAAGGAAGCTGTTAAGCGTATGGCACTTAAACATGGTGGGCAAGGTGGCGCTATCGTCAATGTTTCTTCTGCTGCAGCAAGGCTTGGATCTGCGTTTGAATATGTGGATTATGCCGCCAGTAAAGGCGCTATAGATACGTTAACCCGCGGTTTATCTTTAGAAGTAGCTAGAGAAGCTATTCGAGTTAATTGTGTACGCCCAGGATTTATTGATACAGATATGCATACTGATGGCGGCGAGCCCAATCGTATTGAGCGTATCAAGCCTACCATTCCAATGGGGCGTGGTGGACAGCCTGTAGAAGTGGCTAATGCAGTGGCTTGGCTATTATCTGCAGAGGCGTCTTATGTGACAGGTTCATTTATAGAAGTAGCAGGTGGACGTTGAGTAATCTGTTTACTGGCATCACTAGTAGTGCGAATGCATTCAATATGAGACACTTGGCAAAGTTAACTGAAGTTTATTAAGGGCGTTGTTTTATCATGGCAAATGCAGGTATTTTTTTAGTACAAAGCGTTTTTGGTTTGTACCTTACGATCGTTATCGTAAGGTTTATGTTACAGCTTGTTAAGGCTGATTTTTATAATCCTTTAGCTCAAGCGGTAGTGAAACTAACTCAACCATTTGTTGTGGTTTTGCAAAAGGTAATGCCACGTACAGGAAGGCTGAGCCTGCCTACTTTAGCATTGGCTGTCTTAGTGCAGCTGCTATTAATAGTTGCGGTACTCTTAATTGTAGGGTTTGATCTGCCAAACCCAATGAGCTTAGTAGTTTGGAGTCTCATTGGTGTGGCATCTCAAACGCTTGATTTATTATTTTTTGCGGTGCTTGCGGGCATCGTTTTAAGTTGGCTGGCTCCTCAAACTAGACATCCTGGAGCCCATTTATTACATCAGCTTACAGAACCGGTTATGGCTCCAGTACGACGTATGTTGCCTAATATTGGGGGGTTAGATTTTTCACCTATTTTGGTATTTATAATGATTAATTTAGTAGATGAGCTAGTGATTCGAAATATGGCGTCTACCTTTGGTATGCCTAGTGGCTTGGTATTGGGGTTATAAATGACTAAAAAAGAACAGGTCAGTGCATTTAATTTCGAAGCGTCTTTGGCTGAATTAGAAGCTTTAGTACAGCAAATGGAGCAAGGGGACTTAACCCTAGAAAACTCTTTAGCTGCTTTTGAACGTGGTATTTCATTAACAAGAGGTTGCCAAACTGCCTTGGCGCAAGCTGAACAAAAAGTTAATGTGTTGATGCAAGATGCTCAAGGAAAAGTGGTTGAGCAACCCTTTAGTAAGGAGTCCTAAGGTTGCGATTCAATTCACTGGATGAGTTTTTAAGTCATTCTAAGCTACGTGTCGAAAAAACGCTCAATACAGCTATTTCTGAGAACAGAGCTAGTGAAATTCTGTCTGAAGCTATGGCCTACAGTGCTGGACAAGGTGGCAAGCGAGTAAGAGCAGCTTTGGTGTATGGTGCTGCCCGTGCATGTGGCGTACAGGGCGTTGCTTTAGACCCCTTAGCTTGTGCAGTTGAAGCGATACATGCCTACTCTTTGATTCATGATGATCTGCCTGCCATGGATGATGATGCTCTACGCAGGGGCAAGCCTAGCTGCCACATTGCCTTTGATGAAGCCACTGCGATTTTAGCAGGTGACGCCTTGCAAGCCTTAGCATTTGAATTGCTAGCCCAAGCCCATGGTGCTCAAATCAGTACCACACAATGTTTGGCTATGGTGACATGTTTAGCCAAAGCTTCTGGAGCTAAAGGTATGGTTGCCGGGCAAATGCTGGACATGGCGGCCGGACATAATACTATAGATCTAGCCCAATTAGAGCGTTTACACGAGCTAAAAACTGGTGCCTTAATTGGCGCTAGTGTAGAGCTTGGTGCCTTATCATGCAGCCATGTAACTGACATTCAGCTTGATTGTTTGCGTCACTATGCTCAAGCGATTGGTCTAGCCTTTCAGGTGCAAGATGATATTTTAGATATTGAGAGTGACACCGCTACCCTAGGTAAAGCGCAAGGCTCTGATGTTATTAATGAAAAATCAACTTACCCAGCATTACTTGGCATGGCTGCAGCTAAAGAGCGTTTGGGTCAATTACATCATGAGGCCATCAGCAATGTACAAATATTTGGCGAAGCTGCACAACCTTTAATCTGGTTGGCAGACTTCATCGTTACTCGAAAGCATTAGTGTGATGTTTCCCACTATCCTAACCATTCCACAGCACCCTCCTACTACTGATTTGTTTGATACAGTGGATGGTGTAAATGATTTGCGTAAACTCACTTGCGAACAACTCCCTCAGTTAGCTTATGAGCTGCGTTTAGCATTACTATATAGCGTAGGCCAAACAGGTGGTCACTTAGGTGCCGGTCTAGGTGTAATAGAGCTGACCATTGCGTTACATTATTTACTGGACACGCCTACTGATAGGCTAATATGGGATGTGGGTCACCAAGCCTATCCACATAAAATGCTGACTGGGCGAAAAAACTCTATGTTGAGCATGCGTCAAAGCGGTGGTCTAGCGCCATTTCCTAAACGTGACGAAAGCCCATTTGATACGTTTGGTGTGGGCCATGCCAGCACCTCAATTAGTGCTTTATTAGGTATGGTGTTGGCCAGTAAAAACCCATTGGCACAGCATGTAGCTGTGATTGGAGATGGAGCGCTGACAGCCGGTATGGCGTTTGAAGCACTAAATCATATGGCCCATTGCCAAGCAAATGCTCTTATTATTGTTAATGATAATGACATGGCGATTGATGAAAACCTGGGCGGGCTAGCTACTTTTTTAGATGATCAGCAGGGCTACGGAGGGCCATCCCAATGGTTTACGGCCCTTGGTTTTACCTATCGTGGGCCTGTAGATGGACATGATTTACCTGAGTTAATGTCTAATATTAGTCACTTATTAAGCCTTTCTGGGCCAAAGTTATTACATATCCACACCTTAAAAGGCAAAGGCTATGGGCCAGCACAGAGTGACCCTGTGGGTTATCATGCGTTGGCAAAAATTGATCCCATTCAAAAGCTACCTGGGTCGCCTACATTCAATAAAAAATCCCCTACTTTTGCCCAAATTTTTGGTCAGTGGATTTGTCAAAAAGCCCGTGAGGATGATCGGCTGATGGCTATTACACCGGCTATGGTAGGTGGCTCTGGTCTTGTGCCCTTTGCTAAAGAGTTTGGTGCACGTTTGTTTGATGTGGCTATAGCAGAACAACATGCCATTACTTTAGCTGCAGGCATGGCCTGTGAGGGTGCAAAGCCTGTGGTAGCTATATATTCTACTTTTTTACAGCGTGGTTATGATCAACTGATTCATGACATTGCCCTGCAAAAATTAGATATATTATTAGCTATTGATCGAGCTGGAGTAGTGGGAGAGGACGGAGCTACGCATACAGGTGCCTATGATCTGGCATTTTTACGATGTTTACCCAATTTAGTTGTGATGACTCCAAGTACCGCTTTGGAAACTCATGCCATGCTAGACTTTGCTTATGCGTACATTGGCCCTGTTGCCGTGCGCTACCCCCGAGGTGAAGCTTTTGATGCAGCACTTTTAAGTGCTCCTGTAGAGCTGGGTAAAGGCCAGTTGCTTCGAACCACAGATAAATCTAGTGGTATCGCTATACTCAACTTTGGTGCCTTATTAGACAAAGCTATAGCTGTTGCAACCACATTAGATGCCACTTTGGTGGACATGCGTTTTGTAAAACCACTGGATGAGGCTTTGTTAGAAAAGTTGCTTAAGCAACATAATGGCTTCGTGACCATAGAGGATCATAGCTGTATCGGTGGTGCAGGTTCTGCTGTAAGTGAGTGGCTAGTTAAGCAAGAAACTCAGGTTAGGCTTTTATCCCTAGGGCATGAGGATAGGGAACTGGCCCATGGTACTCGTGAGCAAGTGTTGCACGATACTCAGCTATCTGAACTTGCAATGACAGCAAAGATTAAGCTTTGGCAAGCGCAACTATTGACCAAATAAATGGTTTAGCTTGTTTGCTTTAGTAGCTAGGTAAGCTTCGTTATGACTGTTTTCACCTACCTCTAATGCTTGGCGTTGTTCGACTTTAATGCCAAGTTCTGTGAGAGCTTGGATTTTTCGTGGATTATTGGTCATCAACCGCACAGATTTCACGTTGAGGTGACCAAGCATATCTTTGGTCATACCGTACTCACGCATGTCTGCGTCAAAACCTAGTTTTTCGTTAGCTTCTACAGTATCAGCGCCTTGGTCTTGCAAGTTGTAAGCTTTTATCTTGTTGACTAAACCGATGCCACGGCCTTCCTGGCGCAAATATAAAACCACACCACGGCCTTCTGCAGCAATGCGTTTTAAAGCTTCTTGTAACTGATACCCACAATCACAACGCATACTAAACAAAGCATCGCCTGTTAAACATTCTGAGTGCAAACGAGTAAGCACAGCACCACCACTGGCGAGGTCGCCCATACTGAGGGCTAAATGTTCCTTATTAGTTTCGCTATCGGCAAAACCATGCATATCGAAAGTGCCGTAAGGGGTGGGCAGCAATGAAGAGGCAACGTGGGTAGTAGGCACAGATATTCCTTAAACAACAATGGTGATAAAAATACACTATCCCCTTTAGTGGGGGTTGCAAACCATATCACAAGTGGGCAGATGGCTAAATACTATGGTGGGTGCTTTTCCCCTTTTAATGACGTCTCAGGGTATAATAGGGTATATATTTTAATCGATTAGGAAATCACATGGCGCAGTTTGTGTATACGATGAATCGGGTTGGAAAAGTGGTTCCTCCCAAGCGAGAAATTTTAAAAGACATTTCTTTGTCTTTTTTTCCAGGGGCAAAAATTGGCGTATTAGGCCTAAATGGTTCTGGTAAATCTAGCTTGTTGCGTATTATGGCAGGCGTTGACACAGAATATAACGGTGAAGCCCGTCCTCAACCTGGTATTAATGTGGGTTACTTAGAGCAAGAGCCTAAGTTGGACGACTCTAAAACTGTGCGTGAAGTGGTTGAGGAAGGGGTTGCTGAAGCTAAAAATGCATTAACTGCACTGGATGCAGTCTATGCCGCTTATGCTGAACCTGATGCAGATTTTGATGCACTTGCCGCGCAGCAAGCCAAGCTAGAAGATATTATACAAGCCACGGATGCACACAACTTAGAACGCACGCTAGAAGTGGCAGCCGAGGCATTACGCTTGCCAAGTTGGGATGAAAATGTAGCACATTTATCTGGTGGTGAGCGTCGTCGTGTGGCTTTGTGTCGCTTATTATTGAATAAGCCAGATATGTTGTTATTAGATGAACCTACTAACCATTTGGATGCTGAATCTGTAGCTTGGTTAGAACGTTTTCTAGTAGATTACAATGGCACCGTAGTGGCTATTACTCACGACCGTTATTTCCTTGATAATGCAGCGGGCTGGATCCTTGAGTTAGACCGTGGCCACGGTATTCCATACGAAGGCAACTATTCGTCTTGGTTAGAGCAAAAAGAAGCGCGTTTGGTGCAAGAAGGTCGTCAACAAGCGTCGCACGAAAAGGCAGTGAAGTCGGAGCTAGATTGGGTGCGCAGTAACGCAAAAGGCCGCCAAGCTAAATCTAAATCTCGTTTAGCTCGATTTGAAGAGTTAAGCTCGCGTGAATTTCAAGAAAGAAATGAAACTTCTGAAATTTACATTCCACCAGG
>DKMQ01000021.1:1463-29180 GCA_002470565.1 Oceanospirillaceae bacterium UBA7410 | reverse complement strand
GACACGTCTGTATTGGCTTTTCGGGTAAATACAGGAAAACCCGTCAACCCCATCACTTGGGCACGTTTAATTTCAGCATCCCAGTAGGCACCTTTGACCAATCGCACCATAATTTTGCGATCTAATCCGCAGGCTAATGCATACAACCAGTCCAACACCATAGGTGCCCGCTTACTAAAGGCCTGCACTACAATACCAAAGCCGTTCCAGTCACAAAGCATTGGTGAAGATAGTACTTGGGCAATCACATCAAGACTAAGATCTAGTCGATCTGCCTCTTCTGCATCTATATTAAAACCCATATTAGCTGCTTTAGCCTGTAAAGCTAGCGCTAGCACCTTTGGCACTAATTCGGCTAATACTCGTCCACGCTGGCTCCATTCATAACGCGGGTGAAGCGCAGATAGTTTCACCGAAATACCTGGATTATTACGAATATCATCATCAGTGCAGTGTGGTGCAAGGTCAGCTATGGCGATACTGTAAGCATCAAAATAACGTGTAGCATCTTGCTCTGTGCGGGCGGCTTCGCCCAGCATGTCATAAGAGTGCGTGTAACCTTGACTGGTTAATTTTTTGGCACGATGTGTAGCTTCTTTCATAGTGCGCCCAAGCACAAACTGAGAGCCTAGCTCTTTCATCGACTGAGCCACAGCTTTGCGCACTACAGGCTCTCCCACACGCTTTACAAGGCCGCGCATGGTGGCACCTATTTTGTCTGCATCAGCAGGTGCTAATAATTTACCCGTTACTAATAATGCCCATGTAGATGAATTGATAAGGGACGAATCAGAATGCCCAAGATGGCTAGACCAATCACCAGCTTGTACCTTGTCTTCAATCAAAGCACTAATGGTTGCCTTATCTGGCACCCGCAGTAAAGCTTCCGCCATACACATCAGTGCAACGCCTTCTTTTGTGCTTAAACCATATTCTCCAAGAAACTTTTCCATCATCGTTGGGCTAGAGTGACTTCGTACATGTCGTACTAAATCGGCGGCCTGTGCAGAAATATTTTCACGCTTATGGGTAGCTAAATCTAACCTAGTTAACAAAGCTTTTATACACACTTGTTCGTCAGCTAAATATGCACTACGCATATTTGAGCGAATTATGTGAAGTTGCTTTTCGTTGGCAGGCGAATTAGAGGAAAGCGAAGAAGAGGTATTAGTCATAATGCATCCAGAAACTAACAAAGTTATATGTATTTAAGGAGGCATTGTATGCTCATGCTTAAGCACTAATCTCCTAAATATTCATTATACAAGAAATCATTTAACTACATTTATAATAAAATATAGTTAAACAATTGCTATATAATCAAATTAATAGTTATATTAACTATGTTAAAAATATTATTTCCGAAAATAACACTACAATACAATATTAAAATACTCAGCAAAAAAGGCTAAAATAAATCTCATGAACACACTAGATCGCCATGACCTAGCCATCATTGCAGCCCTGCAAAAGGATGGTCGCAGCACTATTACAGCTCTTGCAGACAAGGTGGGATTATCTAGTACTCCGTGCCAAATTCGACTAAAACGACTGCAAGATCAAGGCTTTATCACAGGCTATGTCGCATTAGTGAATAAAACCAAACTAGGGCTAGACCATGTGGCTTTTGTACAAGTAACTCTATCCTCCACCAGCAGCAAAACCTTAGCTGCGTTCAACACCGCAGTGTCTAGCGTTGCCGAAATAGAGCAATGTCACATGACCGCGGCCAGCTTTGATTATTTATTAAAAGTAAGGACCAAAGACATGGCCAGTTATCGTGCGGTCTTAGGGGAAAAGATATCCAATTTGCCCCATGTAGTGCAAACAAGTACTTTTGTGGTGATGGAAAGTGTCAAAGATTTTTAGTTAAATATACTATTTTTCATCCAACTTAGACCTTCAATCGTAGTAGTTTTGGGTCGATATTCACACCCAATAAAGCCTGCGTATGCACTTGCATCTATGGCCGCAAATATTGGCGCATAATCCATTATTCCAGTATTAGGCTCATGGCGCTGCGGCACACCAGCGATCTGCACATGCAATATGTAGGGTAGCAAGTTTTGAAACTGTTCCAGTGCATTGCCTTCATGCTTTTGGCAGTGAAAAAAGTCAAATTGAATACCTAAATTTTTAACATTGATCAGCTTTAGTAAGCGCAGCGCTTGGGCTTGATTAGAGAGCATATAATTAGGCATATCAATAGGGTTAATTGCCTCCATTGTAAGGCTAATACCTTGTTGTGATGCCTGCTGTGAAGCCCATCGCATATTCTCAACGTACACCTGCTCTGCCTCTTCAAGACTCACCCCCAAAGGCAGAATACCTGCCATAACATGTATCAGAGGCATACCCATCGCTGTGGCATAGGTCAATGCCTGCATCACACTATATTGAAAAGCTTCTTTTGAGTTAGCATCACATGCTAATCCACGATCACCCTCATTCCAATTGCCAGCATCAGTATTAATCAACACTTGCCTCATACCACTGTTTTGCATGGCTTGTGCCAGTTCTACCTCACTAAAAGCATAAGGAAACTGGCACTCTACCGCCTCAAAACCATGATTTGCTGCTGCCTGATAGCGCTCCAAAAAAGGCAATTCATTAAATAACATAGAAATGTTTGCACACAGCTTAGGCATAAGGATAATGGTATCTATTGGGTTAATTTTTGGGCACCTATCTGGGCCACCTATGCAGAGCAGCTTATCATGAACACACATGCACCTATAGGTTTCATTGGCCTTGGACTAATGGGACAAGCCATGGCTACACAGTTAATAAATGCAGGCTATCCTTTGTGCATTCATAGCCGCACAAAGGATAAAGCAAAGGCATTAATTGCCTTAGGTGCAAGCTACGCCAACTCCCCTTTGCAACTGGCCAGCATAGTAAAAGATAGCATCATCATTATTTGTGTCACAGACTCCATCGCTTTGGAAGATGTGGTCAAAGGTGAAAAAGGTTTGCTGCATCATATTGCGCCAAATTGCTTAATTATCGACATGGGCACTAGTTGTTATGAGCTCACTCTAAATTTGGCCCAGCAAACCCACAAAAAACAAGCACACTATATCGATGCACCGGTGTCTGGCGGTCAAATAGGTGCTCAACAAGGTACCTTATCTATTATGGCTGGCGGCAGCAGCAATCAGCTACAGCGGGCTAAACCTTTATTTGATGTGATCGGACAAAAAACCACCCATGTGGGTGCTGAAGGTAGTGGCCAATTAGCAAAATCTGCTAATCAAATGATTGTGGGAGCCACTTTAAATATTGTCGCCGAAGCTTTATTTTTAGCCCAAAAAAATGGTGCAGACCCAGCTAAAGTGGTGCAGGCGTTAACAGGAGGTTTTGCAGACAGTAAGATATTACAAGTGCATGGTAAGCGCATGGTAGAACAAAATTACACCCCCGGTGCAAGGGCTACAACCCAGCTTAAAGACTTACAACAAGCGCAAGACTTAGCCACATTAAATAAACTTACATTGCCTCTAAACCAAGCTAGTTTGAGCCAATGGCAAGGCATGGTAGATGCTGGACTAGGACACTTAGACCAAGCTGGCATTTTAGCTTGGGTAGAGCACAATAATTAGCCTATTAAGGTGCTAAAACGTCTGCCACCCTTAGTTTCAGCTTAGGTATTAAGTCTTTCTCAAACCATCTGTTTTTACTTAGCCATATATTATTTCTTGGGCTAGGATGGGGCAACGGCACTTCATTGGATTCGTTCTGTTGCCATGTTTTAACCCTTTGTGTAAGTGATTGTTTGGTATTGCCAAAGTGATAATTTTGAGCATATTGACCCAAAACCAGGGTCATTTTTAAATGAGGTAATTGATCTAATAATTGAGCCCGCCAAGTGGCCTCGCATTCTATAAGTGGTGCCATATCACCATTTTTGCCAGTGCCAGGATAACAAAAACCCATAGGCAATATAGCCACCACTTTAGGATTGTAAAAAGTTTCAATGCTCATGCCTAGCCATTCACGCAGCCTGAGACCACTAGCATCATCAAAAGGTATTCCTGAATTGTGCACTTTACGCCCAGGAGCTTGGCCTGCGATGAGTATTTTTGCATCTGGATGGATTTGAAAAACAGGCCGCGCTCCAAGTGACAACTTATCCTTACATATAGTACATAATTTAATGCTTGCAACTAATGCCTCAAATGCGCTCATCTGATTATTAAAAACCAAAGATTTCATAAGGCGTTAGCCGCCAATGCTTGGGCTATAAAATACACTACATTTTTCTCACTAAGATCATCAATGGTGACTATTTTTATGTGACGCCTTTTCTTACCCTTTCCTTCCATTATTTTATTAACATCACTAAAGGCTGCCCCGTTACTAAACTCTATTGAAAGGTGGTTTTTGTAAGCATAAATACCCCCGACCAATTGATCAGAAAGACTAAACACCAAACCACCATATTTAACATCTTCAACAAGCGTTGTTTCAGCTTTCAAAAATAGCGTTCTTATGGCAACAGCTGCGTCAAGTTGAGCAGCAGATATAAGCTGTATATCCACAAAAAAGGCGTTCACCTTGTTATTAGATGATATGCTCATAATTGTGATGTCTCCCAAAAAATGGGTTAATGATAACCCTCTATTTCCTATGCATCTTATTGATCAACAACCTCAAATATGGAGTCGATGATGATGGGTAAGTTCCCTCTAAGCGACATCGCCCCAAATACAGACCTAGCGTGAATGCCTTTTTCACCAAACACCTCCACCATTAAGTCTGAACAGCCATCTAATACTTTAGGGTGCTGCTGAAAATCGTGCGTAGTATTAATAAAGCCTTGAAGTTTGATCACTTTAGCCACTTTATCTAGGGATCCAAGCTCAAGTTTAACGGCTGCTAAAATGTCTAACCCTGTCATTCTTGCAAACTCATACCCTTGTGCAGTGGTATATTCGCTCCCAAGCCTACCCTGGGGAGCCTCGCCTAACCCTGTCACAGGGCCCTTACCTGAAACGTACAAGAGATTTCCAGTTCTCACACAGTTACTGTAGCTTCCTTTTGGATTACTGGCTTCTGGCAATTCTAGATTTAACGCTTTTAATGTGTCTTCAATGTTCATCATAAATCCTTTTAAGCATGGTTTGAAATATGGTTTTTTGGCAAACTATTTTGATGACGGATCAAGCTCAGCCTAACTTCAATTTTTTCTAATTCCAAAAAGTATAGCAGCGCATATCAAAAACATTTTTGAAGGCACAAAAAAAGACCAATAAATCAGTCTTTTTAACATTTTGAGACATTAAGGTTTCAAACGTAAAATCAGTCATCCAAGAGGAAATTTTCCATCAACTCTTTACCACCTTCTGTGGCAAAAGACTCAGGGTGAAACTGAATACCTTGAATAGGGTATTGTTTATGTTTCACTCCCATAACTTCATAACTGTTTGAACCCAACTCACCCACTACTGCAGTAATTTTCAAACAACTTGGCATTGATTGTGCGTGGGCCATCAGCGAGTGATACCTCATTACTTCTAGCTGGTCTGGAATGTCTTTAAATATATATTCACCATCGTGGCTGATAGGGCTTATTTTACCATGCATTGGCAAGTGCGCTTTAACCACCTTACCACCAAAACAGTGCACTATGCCTTGCATACCCAAACATACGCCAAGCAAGGGGATTTTGGGGCCCAATTGCGTAATCACTTGAGCACACACACCAAAGTAGTGCTCGTCATCAGGTGAGCCTGGCCCAGGCGATATGATAATTCGATCCGTTCTTGCCGCTTCTATGTCAGCCACGCTGACTTGATCATTACGAGCTACAATCACTTCAAAGTCATCAATTTTACCATTAAGCTTGGCCGTTGAAAGCACTTCGCCTATGTATTGGTATAGGTTGTAAGTGAAGGAGTCATAGTTATCGACTAGATAAACGGTAAACTTTTCTTGGTTCATGATTTCACCTCCATAAATTGCTCTAGCACCTTAAGAGTGCCTGCAAATTTACGCTGAATTTCTTGGTATTCATCCTCTGGGTTTGAATCATAAACATTACCACCACAAGTTTGCACATAAGCTTTAGAACCATTGGCAAATACCGTGCGAATAGGAATAGCAAAGGTGCAGTCACCATTAAAACCAAAATGTCCTACTGCGCCCCCATAGGGGCCACGACCATCAAGCTCTAGCTCATCTATTATTTTCATGGCTTCAATTTTGGGTGCGCCTGTTAAGGTGCCTGCAGGGAAGTTGCTGGCTAGCGTCGAGAACATATCTTCGTTTTCGGCCATGATGCCCACTATTTCACTAGAAATGTGTTGCACATGACTAAAACGTTTTATGTCCATCAAACTGCGCACTTTAACCGTGCCAAAACGAGCTACACGTCCAATGTCGTTGCGGTGTAAATCAACAATCATATTGTGCTCTGCAATTTCCTTGGGGTCATTCAATAAAGCGCGTGCTAAGGCAGTGTCTTCTTCAGGCGTAGCGCCTCGTTTAGTAGTACCTGCTAATGGGTAGGTTTCCATTTCACCTTGTCGCAGGCGGAATAATAGCTCTGGGCTTGCACCAATCACCTTTTGTTCACCAAATTTAATGTAATACATTTGAGGAGATGGGTTAATGATACGTAACTGTTCGTATAAATTGATACTTTCGCCCAGCATATCAAAACGATATTTAAAGCCTACTTCACACTGAAATATTTTGCCCTCTACGATATCTGCCTTAACCTTTTGAACCGCATCAGCATGCTGCTGTCGATTCATGTCTTCACCTTGAGGCACCACCTTTAAATCACCAATAGCAGGCGCTTTAGCATTGATCAATTCTTCAATAAGATCCATACGATTGTCTTCATAGTGGAAGTAGATCAATTCGCCTGTCATCTTGTCGTAGATCAAACCATCCTTATATAAACCAAACTTAAATGCATCAAAGGCATCGCTTGCGCTAACGCTTAGGCTTGGCTCAAAGTAGTTCATGGCGTCATAACCAATGTAGCCAGTTAAACCACCAGCATACCTTCGACTAATAATATTTTGCGGCACTATGTCACGCAGCAAATAATAAGGATTATCGCTCTCATAGGATTCGATATGGCCTGCACGGTGACTAATATTTAGCTGATTTTTATTGGCCCAAAAAATTTGCTCTGGGTCAAACCCAATCAATGAGTAGCGAGAAATATGGCTGTCTTCCCCTAACGACTCAAGCATGTAGCAGGTGTCAAAACGTTGTTCAATCTTTTTAAATAATTCAAAAAAATCACAGCTTGAGGTCACTGTGACATAGCTTGGCTTGCGGGCCATTTTTATTTTATTTGGACGAGTCAATTTTATAGCTTCCAGCTTGAAGGGCTCTAGAACCTCGGGTGACAGTAGCTATGCCTACACCGAGTTGTTGTGCTACACGGCGCTGTGATACACCTTTTGATAGTAGCTCGAAAATTTGTAATCGATTGATTAATTCTTGTTGCTCATAAGGTGTCAACAAACCCTCAAGTGCCGCCAACATTTGCTGCGGGCTTGTTTGAGTCATTAAGTAATTAACAACAGGGCTTAGTGAGTTGGTTTTGGGCATAGGCGTGGTGATGAATTTATTCATATCGTATCAATGTACTAGTACACTAGCATACGATTAAACATTTGCCAAGGCTTATAGGTGATCAACTACCCAATCAGGCTGGCACAAAGCAATATCAAGGCCATGGTTGTATCCACCTCTCACACCCACGCAAGGCATGCCGCAGGCTTTAGCTGCGTTAATGTCATTACTAGAGTCACCCACCATAAGGCATTGTTCCAAATCAATACCCATCTGCTTGGCAGCTTTTAATAAGGGCATTGGGTGAGGTTTTTTTTCTGTAAAGGTGTCACCGCAATACACCAAATCAAAATATTCAAGTATGCCAAATTTAGACAACAAAGGCCTTGTAAAACGGCTAGGTTTGTTAGTAATCACTCCCTGCTTAACGCCATTTTTTTGAAGACTTTGCAACAATAGCTCAACGCCACCATAGAGCTTGGTTTGTTGGCTTCCAAGCTGATGATAAAAGTCCATAAATAGATCCAGTGCTGGCTCAAACTTAGGATCTAATGTTTGGGGTGTAAATTGATTAGCAAGGATTCTTTGCACTAAAGCCGCTGCCCCATTGCCAACCCAATGCTCCACTTGGAGCAAACTGGGGGCACTTATATTAAGGGCTTCAGCCATAGATACGCTAGCACAATACAAATCTGGCAGACTATCAAGCAATGTGCCGTCCAAATCAAACAACACCAGCTTTGGCTCAAAACCAATTGTATTCAACAGTGGGATCATTATTTTTATCGACTAGTGGCAAGTTCTTTGCGCATTAGATCTATCGTAGCTTTGTAATCATCTGTATTGAAAATAGCAGAGCCTGCAACAAAAGTATCAGCACCAGCACGGGATATTTCAGCAATGTTAGCCACGCCCACACCACCATCTACTTCTAGACGAATATCTAGCCCAGATGCATCTATGCGCTGGCGCGCCAAACGCAGTTTATCTAGCGTGGATGGGATGAATTTTTGCCCACCAAAGCCTGGGTTTACCGACATTAATAAGATCATATCCAAACGATCCATCACATGATCAAGGTAATGCAAGGGTGTGGCAGGGTTAAAGACCAAACCCGCTTTAGCGCCACCATCTTTGATGATTTGTAATGAGCGATCAATGTGATCACTAGCTTCTGGATGAAAGGTAATGTAGCTAGCACCTGCTGCTAAAAACTCTTCAATCATTCGATCCACAGGCTGCACCATTAGGTGCACATCAATCGGTGCAGTAACCCCATGGTCTCGTAAGGCCTTACACACCATTGGGCCAATAGTAAGGTTGGGGACGTAATGATTATCCATAACATCAAAATGCACAATATCTGCACCTGCTGCCAACACATTGTCTACTTCTGCACCTAAACAGGCAAAGTTTGCCGCTAAAATGGAAGGTGCTATTTTAAAATCAACCATGGGGTAATATTCCAGTAGATAAGTTCAAAAAACTACTTACGCGACTTTTTAACAGCATCGTAAGCAGCTTGAATTTCTTGGGTTTTTTGTTTTGCAATAAGCATCATTTCGTCAGGCAAACCACGGGCAACTAACTTGTCTGGGTGGTGCTGACTCATTAGCTTTCTATAGGCCATTTTGAGAGTTTTTGTGTCGCAACTTTGGTCTACACCCAGTACACCATAAGCTTGCTTTAACCCTGCTTGGCCCGCCCCTTCAAACTGACCCGTGCCACCACTTTGATGAAATGATTGTTCTGATTTCATGCGAGCCACAACGGCTTCAAAATCTTGTTGGGTAATGCCTAGCAATTGACAAACTTGTGTTAACACACGCCCTTCAGGCTGACTAAATTGGCCATCAATAAGCGCAGCTTCTAGCTGTATTTCAATAAACATTTGTTTCACTGCAGCATTATTTACCAGTACTCTTCGCAGTGGCTCTAGCACTTGGGTAAGGTCAAAGTCACTAGCCTTACCCTTATTAAAGCATTCAATAGCTTGCTTACGCAGTTCACCCGTAAGCTGCATACGTGTCATTACAGTTTGCGCATAATTAATTTCGTCTGCAGTGACTTGTCCGTCTGCTTTAGCAAGCTTGCCCATCACGCAAAAAGTAGCATTAAAAAAAGCAGTTTGAGCTTGCGCCTGAGTCCAATTTCCAATACCAGAAACACTACGAATCAGCTTGTCTAGGTAATAGCCTATAGCAGCGCCAAACAACATGCCACTTGGCCCACCAGTTAGCCCTATAAGCGCACCCAGCACCAATCCTGTTCTATGTCGTGCCATATTGGCGCCCAAACTGTAACTGTTCACATATTCACCAGTAATTAAAAAAGTGCCCTATAATAAATCGCGAAGCCCTAAAGCGCCACATTGAGTCCCTATAAATTGACTAAATTGGCATTTTTACGCCATTACAGGCTAATTGAAGCACCTATCTTCGAAAATTTGGTTTAAACTGCTTCTATTCGCTTAATTAGCCGCGCCAAGTTTTGGTCCATGAACACTGGATTTCTTTTGTCTATTTATAAATCAGCACCTAGCCTTCAACTAATGCTCCTTTATCTAGCAGCCTTCAGTGCAAGTCAATTGGCAGCGGCAAATCACGAAGCTATTGAACTAAACTGGGATGCATCAAACCCTTCACAGATTAACACTAGCTATTGTGCCGGATCCTACCTGCCCTTTACTCCTGAGCCTTTTGACCAAAGTATTGCTAAAAATAAACAGCCTATTTATACCAACGCAGATACTAGTGAGTCTACACAAGGCACAACACGCTTAGAAGGTAATGTAGAGCTACGCCAAGGCAATCTAGCAATCACCAGCGATACTGCAGTATTTGATAATAACCAGAGCACGATTGACATTGAGGGCCACGTAAAGTTTTATCGCCCAAATATGATCATAGAAAGTAACGATGCTAACTTCAACATGTTGGATTCACAAGCTACCCTTAATAAGGCTCAGCTGGCTTTGCCTGATAGCGAATTAAGAGCCACTGCCCAAAAGATTGATTACCTCGCAGACGATACAGTCACCATGAATCAAGGCAGCCTAACTTTTTGCCCTCCTGGGGATAACACGTGGGCTATCCACAGCAACAATATAACCCTAGATCCAAGCACAGGATTTGGTGAGGCTGATCATGCCATCTTAAAAATTGGCTCAGTGCCGGTGTTTTATCTGCCATGGATGAGTTTCCCTATAGATGATCAGCGCAGGTCTGGCTTTCTATTTCCAACCTTAGTGCAGTCATCAAAGGCAGGCTTAGATGTGACAACTCCTTATTACTTAAATTTAGCCCCTAATTATGATGCATTGCTGACCCCTAGATTTACAGAGCTTCGTGGCACTAGTCTAGAGACTAACATAAGGCATTTAGGCCAAAATAGTGAGCAATCACTAAACACTACATGGGTTCTTAATGACCCTCTATCAAATCCAAACAGATGGCTTTTGAATTACAATCTAAACACAGACCTAACTAACGTCCTGTCCAGCTCAGTGAATATTAATAGGGTTAGCGACAACGAGCTACTTGACGACTACAGCTTATCTACGTCAGATGAAACTTCATTGACTAGTAGTGCCCAGGTTAATTACAAAGGCTCGTCACCTATACTAAGCTCTGCAAGCATCAGCGTTATTACTCGTCAAAACTTAGGCAGTGGCATAGCCGCCTATGACCAGTTACCCCATGCCACACTTTCAGGGGGCATGAGCCTCAACCAAGAACAGCAACTAATCAGTGCTGATTACACGGTAGATTTAACTCGTTTTATCAGGGATACCAGCTCACTAACCGGTGCTAACAAGATTACTGGCACTCGTTCACACATAGTGCCAAGCCTAAGCAGCTCTTGGGTTAATGAGTATAGTTTTATTAAGCCTAAGCTCAGCTTGCCCATTACTAACTACCAACTAAGCGATACCCCAGCTACGACCTCAGCACAACTGACACGGATCATTCCACAACTAGAAATTGACGGTGGATTAATATTTGAGCGTGCTCTTTCACAAGGTTACACACAAACCCTTGAGCCGCGCCTTTATTACACCTATACGCCATATCGACAGCAAAATGATGTGGCTGTCTTTGATACTAGTCAGACCGCCAAACCACTTTATCAATCTAACCGGTTTAGTGGGTATGACCGCATTGCAGATACCAACCGTATTACTTTGGGATTAGATAGCCAATTTTTCAATAATAAAGGGTGGCAAAAAGCTAAATTATCTATCTCTCAAATTCATTACCTTAGTGACCGTAAAGTGCAATTGAGTAGCTCTACCTTAGCTAACACTGAAACTTTTTCCCCTATTTATGGTCTCATGAATTATCAATTTACCCCCAACTGGAGCTCTGGTGCAGGGGTTGATTGGAACCCTAGCTCTGGCATAGTTGAAGCCACAAGCCTGAATACGAAATACCAGCTCAATGAGAAGATCATTGATGTAAAATACACACAAACATTAGACAGCACTGAACAAGGTGAAATGTCTTTAATCTGGCCTCTAACTCCTAAGTGGACACTGATGGCTAAGCACAAAGAAGACCTCCTTAACCAGCAGCTGCAGGATTCGATTTTTGGTGTAGAGTATGCCAATTGCTGCTGGAAAGGGCGTTTAGCCAGTCGTAGCTGGCTAGTAAACGCCGAAGAAGGCATGGAACACGGCATATTTTTTGAGCTTTCACTTAAAGGGTTAGGCCGAAGTGATAAACAATTGACCAGCGGCAACCAAGTGCGCATGGCAGACTTTATGAAAGGAATTACTGGTTATAATGAATACACTCAGTAAATGGGGCACGCGCCTAAGCTTAGTTGCAAGCTTGATATTACCTATCTCAGCCTTTGCTGCGACCCAAATTGATAGCATTGCTGCCATCATAGACGATGATCTTGTGTTGCAAAGCGACGTATCAACTCGACTTGTCAAAGTGCAACAACAGCTTGCTAAAAGCAATACCAACGTGTCTGACATAGAAGCACTGACAAGCCAAGTATTAGACCAGCTGATTATAGAAAACTTACAGTTACAAATAGCCGCTCAAAAAGGCATTTATATTTCTGAGACTGCATTAAATTCGGCTATAGGACGCATTGCAAAAAATAATCAGCTATCCATGGATCAGCTTGAACAAGCTGTTAATGACGGTGGTGAGACCATGGCGCAATTTAAGGAAAAAATTCGCCAAGAGATGACTATTAATGAGGTACAAAAAACGTCTGTTAATCGTCGTATTGATGTCAGCGAATACGAAATAGATCGTTATTTAGCTTCAACCCAAGGCCAGAAACTTGCCGAAAAAGAGTATGAAATTGGCCACATTTTAGTGGGCTTGAGTGAGCAGCCTAATGCTCAAGAGCTAACAGAAGCTCAACAAAAACTTGACCAAATCAACAGCGCTTTAGCACAAGGCACACTATTTGCTAGTGTCGCTGCTACATACTCAGACGCTTCAAACGCTCTCAAAGGTGGTACCTTGGGCTGGCGTAAAGGTAGCCAATTACCCGCCCTATTTGCTAGCCCTATTAAACAAATGGATATTGGTGAAGTGAGTGAACCTATCCGCAATAGCAGTGGTTTTCACATTATCACTTTAATCAACAAACGCGGCGTGAGCATCCAATCTGTGTCTCAAACAAGAGCTAACCATATACTCATACTGCCTAATGAAATTCGCTCAAGCACCCAAGCACAAGCACTCATTAATGAGTTGCACCAACGCTTGGCCAACGGGGCAGACTTTTATGACCTAGCGCGCACCTTTAGCGACGATGCAAATTCAGCACCCAGCGGTGGTGACTTGGGCTGGCTCAATGACAACCAACTTCCTCAAGTGTTGCAAAAAGCTTTGGATCAGCTTGATATATCACAGCTAAGTCCGCCTATAAAAAGCACCAACGGCTGGCATCTATTACAAGCAGTAGAGCGCAGAACCAAAGACATTGGTCAAGCTAACCTGCGCTTCCAAGCCAAACAAGCCATTATAGATAGCAAATTTGCTAACGAACTAGAAAATTGGCTACGTGACATTCGCAACCAAGCCTACATAGAGATTCGCTAATTATGCGAAGATTATTGATTACTGCAGGAGAGCCTGCAGGTATTGGGCCAGACCTATGCTTAAGTCTAGCTGGCCAACCTAGCCTTGCTTTAGCAAATACTGAAATTGTGATTGTGGCAGATTTAGGCCTGCTGCTAGATCGTGCCTCACTACTTGGTTTACAGATCGATTTTTGCCAGATAAGCCTTAAAGATCCCATTACATCCACTGCTACAAATCAGCTTAAGGTACTACACGTGCCTTTAAAGGTTGAAAGCCGGCCACACCACTTAGATGCTGACAATAGCTCCTACGTTTTAAACACTTTAAATATTGCTTGTGATGCTTGTTTAGCAGGCCAAGCGCACGCGATGGTTACAGCACCTGTGCACAAAGGCATTATCAACGAATCAGGCACTGCATTTAGTGGGCACACAGAGTATTTACAAGCTAGGTGCAGGGTAGATCAAGTAGTGATGATGCTCGCGTGTGATGCGATGCGCGTTACCTTAGCCACTACACATTTGCCTCTAAAAGACGTAGCTGCAGCTATTACGCCGGAGCTACTTAGCCAAACCATCGGTATTATTGACGCTGAATTGACCCATAAGTTTGGTATTGAAAATCCATGTATTTATGTGTGTGGTCTTAACCCACATGCTGGAGAAGACGGGCATTTAGGAAAAGAAGAATTAGACATCATCATTCCTACTTTAGAGCGATTGCGAAGCCAAGGGCTCAACCTTGTTGGCCCGCTGCCAGCGGATACTTTATTTAACCCAGATAACTTAGCAAAAGCAGATGTAGTGCTAGCTATGTATCACGATCAAGGCCTACCCGTGCTAAAATACGCAGGCTTTGGTGATGCTGTAAACATTACTTTGGGCCTACCCATCATTCGCACTTCAGTAGATCACGGCACTGCTATAGATTTAGCTGGCACTGGCAAAGCCAGAAGCAGCAGTTTATTAAAAGCTACTGAAAGTGCATTACAACTTTGCCTTCATATTTAGGTCGCCCACTTACGAGATTTTTATGGCCAGTCAGACCCCAAGAAAACACCAAGCACGCAAAAGATTTGGTCAAAACTTTTTACATGATCAAGGTATCATCCGTCATATAGTGGCGTGCATTCGGCCAAAACCAGAGCAAAAGATTGTTGAAATAGGGCCAGGCCTTGGCGCAATTACAGAACATTTATTGGCAAGCGCTGGTCATTTGGATGTAGTAGAGCTGGATCGCGACTTGTTACCTCATCTGCGTATTTCCTTTGCCAGCTATGGCAGCAATTTACGCATTCACGAAGCTGATGCGTTACAATTTGATTTTTCTAGCTTAAATATTGAGCAATCTAAAACACCCGATTCTGCGACCCAAGACAAAGGTAAGGGCAAGCAATTACTGCGCATAGTAGGCAACCTACCTTACAACATATCTACCCCACTGATCTTCCATTTACTTAGCTACACAGACCTTATTGAAGACATGCATTTTATGCTACAAAAGGAAGTAGTATTGCGCTTAGCGGCTGGAGCTGGCACTAATAATTATGGCCGCCTAAGCATCATGGCACAATATTTTTGCCGCGTAGACCATTTATTTGAAGTGCCACCAGAAGCCTTTGACCCAAGACCAAAGGTAGACTCAGCCATAGTACGCATGGCACCTTATAGCAAGCTACCTTGCGTGGCACATGATTTTAAGCATTTTGAACAGTTAGTAAAAAGTGGCTTTGCTCAGCGTCGTAAAACCTTGCGCAACAATCTTAAAGGCATCGCTAATGACCAGCAGTTGCAAAGTTTAGGTATAGACCCTAGCATTCGCCCTGAGCGTCTAAACGTAAGCGAATTTGTTGCTATTAGTAATTTATTGACACAAACACCAAGCTAGGGCCGTCCCATGAGCACCTCAAACATCACAACAAACACAGATACCGACCCAACCCATGGCTTTAATGTGGTTGTACAAACAGAGTTTCTTGCAGATCAGTCGGAACCTAGTCGTAATCGTTACGTGTTCGCCTACAGAATAACCATCACCAATACCGGGCATCAAGCCGCACAGCTTTTAAGCCGAAAATGGGTGATTACAGACGGCGATGGGAAAATTCAAGAAGTTTCCGGTGAGGGTATTGTAGGCCAGCAGCCATTCATAGAAGCTGGACAGAAGCATCAATACACAAGTGGCACTGTATTAGAAACCAAAGTGGGTAGCATGACTGGCTTTTATGGCATGATGGGTGCTGATGGCCAAGAGTTCAATACTCCCATACCCTCATTCACCCTCTCTTCTCCCAACGCCTTACATTAGTAAAATAGCGCAATGGCCAGCTACGCAGTAGGTGATATTCAAGGCTGTTTAGACGCCTTAAAGGCCTTGTTAAGCAAAGTAGGCTTTTCATCTGCAGACACTCTTTGGGTTGCCGGTGATTTAGTTAATCGTGGCCCAAGCTCACTGGAAACGCTGCGCTTTATTAAATCTCTAGGCCATCAAAGTAAGGTGGTACTTGGTAATCACGATCTCCACCTTCTCGCTCTAAACAGTAAAGACGCGCAATTGAAGTCTAGCGATACGCTATACCCTATTTTGGCAGCGCACGACCGCACACCATTGTTAGCTTGGTTACAAGCACAACCACTGCTGCACTATGACGCTGAGTTTGACACGGTAATGACCCACGCAGGAGTGCCACCTTGCTGGAACTTGCAGCAAGCACAAGCACATGCCCAAGAGCTACAAAATGTATTACAAAGCGATAAGGCCACCTCATTTTTTGCCGCTATGTATGGCAACCAACCTGACCTTTGGCACGATAGCCTTGCAGGAATGGATCGCTTTCGCTGCATAACCAACTACTTCACTCGTATGCGCTTTATCACTTCACAAGGCAGGCTAAACCTAACCTATAGTGGAAAACCAGATGCTAGCACCGATGACCCATCGTTACTTTTACCTTGGTTCGATTTACCAAACGCAGTGACTTCAAGACAAGTATTTGGACATTGGGCAGCGCTGCAAGGCGAAACTGGCAAAGAACATATTATTAATTTGGATATGGGTTGTGTTTGGGGTGGTAGACTTAAATTAATACGCTTAGATGACGGCCACTGTTTTAGCATAGGATGCTAAGCAGCATATTGCACAAATACCCTACAAACACTACACTGCTGAGCTTATTATATAGGAATCAAATATGTCTGAAGTTATTTCAATTGCCCCAGCTGATGTTATGGACAAAGTTAATCAAGGAGCTTACCTAGTAGATATTCGCGACATAAATAGCTATCAACTAAGCCACATAAAAAACAGCACTCGCATTGATAACGAAACCCTGCCTACATTCTTACGAGAAGCCGACTTAGACAAACCCATCATCGTTTGTTGTTACCACGGCATTAGCTCTATCCAAGCTGCAGGTTTTTTAGCCCAACAAGGCTTTGACGAAGTGTACAGCTTAACGGGAGGCTACACTGCATATAGCGTTGCTCACCCTGAACACTGTAATTCAATATAAGAGAATGCTGTTATGGCCACTAGTAATACATACTTAGTTGGTGGTGCTGTACGTGACACTCTACTTGGCCTTGCGGTACACGAACGCGACTATGTAGTGGTAGGCAGCACTCCTGAAGCTTTACTCGCCCTTGGATACACTCAAGTGGGTAAAGATTTCCCAGTATTTTTACACCCCCAAAGCAAAGAAGAATACGCCCTAGCTCGCACCGAGCGAAAAGCTGGCCAAGGTTATACTGGTTTTCAAGTACACGCGACATCACAGGTGACATTAGAAGAAGATTTACTGCGCCGCGACCTTACTATTAATGCTATTGCCCAAGCTCCAGATGGTCAACTAATAGACCCCTATGGCGGCCAGCAAGACATACAAGCAAAACTCTTACGCCATGTATCTCAAGCCTTTAGTGAAGACCCGTTGCGCGTATTACGCACAGCACGATTTGCAGCCCACCTGCATCATCTAGGTTTTAGTATTGCCAGCCAAACCAAGGCTTTGCTCGCAGATATAACTCACTCTGGTGAACTCACTACACTGGCTAAAGAACGCATCTGGCAAGAAACTCACAAAGCGCTTAACAGTAGAAGTCCATGGGTTTATTTTGAAGTATTGGAAGCTTGTGGAGCACTCCAGGTGTTGATGCCTGCATTGGCCGAATTACTCAACCGCAAACCACAAGCACTCAATACGCTAAAGCGCCTAAGTGAACCAGAAAATAACGCCCACATCCGCTTAACAGGATTACTTTATCAGCTTAATAAGCCACAGATAGAAGACCTTGCTGCACAAATAAAAATACCCAATGACCCCAAGAATTTAGCTCTAGCCACTAGTAACTACCAAAGGCAACTGCGTGCATACACCGAGCTTGATGCTTCCCAAAAGCACCAAATGCTTAGTAATCTTGGCCTTTTGCGTCACACTGATTTATTGGATCAGCTACTTAGTCTTTGTGAAGCCATAACACGTACACAAGAGCCCCTGTTTGGCTGGCAGTCTCCAAAGCAACATATTCTTGCAGATTTAGCACGTATCCAAAGCGTAAAACCTGTTGCACTAATGGCACAAGGTTTTACAGGAAAAGCCTTAGGTGAGGCGCTCAAAAAAGCTCAAATAGATTCTATTCTTCAAGGTTAGGTGCTCGACACTAAAACGAAATTTTAGTAAGCCTTAAGGTATGCTTAAAGTCATACGCATTATAAAGCTGCTGTATGCTTTTAGCTTTTGTAGGATGGATAACGTGAGCGGCAATGTCTGTTAGAGGCTGCAATACATAAGCGCAAGTTAGAATATCTGGCCGTGGCACTTTATTATCTTCATCTACTAAATCACCAAACAACAATAAGTCCATATCTAAGCCATGACTTGTAGGCTTATGCTGCAAGCCTGAAGGCCTTTGGCGGCCGTGTTTGGTTTCTGTAGCACGTATCCATGACATTAACTCTATGTGGGTTAATGGGCATTCAAAACCAACCGCCATATTGAGAAAATCTGGCCCATCCATACCCACAGCTTGGGCAATATAGACAGGTGAGCGCTGCACATTACCAAATGTCTTTGTTAGTTCAGCTACCCCTGCTTGAAGGCTAGCATGTGGCTGTATGTTAGCTCCTAGGCCTAAATACACATACGTCATCAGGCTGGCTTTTTACCACGTTCAATCATCACACCCACATCCATAGCATTGGCAATGGCATCAGGCTTACCTAATTTGATGCGTACAAAAGGCACAGGAAATTCAGCCAAAATTAATGCAGCTATTTCTTCTGCCATAGTCTCTACTAGTAAAAATTCACTTTGTTCTACAAACTGCGTTAGCCTGTCTGACACGTCCTTGTAGCTAACAGTGCGGTCGATATCTTCGGTAGCAGCAGATGCACTAATGTCTACAGCCATTTCTACATCTAGCACAACCTTTTGACGGATTTCACGCTCCCAGTCAAAAATACCAATCACTGTGTCTACGGCTAAACCATGTACATATACTGTGTCCATTAGGAACTCTCTTTAAAATTGTGCGGGTTTTATAAGTAACAGCACGCTTATATTTGAGCCACCACAGGCAGCTCGTCTAAGGGCCAGCGTGGCTTTACTATTAATGTTAAATCATCACATTGGCCTGCTGCTAAGCGCTGAGCACCAGCGTAAGCAATCATGGCGCCATTATCAGTGCAATATTGTGGCCTTGGGTAATACACTTGAGCACGCAACTTAGCCGTTTCTAGAGCTAGTTTTTCACGTAATTTAGTATTTGCACTCACTCCACCTGCCATCACTAGCGTAAAAAGCCCCGTTTGCTGCAAAGCTCTGCGACACTTAATCGCCAAGGTATCCACTACTGCTTGCTCAAAAGCTATAGAAATATCTGCCTTGTCTTGCTGTGTAAGTGATCCTTGACGCTTTTTAATATCTTGAATAGCGTAAAGTACAGACGTTTTTAAACCACTAAAGCTCATATCCAATCCAGGTCTATCAACCATAGGCCTTGGGAATTTAAAGCGTGTCGCCTGGCCACTTAAAGCCAAATTGGCGACTAAAGGCCCGCCTGGGTAATCCAAATCCATCATCTTAGCCACTTTATCAAAGGCTTCACCTGCGGCGTCATCTAAAGATTCGCCTAATAATTCATACTCTCCCAAGGAACGCACGTGCACAAGCTGCGTATGACCACCAGAAACCAGTAAAGCCACAAAAGGAGGCTTTGGGGCGTTTTCTTCTAACATAGGTGCAAGTAGATGACCTTCCATATGATGTACACCAATAGTAGGTAAATCCCAAGCCATGCCTAAAGCTCTACCCGTAGCAGCGCCAACCATAAGCGCACCAATTAGCCCTGGGCCTGCAGTGTAAGCCACTCCATCTACATCACCATAGGCCAACCCTGCCTTATCAAACACCTCCCGCATAAGCGGCACAAGTTTGCGTATATGATCGCGAGAAGCAAGCTCTGGCACTACTCCGCCGTATTGAGCGTGCACAGCCACTTGACTGTAGAGCGCTTCAGCAATTATTCCCTTGTCGGTATCGTAAATAGCGACCCCAGTTTCGTCGCAAGATGTTTCTATGCCTAATACACGCATGAATAAGCCAATTGTTTCCAAAATCGATGTAAGTAAGGTGAGAATTTTACCTTTCATCCAGTCCAATGACCACACATGCCATGCTATTTGCCTTATCTTTAACAAACACCTTAAGTTGGTGAAAAATGGGCTTTACACCAGCCAATACATAAGAGTAAAATATGCGGCCTTAATCAATTAGGAACATATCCTCTTTAAAGCTGTATTAGCTTTTACAAACAAGAGAATATGAATATAAAACATTCGGATGGTTGCCTAATGCAGCCTCCACTATTAGGTAAAGATATGCCAGCTGTAAAACTGAAAGACAACGAACCATTTGATATTGCTCTACGTCGCTTCAAGCGCGCTTGTGAAAAAGCGGGCACTTTAGCCGACGTTCGTTCAAAAGAATTCTACGAAAAGCCAACAAGTGTTCGTAAGCGTCAAGCTGCAGCTGCTGTTAAGCGTCATGCTAAGAAATTAGTACGCGAAAACCGTCGTCACGTTCGTTTATACTAGGTTTTACACCTACTAGATAGAACTCTGCACGACCTGCTTTACCGTCTGATAACTAAAGACACACAAGTAAAGCAATACATAGGGGCGGTTTTTCAGTTACCCGCCCCTTTGTCGTTTCTGACGTTTAAGTATTTAGCTCATCTTATATTAAACAGATGTGTTAAATTGAATTAGAAAAGACAACCAAACCATATTAAGTTGTGTATGCGTTAATACGTATAAACTACAACCTAATTACTGAAACCAAAACAGCGAGAACTCATCATGTCCGATTTAAAGCTTCAACTTAAAGATGCTCAAAAACAAGCCATGCGTGATAAAAACAAACCTCGCCTAACCTGCATTCGCACCATGCTATCAGAGTTTAAACGCATCGAAGTAGACGAGCGAATTGAACTAGATCAAGCCCGCGGCTTAGCCGTGTTAGATAAAATGTTAAAGCAGCGTCGCGACTCTATCAGCCAATACGAAGCGGCTAATCGTCAAGACTTAGCAGACATTGAACACAGCGAAATAAGTGTCATTCAAGAATTTTTACCCACCCCACTTACCGATGACGAAATAAGCTCTCTGATCACACAGGCTATTACTGATTCTGGCGCCAGCACTATGCAGGACATGGGAAAAGTGATGGGAATACTAAAACCACTATTGCAAGGCCGCGCAGATATTGGCAAAGTAAGTGGTAAGATTAAAGCACAACTTGCTTAAGCTTTTGTTATAAAGGCACACCACTTGGCGTCACGTATACCACAATCATTTATTGATGACCTCCTTGACCGCACCGATATTGTCGACTTGGTGGACGGGCACGTAAAACTTAAAAAAACAGGCCGCAACTACTCTGCATGCTGTCCTTTTCATAAAGAAAAGACCCCCTCTTTTAGTGTTGCCCCAGACAAGCAATTTTATTATTGCTTTGGTTGTGGTGCAGGTGGTAACGCCATCGGTTTTTTAATGCAGCTGGCCAATCTTAACTTCCCAGAAGCTGTAGAAGAGCTTGCCAGTAAAGCTGGCCTAAGCGTGCCTAAAGATGACAGCACTACTAGTAAAGCAGCATCTGCAGCCAGCCAAGCCAAAACCCAAGCGCGGAACCAAGCTTACGATTTATTAAACCGTGCCAGCCAGTATTACCAAAGCCAGTTGCGTCGACATGCAGATCGACAAAAGGCTGTGGTCTATCTTAAAGGCCGAGGCCTAAATGGCCAAATAGCCCAACGCTTTGGTGTGGGATATGCACCTGAAGGCTGGCAAAATTTGATGTTGGAACTAGCCCCAAAAAAAGAGCAAGAGCAAGCACTTATCGACTCTGGCATGGTGGTGGAACACGAAGAGACAAAGCGTCGTTATGACCGTTTTCGTGATCGCATTATGTTTCCGATTAAAGACTACAAAGGCCGAATTATTGCCTTTGGCGGCAGAGTGCTAGGGGATGAAAAACCAAAGTATTTAAACTCCCCTGAAACCATAGTATTTCACAAACAAAAAGAACTTTATGGCCTTTATGAAGCCCGCCAGCACGAACGAAATTTAAAGCGCATTATGGTGGTTGAAGGCTATATGGACGTTGTAGCCCTAGCTCAACACAACATTAATTATGCTGTTGCTACCCTTGGCACTAGCACCAGCAGCTTTCATTTAGAACGTATCTTTAAGCTTGTCAGTGAAGTTGTATTTTGCTTTGACGGCGACGCAGCCGGTTTAAAAGCAGCAGATAGAGCCATGCACACTTGCCTACCTTTTATGGAAGATGGCCGCCAAGCTCGCTTTTTATTACTACCAGATGGCGAAGATCCAGATTCTGTAGTGCGCAAAGAAGGTAAAGAAAAATTAACGGCCCTTATAGTCGATGCGACGCCCTTAAGTGACTTTTTGTTCCAACGCTTAAGCAAAGACCTAGATACCCACAACCTAGAACATAGAGCCAAACTTGCTACTGATGCTAGCCCTTTGATTGCCACGATTCCAAAAGGCATTATGCATAGTATGATGCAAGCACGGCTAAGTAAAATTACTGGCCTAGACAAAGACACACTGGAACAATTGATCGCCCTAAAGGCCCCTATTTTAAAGCCAGAACCTTTAGAGACTTCCAAGCCAAGCGCCTTACCAACAACCAATAAAGCACCCATCACTGGCAGTAAGTCGGATCAAAATACAGCAGATCTAGCACGCCAAAGCACGCATGATTATGCTGATTACCACATGGCTCACACTAATTCAGACATAGATGAAAATGCGCATCATTGGCATGATGATCATTATCAATCAGCTCCTTCAGACCATAACGCGCCCCTTGGGTCTGCAAAGCACAGCTTCAATGCCATGTTGCCAAAAGTTCAAAACCCCGCACATGCAGCGATCAGGGTTATTTTGCGACACCCAGAAGCAGTAGAGCCCATCACCCAAATCCCAAGCCATTTATCAGAATTGAAAATGCAAGATGCGGGCGTATTGATTCAGCTACTTAGCACCGTGCAGGCTATGCACAAACAGCTCAAACGCTGGCCAAATCCAGCAGAACTGCACATAGAGTGCGCTTCTTGGGAGTCGTGGCCTATGCTTCGCCAGCTTGCAGCCTTAGAGTCTTTGCTGCCGCAAGGTAACTACCCACAACAGCTAGAAGAAGCGATTAGTCGATTGCTTGGTCATCACTTTGATGAGCGTTACGCACAGATATTACAATTAGCATCACAGCCCAATGCCGATGCCAGCATAAAAAA
Source organism: Oceanospirillaceae bacterium UBA7410 (assembly GCA_002470565.1). Classification (GTDB taxonomy): domain Bacteria; phylum Pseudomonadota; class Gammaproteobacteria; order Pseudomonadales; family Balneatricaceae; genus Njordibacter. The sequence goes on along the minus strand of DKMQ01000021.1, from coordinate 5,776 downwards.
ACAACTAAAAGAGCTACTAAAAGAAAAAGAAGAGTTGCAAAATCGGCTAAAAGGTAGACAATAGGTATCAACCGGATCTCATACGGATCCACGGCTATCGGGCGGCATGCTAGGCATCGCAAAAACAGACCCATAACAGCTATCACCTGGTGCAGGTTTCAAAAAGCACATGTTATCAGCTATTCCCTTAAACTTTGTGGAAGAATTATTGTTTTTCCACTATAATGATCAGCTGATTTTTCCACTATCCGTTTACTTACTATAGGGTTGTCATGGCCGCCAACGAACAGCAACAATCACGTCTAAAACAACTGATCACCAAAGGTCGTGAACAGGGCTTTTTAACGTACGCAGAAGTTAACGATCACCTGCCTCAAAATATCGCTGATCCAGATCAAGTAGAAGATATTATCGGCATGATTAACGACATGGGTATTACTGTATCTGAGCAGGCGCCAGATGCAGAAACACTACTCATGACAGACGGCGACTCTACAGACGAAGCCGCAGCAGAAGAAGCCGCAGCAGCCTTGGCCGCCGTAGAAAACGAAGCTGGTCGCACTACCGACCCTGTGCGTATGTACATGCGCGAAATGGGCACTGTAGAGCTACTTACCCGTGAAGGCGAAATCGTCATTGCCAAGCGTATTGAAGAAGGCCTGCGCGACGTAATGGCTTCCTTAGCTTATTACCCAGATAGTGTTATTACTATCATTGATGTGTACAAACGCATCTTCACTGAAGAAGGCCGCTTAAGCGACCTATTTAGTGGCTATATTGATCCAGATGGCGAACCTAATCCATCACCAATTAATCCTACCACCGTTGTGAAAAACGACGATGAAGAGGAAGAAGAAACTGATAATGGGCCAGATCCAATTGAAACTGCTGAACGTTTTGCAGAGCTAGAAGAACAATTAGTTGTAGCTCTTTTGGCTGTTGAACAACATGGCCGCGAAAGCGAACAAGCTAAAGAAGCATACGCCCACCTTGGTTTCTTGTTCTCTCCACTGAAACTTGTGCCTAAGCATTTTGAGTCTGTGGCTAAGTTCCCACGTGGTGCACTTGCTAAAATTCGCGCACAAGAAAAAATCATTACCAACATCTGTAATCGCAAAGCCAAAATGCCACGTGATGTTTTTCTCGACCAGTTCCCTGGCAATGAAACTAATGTAGGTTGGGCAGATGAACTAATTGCAAGTGGGCAGCCATACGCTCCAGCAATCCGCCGCAACGCAGTAGATCTGCGTCGTGCGCAGCGTAAGCTTTCTATGGTGGTTGAAGAGTCTGGCCTTACCCTAGATGAAATCAAAGACATCAATCGTCGCATGACTATGGGTGAACTGCGCGCTCGTCGTGCTAAAAGAGAAATGGTGGAAGCCAACCTTCGCCTAGTTATCTCTATAGCTAAAAAATACACCAACCGTGGCCTGCAGTTCTTGGATCTCATTCAAGAAGGTAACATTGGCTTGATGAAAGCTGTAGACAAATTTGAATACCGTCGTGGTTATAAGTTCTCTACTTACGCCACATGGTGGATTCGCCAAGCGATCACCCGATCTATTGCCGACCAAGCCCGTACCATTCGTATTCCTGTGCATATGATTGAGACTATTAATAAGCTCAACCGTATCTCTCGTCAAATGCTTCAGGAAATGGGTCGTGAGCCTACTCCAGAAGAGCTGGGCGAACGTATGGAAATGCCAGAAGAAAAGATTCGTAAAGTGCTTAAAATCGCGAAAGAGCCTATTTCTATGGAAACCCCTATCGGCGACGATGAAGATTCTAGCTTAGGTGATTTTATCGAAGACAGCTCTATGGAGTCTCCGATCGATTCTGCTACTGGCGAAGGCTTAAGAGAAGCCACACGCGATGTATTAGCAGGCCTCACTCCTCGTGAATCTAAAGTGCTGCGAATGCGTTTCGGTATCGAAATGAACACAGACCACACGTTAGAAGAAGTAGGCAAGCAGTTTGATGTAACACGTGAACGTATCCGTCAAATTGAAGCTAAAGCCCTACGCAAGTTGCGCCACCCAATGCGCTCTGATCACTTGCGCAGCTTCATTGAAGACTAGTCTTCATAGATAACACTAGCTTAGCTTTTGCACGCCAGTCGCGCAGAAGCTAAGCTAGTTTTTTACTCCTTTTCTACACGCCATAGTTTTGGCAAACCTCATATACCCGCACCTTCAAACCCTGTATTGTTGCCTCTAAATTAGCTTTAATCATTGTTTTATTTCTAGCATTCTTCTGGGCTGCATACCTATGTTATTTCCCCTATTTAGATCAAGCAATGCAATAGGCATCATATGTGCTATAGGCGCTAGTGTATGTTTTTCTACTACAGACGTTATCATCAAATTTCTAAGTGATGCCTATGCATTACACCAAATTGTACTCTTAAGATCTGCCATTGGCATTGTTGCTATTGTGATCATACTTATGGCCAGCAGTAATGGCATAAAGGCACTAAAAACTAACCGCCTAAAAAGACATTTATTGCGCGGCCTAAGTGTGGTGTGCGCTAACATTTTGTTTTTTTTGGGGATAGTGGCTATGCCATTGGCAGATGCAGTGGCTTTATTTTTTATAAGCCCCAGTATCATCACCTTATTTTCCATCATCTTTTTAAAAGAATATGTAGGGCCGCACCGATGGTTTGCCATAGGGCTAGGTTTTGTAGGTGTATTGATTACGGTGCAGCCAGGCAGTAGTGAGTTTATGTTAGCGTCTTTATTGCCCATAGGTGCTGCATTTTGTTATGCCGCTTTACACACTCTCACACGTACCATGCGTGATACAGAGTCTGCCACCACCATGACCTTCTATATACAAGCCAGTTTTGTTTTAGTGAGCACTTTGATGTGGGCGTTAGTGGGAGATGGGCAGTTTAACGACCCTAGCAACCCATCATTAAATTTTCTACTAAAGCCATGGGGTGCTTGGGGATATGGTGATATTAAGCTGTTTGTTTTATTGGGCGCGGGAAGCACATTAGGCGGCTATCTCATTAGTCAGGCTTATCGTCATGCAGAATCTGGCTTGGCAGCACCATTTGAATACATCGCCCTGCCCTTAGCCATGTTTTGGGGATTAGTGATATTTGACGAATCACCTAGCACCCTAACTCTAGTAGGTAGTGGTTTCATTTTAGCTTCAGGGCTTTACACCCTATATAGAGAAATACACCACTATCCTCTTCCAAACATGACAAATGCAAACGAGCACTAACTTAGCAAGCTGATGCCCCAAGTGATCTACACAACACCTACGACTTAAGCTTGTTGCGTGAGCTAGCCCAAGGGTCTAGTTTTCCAGTGCTAGTGGCTTTAACAGCAGCAACGTCATGGCTAGACTTAGGTGCAGGTTTCCAAGGTGATGCTTTAGCACTAGAGATAGGCTCAGGCTTCCAAGCCGTTTTTTGTGCGGGTTTAGACCAAGGCGTATCATTACTTCTAGCGCTAGCATTATACTCTTTGGTGCTAGATTTAGCCGCACTACTGCCTGTGCGCCCGGCTAGCCGATCATACTCATTGGCCTTTGTTTCACGCTTTTCACGCACACGTTCTGCATCTTCCAAACTGAGCTCGAAAGGGGCACCTACTACTTGGCCTTCAGGGATAATCCGATCACGAGGCGGCAGCTCAAACTGATCACTAGACACCTTAGGCAAGCTTTTAAACTTATACAAATAAAAGGCTTCTACCTTTTCACGCGCCCACTGTGTTTTCTTTAAAAACTTTACACTAGAATCAATGCTTGGGTTAGTTTTAAAGCTGTGAATATACAAATAAGCATGAAGAATTTCAAAGCCATAATGATCAACAATTTCTGTGAGCATGGTTTTTAAATTCAAACCGTGCAGGGGATTGTTTTGGTAATTAATTTCTTCGGGCATGCCTAGGTGTACCTAATGTGATTTATAGATTAAATTATACCTCATTGCAGGCCTTGATGTAGAGCTTGATCTAAACCATGGTGTGACCTTTTAGCGCCACATACAATAGACTGCACAGACACATATGATTAAATGCGTATTTTAAAAAAGGAAACACACTAATGGGAAAAGTGCTTAGCCAGCAACAAATAAGTGCCTACCATGAGCAAGGGTTTATATCGCCCATAGATGTAATGAGTGAAGATGAAGCCACCTCATACGCACACAGGCTAAAAGCCGCAGAAGAAAAATATCCAAATGAATTAAGCGGAGTAAACCGCAACAACGGCCACCTATGTTTTACATTTTTAGATGAGCTAGCCTACCATCCAAAAGTGTTGGATGCGGTGGAGGACATACTAGGGGCGCACTT
>DKMQ01000021.1:0-1392 GCA_002470565.1 Oceanospirillaceae bacterium UBA7410 | reverse complement strand
CGTCATTTTGTTACTCCTTGGATTGCACTCACCCATAGTGACCGGCACACAGGCTGTATGAGCATGATTCCAAAAAGCCACCTAAACGATATCCAGCCCCACAAAGACACTTATGGTGAAGATAATATACTCACCCGTGGGCAAGAAGTGGCCAATGTAGCTGTAGACCAAGCGGTGGACTTAATTCTTAAACCCGGCCAAATGTCGCTACACCACGCCATGACAATACATGGCTCACAGCCCAACCAAAGCCAGCACCAAAGGCGTATAGGCTTTGCACTGCAGTCTTTTATGCCCGCAGGTGCAACACAAACAATAGGCCAAAATAACTGGTCCCCTGCACGTGGCCATTGCGCCCAAGACGGCTATCACTACTTACCTCGCCCCCAAATAGATATGGCGTCTGAAAGCGTAATGACTAGAGACAAATGCAACCAAAACTTTTCCGACATCCTTTACCATGGGGCAAAATCAAAAAGAGACTATTAAATCAGTGTTTTAGCTGTGTTGAATCTTGATCTCAACCACCAGCACGGGTATCATGCGTGCTCCCATACGGGCCTGTGGCGCAGCGGTTAGCGCAGAGGACTCATAATCCTTTGGTCGTCAGTTCAAATCTGACCAGGCCCACCATACAAACGGCAACTAAAACAATTAGTTACCTACATAGATGCAGCTTCTGATAAACATCATTAGCTGCATTTTTGTTTCTAGACTACACACAGACTACAAAATTGTTTAATGCCTAGAAAATCCTCCCCTGCCACTATACTCACACACAGACTAGCGCGCCTAAAAACCTACGAACAAACCATAGCAACAGCATGAGGCCTTACAATAATCAAATACAAGCCTTTGAATTATAAGCATTTATCTTGTATTTATATCACGTTAAAGTGGAGAAAAATCTTATATTATGTTAATATATACAGACATTAATACACTCAAACTGGTGCTCTATTTTGAAGTAGTCTGCTCGCCATAAGACCCCACACCCTGAATTGCCCACGGGGGGAGTATATTTTAGTCCGTCAATATAGGGGTANNAGATACATTATAGGTGGAATGAAGCTCACTATTCCCGTTACCAAAATAAAATTATTGACATCAATTTCACTTTCTCTCGCCAATGACAACTTCCAACAGATCAGCATCTAGTGGAAGGTTTAGGTACCCAACAATATTCCTAACTAACTCTCTATCCTCTGGACTGCCTTCAACACAATCCATAAGACTGTAAAAATATTCATGCCCATTAGTCTCTGGGCCCCATAAATAATCCAACAGTACTCCATATGATGCATCCCTATCTTCGTAATAGGATTTATACTCTGTGTCTGAAAGGTGGTTTTTGGCTTGATCCTTTATCGTCAAACCACGGTTAGACCTATC
>DKMQ01000032.1 GCA_002470565.1 Oceanospirillaceae bacterium UBA7410 | reverse complement strand
TGGCTTGAGTTTCGTGTAGCAGACTCTGCGCCGTCTTTTGATACGCCCATAGTGGTTTATTGTGGCACCAATGTGCGCAGCCCCGCGGCTGCAATTACACTAATGGATATGGGCTACACCAATGTAAGCAATTACAGTGGAGGCTATTTTGACTGGCAAGAAAAAGGCTTTGACGTATTTAAAGGCACACTAGATAGCAGCTCACTTTTGTATCAACGCCCTCAAAAAGTGGTTGATGGTGTTTACTCTGCCATTGGTGCCCCGCAGCCGCCTAGCTATGAAAACTCGGGCCATAATAATAATCTAAGCTTTATAGTGGCTGATGATGCTGTAGTGGTATTTAACGGCGGCGGTAGTTATTTACTGGCTAAAGCCATGCATGAAGAAATTAAAAAAGTGACCCACCTCCCCGTTAAATACCTAGTTTACGAAAATGCACAGGGCCATGCTGTGCAAGGCGGAAGCTACTGGAAAGAGCAAGGTGTAGAAATTATTGCCCATGAAAACATGCCTGAAATTTTGGAACACTCCTCAGTAGAAGTGATCACACGGGCGAAAAATAGCTTAAAAGATAAATACTTTAAATCACATTTAGTAATGCCTGACCACACTTTTTCAGATCAATACATTATTCCAGTGCAAGGCAAAAAGATTGTATTAATGCACTTTGGTAACGCCCATAGCCCTGATGATATTCAGCTATGGCTACCTGAAGACAGCCTCTTAATCTCTGGAGACTTTGCTTTTAATGAGCGATTACTGCCTATTCTAGAGCATACTAATATTAGAGAATGGATAGAAAACTGGGATAAATTGGTGGCATTAAACCCACAAATAATTATTCCAGGCCATGGTGGTGTGACAGATTTAGACACTGTCACTTATTACACAAAAGATTATTTGAGCTATATGCTTGAGCAAGTGGAAATAGTTTTAGAAGAAGACGGCGAATTAACTGACGCCTATAGCATAGATCAGTCTGCGTTTATGCAGTGGAAAACATACAGGCAGCTGGCCCTAAGAAATGCAGCCACTATATTTACAATGTTGGAGTTTGAATAGCTCAAGGCTTCACTCAGCACAACTAACGCGCTGGCCATTGGCTGGCGCGCTAATGATACAAAGGTGCAAAACTAGTCGGTAAAAGTAACGTAGGTAGGGTCTAAGTCTACTACTTGTGCGCTCATGGCTGCAGAGGTGATACCCATATCAATCAAACCTTGCACTATCATGTTGCTTAGCTGTTGCTTTTGGTCAGCTGTGCGGCCTGCCATAATGTGTGATGTGGCATGGATAAAACGATCCGAGCCTGTGCCTGCAATATGGTGATCATAGCCTGTGCAGCGCACTTTAATGTGGTCTGTTTCAAACAAACCAGATTTTACATGGGCATCAAACACACACCTTAACAGCTGGGTGGGTGTCACACTGCTGCTAAGCTGGTTAGAAATTTCTATGACACAATGTGGCATGTGCGCTCCTAATAGTTATTTTAAGGGTAGCCTTGTTGCGCTTAGTGATACTGACCACTTTGATCGTGCACAGCATCAACGAATATTTTGGCACTTTCTGGGTCTACAAACTGATGAATACCATGGCCTAGGTTAAATACATGGCCATCGTTTTTACCAAAGTCTGCCAATATACGGCCTACTTCTGCCTGTATGGTAGGTGCATCTGCATATAATACACATGGGTCCATGTTGCCTTGCAGTGCTACTTTGTCGCCTACACGATCACGTGCTTCACTGGCTTCTATGGTCCAATCTAAACCTAGTGCGTCTGCGCCAGTAGCTGCCATAGCTTCCAGCCACTGCCCACCATTTTTGGTGAACAAGATCACAGGCACTGGCCGGCCTTCAGATTCGCGAGTAAGGCCGTTCACAATGCGCTGCATGTAATCTAGAGAAAACGCTTGGTAGCAAGGGCCACTTAAAATGCCGCCCCATGTATCAAATATCTGCACTGCTTGCGCGCCTGCTGCAATTTGGGCATTTAGATAGCCAATCACAGAGTCTGCCAACACACTTAACACTTGGTGTAATAGCTCTGGGCTCTTATACATCATGCCTTTGATATGACGAAAGTCTTTACTAGAGCCGCCTTCAATCATGTAGGTGGCTAGTGTCCATGGGCTACCCGAAAAACCAATCAGTGGCACATCGCCAGATAAAGCCCCACGAATAGTGCTTACGGCATTCATCACGTAGCCTAAATCTGCATCCATGTCTGGCACTTTTAGTGCTGCAACATCAGCTTCGGTGCGTACTGGCTTTTCAAATTTAGGGCCTTCACCTGCTTCAAAATATAGCCCTAGGCCCATAGCGTCTGGCACTGTGAGTATGTCTGAGAATAAGATAGCAGCGTCTAGGTCGTATCTACGTAGCGGCTGCAAAGTCACTTCACACGCAAAGTCTGCATTCTTACATAGGCTTAAAAAGTCGCCTGCCACTGCCCTTGAAGCACGATATTCTGGCAAATAACGACCCGCTTGGCGCATCATCCATACTGGAGTGACGTCGACAGGCTGGCCCATAAGAGCACGTAAGAAACGGTCGTTTTTTAATACAGGTTTGGTAGCAGACATAGGGGGCAATTAGCCTTTTTGGATATATTAGATATAGGTGCTAATGATATAGATCACCTGTGTAATTGTCACGGTTTGTGGCAAGTATACAGGTGATCTAAAGGTGATTTTCTATGGCTTTTACAGTTTACTTACAAGCTTAAACTTGTAGGTAATCTAAAATACCATCAGCGGCTCTGCGGCCTTCATCAATGGCGGTCACTACTAGGTCTGAGCCACGCACCATGTCGCCACCAGCAAACACTTTTTCATTGGTGGTTTGAAAGGCGTAAGTTTTAGCCACTAGGTCTGAAGTGCGCGGCACTTTTACAAGGTCACGATCATCTAGCTGCACGCCTGCATCTGCCATCCATGGTGTCGGGCTTGGGCTAAATCCAAAGGCTACGATCACAGCATCGGTAGCTACAATCTCTTCACTGCCTTGCACTATCACAGGGCGGCGGCGGCCATTTTCATCAGCTTCGCCTAGCTCAGTAGTGACTAGCTTGATGCCGGTTACCTTGCCATCTTCACCCATAATCTCAACCGGTGAGCGATTAAATAAGAACTGCACGCCCTCTTCTTTAGAGTTGGCTACTTCTTTAATAGAGCCTGGCATGTTGGCTTCATCACGACGATAAGCACAAGACACAGTGGCTGCGGCTTGACGAATGGCTGTGCGGTTGCAGTCCATAGCAGTATCACCACCGCCTAACACGACTACTTGCTTGCCTTTTAGATCGATAAAATCAGCAGGATCTTTTTCAAAACCCATACGGCGATTGATATTGGATATTAAATATGGCAAAGCTTCATGCACGCCTTCTAAGTCTTCCCCTGGAAAACCACCACGCATAGATTTGTATGTGCCCATGCCCATAAATACAGCGTCATAGTCTGCCATTAGCTGGTCTAGAGTAAGGTCTTTGCCTATTTCCATGTTCAGCTTAAACTCGATACCCATGCCTTCAAATATCTCACGGCGCTTTGCCATAACGGGCTTTTCTAGCTTAAATTCTGGAATACCAAAGGTAAGTAGGCCACCAATTTCTGGGTGACGATCAAATACCACAGCAGAAACGCCGCCACGCGCTAGCACGTCAGCACAGGCTAAGCCTGCAGGGCCAGCACCTATGACAGCTACTTTTTTACCTGTTGCCACTACATGGCTTAGGTCTGGCTTCCAGCCCATGGCAAAGGCAGTGTCGGTAATATACTTTTCTACCGAACCAATGGTAACAGCGCCAAAGCCATCGTTTAAGGTACATGCACCTTCACACAAACGGTCTTGTGGGCATACTCGGCCACACACTTCTGGCAATGAGTTAGTTTGATGACATAGCTCTACGGCTTCTAAAATATTTCCTTCAGACACCAGTTTTAGCCAGTTGGGAATGTAGTTATGCACTGGGCACTTCCATTCACAATAGGGGTTGCCACACTCCAAGCATCGATGTGCTTGGGGTTTGGCCTCTACCGGTGTAAAGGATTGGTAGATTTCGGCAAACTGGCGTTTACGTAAGTCTGGATGCACTTTCGCTGGGTCTTGACGACCTACGTCAATGAACTGGAAATGGTTTTCTAATCGCTGAGCCATAATAGCCTCGTATACTTGGTAATGTATTTTTTAAAAGATCGAATTATTCAGTCTTAGTTCGGGTGTTCGACATAAGCTGCTGTAAGTTGGCAGCTTTAGGCTTAACCAACCAAAACTTGCTGACATAATCTTCAAAATGACGGCTTAATTCTCTGCCCCAACGGCTGCCCGTTGCTTCATGGAAATCATGCAAAATAGAGCGCAAATAGCTGCGATACTCTTCCATGTTCTCACCACGAATGCGGTGAATTTCCACCAGCTCGCTGTTGTATTTGTCCACAAAGGTGCGGTCTACATCTAATACGAATGCAAAACCACCCGTCATACCTGCACCAAAGTTATAGCCTGTTTCACCAAGCACAGTGACCACACCACCTGTCATATATTCACAGCAATGATCACCAGCACCTTCAATGACCGCATGAGCTCCCGAGTTACGCACTGCAAAGCGCTCTCCGGCACAGCCTGCTGCCATTACGCTGCCGCCTGTTGCTCCATACAAACAGGTGTTACCCATGATGGAAGTAATGTTAGATTTAAAGCTAGACCCTTTAGGTGGGAATAAAACTAGCTTACCCCCTGCCATGCCTTTACCTACGTAATCGTTAGCATCACCTTCTAAGTACATGTTTAAACCACCGGCGTTCCACACACCAAAGCTTAAGCCTGCAATACCCTTTAGATGCACTTCTAGTGGATGTTCAGACATGCCATTGTTACCGTGCATTTTAGCAATAGCTCCAGATATTCTGGCACCTACAGAGCGGTCACAGTTGGTAATATTGAAGCTATACGTGCCACCTGTAGAGTTGGCAATGGCGTCAGCCATTTCATCCAACATAGTTTGGCTCATAGCGCCTGGGTCGTATGGCGGGTTGCTAGCGACTTGGCAAGTGTTTGGCTGGCTTGGGTCGATGCCGTCTTGGCTTAACAAAGGCGATAGGTCTAAGTTGCTCTGCCTAGGTGTAAGCCCACCACTGATCTCTAGCAGGTCTGTGCGGCCTACTAGCTCTTCGATACTGCGCACGCCTAGCTGCGCCATTACTTCGCGGGTTTCTTCGGCGATAAAGGTAAATAGGTGCTTTACCATTTCTACAGTGCCGCGAAAGTGATGATCTCTTAGTTGTTCATTTTGTGTAGCCACTCCTGTGGCACAGTTATTTAGATGGCAAATACGTAGGTATTTACAGCCTAATGCCACCATGGGCAAGGTGCCAAAGCCAAAGCTCTCTGCACCTAATAATGCCGCTTTCACTACGTCTAGGCCTGTTTTAAGGCCGCCGTCTGTTTGCACTCGCACTTTGCCACGTAGGCCATTGCCGCGCAAAGATTGATGCGCATCAGCAAGGCCAAGCTCCCATGGAGAGCCGGCATAGCGAATAGAAGTCAGTGGGCTAGCAGCCGTGCCGCCGTCGTTACCAGAGATAGTGATAAGATCTGCATAAGCTTTAGCCACACCAGCAGCAATGGTGCCTACACCTGGGCGTGAAACTAACTTCACTGACACTAGCGCTTCTGGGTTCACTTGTTTTAAGTCAAAAATAAGCTGGGCCAAATCTTCGATAGAGTAAATGTCGTGGTGTGGTGGTGGTGATATTAAAGTCACACCGGGCACAGAGTAACGCAACGTCGCTATCAGATCGTTTACCTTGCCCCCTGGTAGCTGACCACCTTCGCCTGGTTTGGCGCCTTGGGCCACTTTTATTTGTAACACTTCTGCGCTAACTAAGTAAGCAGGTGTTACGCCAAAACGGCCCGAAGCGATTTGCTTAATTTTAGAGCGCTTATTAGTGCCATAACGTGCAGGGTCTTCACCACCTTCACCAGAATTAGACCTTCCACCTAGCTCATTCATGGCCATAGCCAAAGACTCATGGGCTTCTGGAGATAATGCTCCTAAAGACATCGCCGCACTATCAAAGCGTTTAAATATTTCGCTTAAAGGCTCTACTTCGCTGATATCAATCGCATCAGATGACTTGAGCTTAAGTAAGTCACGAAGCGAGGCAACACCACGCTCATTAACTAACTTGGCATATTTTTTATACACCCCATAATCACCTGTTTGCACAGCAGCTTGAACGGTGGTGATGATGTCTGGGTTATAGGCGTGATATTCACCACCATGAATGTATTTAAGCAGGCCACCTTGTTGTATAGGCTTACGATCTATCCAAGCTTCAGCGGCGAGCACTTGTTGGTCTGACTGGAAGTCAGCAAATTTTGCACCTTCTATGCGGCTAGCCACACCATGGAAACAAAGGTCTATAATAGGGCTGCTTATTCCTATGGCTTCAAATAACTGTGCGCCACGATATGAAGCGATGGTAGAGATACCCATTTTAGACATGATTTTAAGCAGGCCTTTGTTGATACCTTTGCGATAAGACTTATGGCAATCTACCGGATCCCCAATAATTTCGCCAGAGCTCACCATGTCGTTAATCACGCGGTAGCTTAGGTATGGGTAAACGGCTGTAGCACCAAAACCAATTAACACGGCAAAATGATGAGAGTCTCTTGCACTGCCTGTGTCCACTACAATGTTGGCATCGCAACGCAACCCAGTGTTCGTTAGGTGATGATGCACTGCACCGGTAGCCATACTAGCTGGGATAGGCAATTTGCCTTTTTCAATCTCACGATCACTAAGTATTACTATGCCAACGCGCCTACGCACAGCTTCTTCTGCTTGCTGGCAAACGTCTTTAATAGAGGCCTCTAAGCCTACTTCAGGGTCGTAGTTCAAGTTAATGGACTGCACCTTAAAGCCAGGCACGTTCATGTTTAATAAGTTGGTATATTTACTGGCCGACAATATGGGCGAACCTAACACAATGCGCTTAGCTAGCTCTGGGCCTTCTTGGAAGATGTTACGCTCTTTACCTAAACAGGTTTCCAACGACATCACTACAGCTTCACGCAATGGGTCTATGGGTGGATTGGTCACCTGAGCAAATTGCTGACGAAAGTATTCATAAACTGAACGCACACGGCTAGATAACACTGCCATAGGAGTATCATCTCCCATAGAGCCTACAGCTTCTTGACCTGTTTCTGCTAATGGGCGAATCACTTGATCACGCTCTTCAAAGGTCACTTGATGCATTTTCATGTGACGCTTTAATTCACCTTCTGTGAAGTCTTCAAAAGACTGCTCTTCATCTAAGGTGCCTTCCAAACGGATGGCAGACTTGCGCAACCACTTCTTATAAGGCTGAGACGCCTTAAGGCGGTCATCAATGTCTTTAGTGTGCATGATTTCGCCGGTATGAGTATCTACCGCCAAAATTTGCCCAGGGCCTACGCGACCTTTAGCCACAACATCTAGCGGGTCATATTCAAAGGTCCCAATTTCAGAGGCAGTCACTAGGTAATCATCTTTGGTCATCACCCAACGTGAAGGGCGCAAACCATTGCGGTCTAATAAGCACACCGCATAACGTCCAGTATTTAATACCATGCCAGCAGGGCCATCCCATGCTTCCATATGCATAGAATTATATTCATAAAAGGCACGTAGTTCTGGATCCATCAGCTCATCGTTTTGCCACGCTGGCGGCATAATCAAACGCAAGGCACGAAATACATCCATACCACCCAACACCATCAGCTCTATCATATTGTCCATGCTAGATGAGTCTGAACCTGTGGTGTTTACCACGCCTTCAAGCTCTTGTAGCTCTGGAATAAGCGGTGTTGCTAATACATTTTGACGGGCTTTAGCCCAGTTACGGTTGCCTTCAATGGTGTTAATTTCACCATTGTGGGCTAAAAAGCGAAAGGGCTGGGCCAGCGGCCAACGCGGCAATGTGTTGGTAGAAAAACGCTGATGAAAAGTACAAATAGCCGTTTTTAATGCTGGGTCGCCTAAGTCTTTATAAAACACCGGCAGATCTACCGGCATCATTAGGCCTTTATAGGAAAGCACACGGTGGGATAAGCTACACACATAAAATTCTTCATCTAAAGTGAGTGCATACATGGTGGTTTTACGAGCCACTAATAAGCGCGCTTCTAACACTTCTCCCCGAAGACCTGGGCTGTTTACAAACACCTGCTCTATGCGCGGCTGGCAGTTTGCGCCAATAGGCCCAAGGCAAGAGGGATCTACTGGCACTTCACGCCAGCCCACAACTTCAAGGCCATTATCTTCTATAGCTTGATTCAATACATTACGCGAGTGAGCAGCTTTGTCTTCATCTTGGGATAAAAATACCATTCCCACACCATAAGACTCTGTCAGCTCTTCTGAAAAGTTATCCAGTGCAATTCGACGCATAAAATCGTCTGGCATTTGTAGCAATAAACCACACCCGTCGCCGGTTTTACCATCAGCGGCTATGCCACCACGGTGGGTCATACAGGTAAGTGATTCTATCGCTTTTTGCAATAAGTCATGGCTAGGGTCGCCGTGCATATGTGCAATAAGACCAAAACCACAATTATCTTTAAATTCTTTGGGATTAAAAAAGCCAGCGCTCATCGTATCTCTCTCGCTAATCTACGGGGCTTCAAGCCACCGGGGTGTTAACAAGTGCTAGATGAACGCTTTAGAAGAAACAAGGATCAGCAGGACACTTGCTTTAATTACAAACTCTTATAAGAGCTTATAAGTTTATTGAATCAACAAATGGAGGAACATACTACCTGAGAAAACCATCACAGACAAACTATTCAGAGTATAAAGGAGAGAATGTCTACACAATTGGCGACGTTCGCTACATTTGTAAAAGTTATTCACCACTTGTGTTGAATTTATTACGAATCTGCTGCTGAATTCTAGATACTGGTCGCGGCCAAGGTTGTTGGTTTTGCAAAGCCACGGGCAATGATGCAACAGCATTCATGGCGTCACTAGCGCTAGCATAATCACCTACTAGCAACATATACCAAGGCTGCCCACCACGCACTAGCTGTATAGCGTAGTGAGGCTGGGTGATCTTTTGTTTAGCCACAAAGGCTTCAAGGGTAGCCTCTAAGCGAGCACCAAGAATCTGTAAACTAAAATGATCACTGGGTAATTCTAAAATCGCTTGGTAGTGATAAGGCTGATTAGTTATGGCGGTAAATTGAGGCCAAAGCCTAGCTATTTGCTGCGCGGTTGCTGGGGCAAGCTTTGCCTCTAGCTTTGGCTCAAGAGATATGTTTTTTGACGCAGGTGACAGCTCTATAGGCTGCAAAGGTGGCAAAGGCTTTGGCATGGGTTGCGTTGATAGAGGATATAAAACAAGCCCCTCTATTGCTTGCACAGGCTCCGCTATAGGGTCGGGAGCATTAATAATTGCAGCCGCAGGCTGTGGCGTTACTATATTAGTGGGCTCTAGGTTTGAGTCTGACAGGGCGCTTGAGAAGCTACTGGCATATGCCGCTACGTCTTTAAAGGAACGATCAGAATAGTAATTTGTAAGCCAAATACTAGCCAATATCAACACCACCAATGTAGTGGCTACTATGTGCAGCCAAGGCAAGCCTTGTTGCTGCACAAAGCCGCCTTTATTTAGGGCTTTATTGGCCAACATATTAAGGTAGCCAGGGTTGCCCTTGGCTAACTGGTGTAACTGTAATAACTGAATAGGAGCAAGGCCGTGGGTTAAGCCAATGTGCTGTAGCCTTTGGCGCAAGTAGTCCGCACTTTCTTCTTGCGAAAATGGCGCAAGCTTCAAGTGATAAAAACGATCTTGTTTAAGCTGTGCATATGCAGGCGCTTCGATGCGCTCTACCATAGTGTTATCAGCACAAAGAATAACGTGAGGGCGAGCCTCTAGCTGTTCACTACCTGCCAATGTATTAGCTAATAGGTTTAGCGCATCTTCATCTAGCCAATGGGCATTATCTACTACAATTAACAGCACTTCTTTTTGCGCTGCTAACTCCTGCGCTAAACCTTGTATAGATACAACATTGCCTTCTAAGCCTGCATCTTGTTCCACTGGCACAGCCAAATGCTGGGTTAGCGCACGCGCAACCCATGAGGCTGTTACAGGCTTTTTTAATGCTAGGTGCACTATAGATGTTTGAGTAGGTGTGGCGGGTAAAAACTGCTCAATAAAGGTTGTTTTACCCGCACCTGACAGCGCACTTATTAGCACCAAGTGATCAGAAAAATGACTTAAGTGAAGCAAAGTTTCTAACTGGCGCCCACGGGCTCTGGAATGATATGTAAAGGCTGTTAAGCGATCCGACTGGGGAGTAATTTCTTGTTCGTCCACTTGTTGCGCATAAGCAACATAAGCGGCATGGAGGCCTGCTTGATTGTTTGCTTTTTTACGCAGCTGGCTCACAATTTATCACCTAAACAGCTAAAGTCTGCTGCAATAGTTGGTTGTCAAAGTCTGACGTGACTATGGCATGGCCTAATTGCTGGAGCAGTATTAAACGAATAGTGCCATCGGTGACTTTTTTATCTACCTGCATGTGCGCTAAATAAGCCTCTACTTGCATCGTTGGCGGCCCCCATAAAGGCAATCCAGAAGCTTCTAACAAGTTTTGAATACGCTGAACTTGTGACTTAGTAATCCACCCCAAACGGCATGATAAGTCTGCCGCCATGGCCATTCCAGCACCTACAGCTTCGCCATGCAGCCAGTTGCCATAACCCATTTGCGTTTCTATAGCATGGCCAAAGGTATGGCCAAAATTTAACAAAGCACGCTGGCCTTGCTCACGCTCATCGGCGGCTACAATACGCGCTTTACTCAAACAAGACTGATAGATAGCTTGGCTAATAAGCTGAGGCTCTAATTCACGCAGCCCAACTATATTTTGCTCTAACCAAGAGAAAAAGTCTGGCTGCGCTATAAGGCCATATTTAATCACTTCAGCTAGCCCTGCAGATAGCTCACGCGAAGGTAACGTTTTTAAAGTATGGGTATCTATAATCACACATTGGGGCTGATGAAATGCGCCAATCATGTTTTTGCCAAGGGGGTGGTTAACGCCCGTTTTACCACCTACAGAAGAATCAACCTGAGATAACAAGGTAGTAGGGATTTGTATAAAATTAACCCCGCGCTGATAAGCTGCTGCAGCGTAACCTGTCATATCACCAATCACGCCACCACCTAATGCAATAAGGGTAGTGGTGCGATTGTGACGCTGCTCTAGTAGGTGATCAAAAATTAAGCTTACTGTATCTAGATGTTTGTGTTGTTCGCCATCTTCAAGCACTAAAGTATCTATCTGCAAGTCACTAGCTTGCAGACTTTTTAATCCATCAATTACTGCTTTTAAGTATAGTGGCGCTATAGTGGTGTTAGTCACCACCATCACTTGTTTGCCAGTAATATGTTGCCCTAAAAGCTGCGCTTGCTGTAATAGCCCGCTACCAATATAAATGGGATAACTGCGCGTTCCTAATTCAACGGTTAGGGTGTGTTGTATGCTAGTCATGGAATAATGAAGGGCTCTAAATTTGGCTAAGGCTTTAAGTTAGGCTAAGGCTTTGATTCAATCGTTGCTTGGCCCTACATCCTGCAGGGCTTGGTGGACTATTCTGGCTACAAGGACCGAATAGCTTCAATTTGCTTAATAATTTCTGCCACTAACAAACGTGGGTTTTGTGCGCCTGTAGCCACTTGAATATCAGCTGTTTCTTCGTATAACGCATGCCTGTGCGCAAATAAATCTCGCAACACTTGCTCTGGGTCTTCATTTTGTAGCAATGGGCGATTTTTATCTTTTGATGTGCGCTCTAACTGCTGCTCTACTGTGGCAAATAAATACACCACAGTGCCGCGGGCCGATAAATGTTGACGGTTTTCAGCTAGCTCTACTGCACCGCCACCTGTAGCCATCACCAAATCTCTATGCTCGGTTAGCTCGGTAATAATGTTTGCTTCACGCTTACGAAAGCCTGCTTCGCCTTCTACATCAAAAATCCAAGGAATGTCTGCGCCAGACCTTTCCTCGATTTCTCTATCAGTATCTAAAAACTCTAGCTTTAGCTCACGTGCAAGCTGGCGCCCGATGGTGCTTTTACCAGCACCCATTGGGCCAATTAAAAATATATTCACAATGAGATTCCTTTTAGGAACAGCAACAACAAAACCCGGTCATTAAGCACTCACTGCTCAACCCGGGTAGACTTGGTAAATTATGGAGACTAACATTAACATAATCAAGGGTTAACTATGCGTGGGGTGACAAAAATCAATAGTTCAAACCTCTCAGACTCTTGTTTTTGTTGTTCAAACCATTGCCCTACTAAGGGGAGGCTTGAAATTGCTGGGTTAGACAGTAATCGATCTAATTGTTGCTGATATAAAGCCCCTCCCAATACCAGCGTTTGCCCCAAGCCCACCACTGCTCTAGTTTCAAGCTTGTGGGTGTTTAGCGCGAGCTCTCCATTGGGTAATAAATCTCCTATAGAATCTTGTACTACTAGCAAGTCTAGCTGCACCTGGTTTTTGGGCAAAACTCTAGGTGTTGCTGTTAGCCCTAGCACCGCACTCTTCCATTCTTGCTGCTGTCCATTGTCTGTGGCCACTGTATAGGGCACTTCTTGGCCTGTATAAATGCTGCCTGCATAGCCCTCTTGTACTAATATTTGTGGCTGGGACAAGGTGAGTATTTGACCACTGGCTTCAAGTGCCGCAAGCTCCAAATTTAACATGACATGCGCTCCCACCAAACCTAGCTGCAGCCCACCCCCTAGCTGGTTAAAACTAACAGTTGCTTGGTTTGCTTGCGTAGCTAGACCATTGCCAACCACCTGCGGGCCCAGTCCCCCAATAAAATCTAGCCCTTGAGATGTGCCCAAAGTAGACTTTACGATCACAATTCTACCCTCTATTAAAAGCTGCTTAAGAGGCTGATCTAATGCTTTTATAGCTTTGATTAGGGTAGCCGCGTGGGCGTTATCGTCATAAATAAACACCTGCTGGCTGCGACTATCAGCTAATAATTGGCCCTTGGAAGAGAGCATTGATGGGGCGCTTTGCAATGCAAGCAATATAGCGTCTGCATCGCCATAGCTTAATTTAACCGTATGTAAGGGGAATATTTTAGTATTTATAGTTTCAGCCTTCGCACCTACTACAAGGCCCTCTTGTGTAAATTGACAATCTATAGCTACCGTATTACACATCAGCTTTAAGCCTGTATAGGGATCGATTTCTTGTAGCATTAGGCTTATTTCAAAATCTACATCATGGCTTAGCACTAAGTTGATTTGTGCTGCTTGTGCAAGCTCATACAACACATCTCTAAGGGTGACCTTGTGTACATTTATGGTGACTTTTTGCATGGTATTACCAGCATGTCCATTAGCGAAACTTGCAGGTGATAACGCCAACAAACCTAAGTGCATTGCCACTATTATTAACATTAATTTTAGTTTATCCATCATTCACAAACTCCTGTAAAGCACGCAGGCGGCAGCTTGATGTGCTGCTGCCCTAGCGTAAAACTCACTCCTTGAGGGCCAATATCAGACACCCGCCACCCATAAATCATAGACCCAACCTGTGCCTTTATAAGACGCCCAGTCATGAGCGACTTTAGCCAAACCTCTGATATGTTTTTTTGCTGTGTGCTATAGCCTATGAATTCC
>DKMQ01000078.1 GCA_002470565.1 Oceanospirillaceae bacterium UBA7410 | reverse complement strand
ATTTACAGCGGCAATCTATGACATAAGCGCGCTTGAGTACAAAACTAAAACTAAAACTTTACTGGTGCTGATCTTGGCGGGTTTGTTGGGAGGCATGTTGGGCGTGCTGGTGCTGTTGATGCGTAATATTTTGATCAAAGAGGATTAAGGTTTTTGATCAGTTTTCGCTTTTTTAGCTTTGTAGCAGGCATAAAAAAATCAACTTCCGTAAGGTCGTTGATTTAATTACCAATATGCGTGGTACCAGTTACAGGCAAATAGGAAACACTTTCTATAGGTCAGACCGAACAAACTGTAGGGCAATAGGTAATACGATTTACTGTAATTAAAGCTATGCGGACTATTGTTTTAATAATAGCTACACGGATTGTTAAGGGACGAAACATGAGTATCAAAAAGCTAATTACAGGTCTAACGCTCTCGCTTGTATTGGCTTGTGGCGGAGCTAGTGCTGCTGATTTCAGCAAAGGTCTTGATGCATTCAATGCAGGTGATTATAAGACCACATTATCAGAGTGGATCCCTTTAGCCGAGCAGGGAGATGTTTATACTCAACATACTCTTGGAGTTATTCTCGGTAATGGCAATGATGCTATTAAGGATATTAAGAGTGCGGTAAAGTGGTACACCTTAGCTGCTGAGCAAGGTTACGCTGATTCTCAATATAATCTTGGGGTTATGTACGACAATGGCGAAGGGGTGCCAGAGAACGACAAAACTGCAGTGGAGTGGTATAAGAAAGCTGCTAAGCAGGGAAATGATCTAGCCCAAAAGAGACTTGGGTGTATGTACAGCTATGGTAAAGGTGTATTGGAGAACGATACAACTTCAGCAAAGTGGTACACCTTAGCTGCTAAGCAAGGAGATGCCCGTGCTCAAAGTAGTTTGGGCAGTCAGTATCGAAGTGGCGAAGGCGTTCTCAAAGATAATCAACGTGCTTATATGTGGTTCTCCATAGCTAGTTTTAACGGCAACCAGGTTGGGGATATTAATAAAAGTAGCGTCGTTAAAGAAATGACCCCAGCTGATGTATCCAAAGCACAGGCCATGTCTAGCCTATGCTTAGAAAGCAACTATACGGATTGCTAGAACACCTATATCAACAAACTAACCTAAACACACCTCACACGGGCCTAGTGGCCCTGTGAGAGTAAGCAGCCTTTAAGCTGTTGTTTTAACTATCCTTTAGGTCGCAAAACCGTATCAATTACATGTATTACACCATTCTTCTGAGGTGCGTCAGCAATAGTGACAGTAGCCACATTGCCATTTTCGTCAGTGAATGTCACCTTTTGGTTATCGTACTTTGCTGTCAGCATACACCCACCAACAGTCCCTACTTCAGCCATACCTCCATTATCAACTGCCATTTTGATAACGTCTGCGGCCATCGCTTTTGCTGCAACCACGTGACAAGTTAGTATTGTCTTAAGTACCTCAATATTTTCGGGCTTTAATAATGTATCAACAGTACCTGCAGGAAATTTAGCAAAGGCTGCATTAGTGGGTGCTAAAACCGTAAATGGCCCATCACTTTGTAGGGTGTCTGCCAAACCTGCCGCCGTAACTGCCGCAACCAAAACAGCAAGATCGTCTGAGGCAGATGCATTCTCAACGATAGTTTTTGATGGAACCATCTCAGCACTACCAACCATAACCCCATGTCCACCGGCAACTGCTTGTGCCGCTGCCAGCGTAATAACAGATGCAAACACAGTTTGAGTAATATATTTTTTTAATTGCATTTTTGTTCTACCTTTTGGATTAACTATTAATTCTATGACGGCCTACAAAACCAGTAAACTGCCTTTCCTTTTAGGATGGCAACATTTTTCTTGCAGGGCTAGATCTCAATCTAGCCAAAATAAGTATAAGTATTCAAGCGTCAGGGTGGGTATAGGCACAGCAAAGGAGTGAAAGGATAGTGCTCGTTTTGTGCAAGGGGTTACCCCTACAGGGCACAATACATAGAAATGGGGAAGTTGAGCTTTCTTCAGTATAGTCAGTTGGTCAGGGCAATGTTGATCGTTATAGAGTGTCTTTGAGGGCGCCTCAGGCTACCTGCAGCTGCCTATGATGGCCCTAAATTATTTTTTTAGAATTGGCTTCTGATGTGTCTCTGAAGCACCTACAGTTAAAGCTGAGCAGTGTCCTGCCCCCACCCCATGAGTTTTGCTCTTGGTTTGGCATTATGGTTGCAAATGTTTTCAAGGAAGTTTTCAAGGAACTAATGCTTCAGGCATAAAAAAGCCCCATGTATTATGCGTATCATGAGGCTTTCAATGTGCGTGGTACCAGTGCCCTACTTCGAGTCCTAAGGGATGTCTCAGAAGCGCCCATATACATGCAGATACAACGATATCAGTGACTCTCCTCATGGTCAAGAGGATTAAATTGGTGCATACCTGTGGTCTACATCTTCTTGGTTTGTATTAATAATCTCCCAATACCCATAGCCCCTCACACCACCCAACTTCTGTGATAACTACATGACCTCACACACGGCAAGACCCACTAACCGTCAACACGTTCAGCAGGCTCTATTGAGCAGTGCAGAAGCTGTTTAAGCTTAATGTATGGCATAACCGACAGACTAGATATGGGTCTCAGGAAGCTCAATAGATCCTGAGGGAGGGGTTTATAGTTGCAGTATCTAACTTATTGATATTCCTAGACTTAATGATGGACCCCTTAACCCCGAATTAGCTCTTACACCTTAATTCATACCCCTCATGCACTTGCTTTGGTTAGTGTTATAGCGTCCCTCAGGAGGCTTGTATGGAGCCTCAGGGGTAGTTCTGATGGTGGTTATTACCTGTCTAACCTTTGGTATTTGCTGGGCTGGTTGGTGGATCTGGGGGTGTTGAAGTTATTCAGGTACCCCATATACCAGGGTGTAACTAATGTGTTCTTGAGACAAAGTCACACCACAGATCCCGATGGACTAACGCTACTTGGGATCCATCTGTGGGACTGTGTTATTACCTTGTGATGCACAGCTGAAGAATAGTACGACTTTCGTAATAAAATAAACATAGGAGGAATTGAAGTTCGGCTGTTATCTGTAGCTGCCCCTCAGACACAAAAGAGAAACTTTGCTCTTTAAGTGGTGTCTAGCGTTAACCTTTGACCTCTTTGGCGCCATACGCTTTGCTATCTAATAGTATGACCAGCCATTTCTGGTGAAATATAGACTGACCTAGCTACATAAGTATTGCTTTTCCATCCCATTAAAAGTCATTTAGCTGCTGTTTAGGTTAATCAAATCTGCAATATAATGTAAATATAATCTAATTTAGATATATCTAATGTATAATCGCTTTTTAAAGATGTTATAACTATTTGAGGAGTTATTATGAGCCAACGTAATCTATTGATCGGATCACTTATTTCACTGACCCTAATGTCCACCATGTCTATGGGCAGTGCATCGACCAACCCAAGCGGGGAGCAGCTTTACGATACCCTTTGTGCAGCTTGCCATGTCAAAACACCACCCGCTACAATTGCACCACCTGTGTTTGCTTTGGTAGACCACACAAGGGACATGTACCCAGGTAAAGTTGAGTTTGTAACTCGCATAGTGGATTGGGTAGCCAAGCCTCAAGCAGATCAAGCCATAATGACTGGCGCTGTTGATAAGTTTGGCCTGATGCCTAAACTTGGCTATCCTGAAGACCAAGTTCGACTTGTTGCTGAGTATTTGTATAAGTCAGATTTTAAAAAGCCAAAAGGCCAAGGTAGCAAGGGCGATCACTAATACAGTAACAAAAAAGAAGCACTAGCGTCCTGATTCGAGTCTGGCACTATATACGTTGGCAAAGAATAAACTCTCTCCCGGAAGTTAGGTTTTATAGCTTCTGGTGAAATAGTTCGAACGAATATTACAGTCACCACATGTGCTATTTAAGGTTTACCCGAGAAATACAAATGAACAGTCAACTACAAGGCTATAAATTGGCCTCTATCATCATACATTGGTTTACAGCAGCTGCATTGGTTTATCTATTTATCAATGGTGAGCAGATGGCTGAAGCAACCTCTGAGCTGCGCGGCGAACTAATGCACAGCCATGTGTTTTGGGGTGTTGTTTTAGGCGTGCCTTTATTACTTCGTGTTGCGTGGCGCTACAAGCAAGGTTTTGCAGCTACGCCGCCGCAACATTGGTCGCTGGAGTTATTGGCTAAAATTGTGAAAATTGGCTTGTTAGTGTGTATAGCAGGTGCTGTGTTAACTGGCACTGCGCTGCCCTGGGCAAAAGGTAAAGATTTAGTGATTGGCAGCTTAATCATACCTAGTTTTATGACTACCAACGAAGTCTTAGCACAAACGCTAGAGGTGATGCATGAGTTGTTTTCACACTTATGGATACCGCTGCTTGTATTACATGTGTTAGGCGCACTAAAGCACGTTTTAATGGACAAGGATGGTGTGCTCAGCAGTATGTTTAAGCCAAACAAAGACGGACTGTAAGAACTCGCTTAACTTGTGACCAAATTTAGTTGACCACTGCATTGCAGAGGAAATAAGAGGTTTCATCTTGTGGGGCCTGAAGAGCTATTGAGCCACTTAGCAATTAGGTAGGGTCATTATTTAGTTTATTTTCAATCTATTTAACAAAGCAGTACCTTAGGTGGTTAAAAGGGGTTGCTTCTTCTGGCCCACTAAAAGAAAACTTCTTTCAGTTAACCCTTAATGTATTGTATTGAAAATAAATACTCTACGATAACGTAACCTTGTATTATATTATTAGGCAAAGTGTACTAATCTATTTTAATGTAGCTGAATGGGCTGGTAGGCTGCAAAAGCTTGTTAATTCGCTTTTAATGGTAGGTCAAATCAGTGGCTTTGCCCCAAAAGACACGATATGTGAAAGCGGTGTAAAGTAAAATTGTTGGCATGATAATGATTATACCCGTAAGAATAAACCTCAAAGAAACAGGCGCAGATGCTCCTTCGGTTGCAAGTAACACATGTGGGACAACGTAAGGAAAATAGCTGTAGCCAAGACCAATAAAGCTTAAGCTAAATAGCAGAGCTATGAAAAAAAACGGTAGGCTATGACCAAAATCCTCAGCATGAGGCTGATTACGTAAATAGTAATCAATAAAAACAACGATAGCGCCACTTAGCACTGGTAGTGGAAATAATAAAATAGCATTAGGCATAGTAAGCCAACGTGCCGCTACAGTTGGGCTTAAACTAACATTCGCTATGCTGACCAAAGCAATACCTGCAGCAGCCACCCAGCCTGCCCGTCTAGTCCAAATACTGGCACGCAATTGTAATGGCCCAGTAGTTTTCATAACCAACCAAGCGCCGCCAATATAAGTATAGGCAGCTGCAACGCCCATAGCACTTAAAACTGCGAAGCCATATGCAACAGCTTGTTGGTCAAATCCCAAAACATAGCGGCCAAGCATATAGCCTTGGCTCAGGGCCACAAATAATGATCCCAACTTAAAGGCCCAGTCCCAACTGCGTTGAAAGCGTGTAACGGCTTTTACCCTAAAGTCAAAAGACACCCCCCGCACAATGAGTCCAATAAGCATAAAGGCGGCAGGAATGTATAGTTCCCTAAGAATTAAGCTATGGGCCTGAGGAAATGCAATGAGTAAAATGCCCACGGCTAATACTAACCATGTTTCGTTTGCATCCCAGAATGGCCCAATAGAGGCGACCATTCTATCCCTTTGCTGTTTGTTATCCATAGGCAACAAAATACCAACACCTAGATCAAACCCGTCTAGGATGGCATAAACTAATACAGAAAATGCCATAAGCCCCAAAAACACAAGTGGCAATTGTGCATCATCAAACATGGCGATTCTCCCTAGAAGCTGCATCGGCTAAAGCAACGTCTGTTAAGTTGCCAGTCTCATATTCATCCACCACAATCGCTTTGCGTGCTAGATTAAATAAAGTGTGTAGATAGGCTGCCATCAAGATGATGTAGACACCTAGGTACATTGCTAAAGATAGGGCTACATTGTGGCTGGCAATAGTTGTAACGGCATCGCTGGTTTTTAGTACCCCTTGGACCAGCCATGGCTGACGTCCAATTTCTGTGACATACCAGCCTGCAATAGTTGCTACCCAACCAGAAAATGTCATACCAACCAGGGTTTGTAACATCCACCGAGGCAAAGTGTCTCTGCGCCATAGCAACCACACGCCTATCCAGCTTACCACTAACATTAGCAGCCCAGTACCCACCATGATACGAAACCCAAAAAATAACGGTTTTACGGCAGGGCGGTCTTCGCCAAAGCTTGAAATTCCTTGTATTTCACCGTCTAGTTCATGGGTTAATATTAGGCTGGCACCGTAAGGTATGGAAATTTCATAATCATTGCGCTGAGTATCCTCATTGGGCCAGGCAAAAAGCACCAAAGGTGCACCTTGTTCTGTGTGCCAAACAGCTTCCATCGCTGCTATTTTGGCTGGCTGATACTTAAGCGTATTGATGCCATGCATATCCCCCACAGCTATTTGCACCACAATTAAGAATGCAGCCAAAGGAAGAGACTGTTTAAGGGCAAGCTTAGGTGCGGATTTCAAGTCTCCTTTTAATATACGGTAAGCTGAGACTCCAGCTATTAAAAAGCTAGCGGTCAAAAATGAAGCCAGCATCATGTGGCCTAAGCGATAGGGCATGGATGGGTTAAATATAATAGCGATCCAATCTGTTGGCATCGCCACTCCGTTCTCCATGACGAATCCGGCGGGTGTATGCATCCACGAGTTAAGAGCAATAATCCAAAAAGCAGATAGGCTGGTACCTATGGCTACAATCAAAGTGGCTAGGGTGTGCACTTTGCTAGGCACCCTGTGAATACCAAATAACATTACGCCTAAAAATGTCGCTTCAAGGAAAAATGCTGACATAACTTCATAGCCTAATAAAGGCCCTGCGATGTTACCTACTTTTTCCATGAATCCAGGCCAGTTAGTGCCAAACTGAAATGACATTGTAATTCCAGTGACGACACCTATCGCAAAGGTGAGTGCAAATATCTTCACCCAAAAACGATAAATACGCATCCAAACTGGATGCTGGCTGATTTCAAAACGTAATTTAAAATAAAACAACAACCAACCAAGGCCAATAGTGATGGTTGGAAATAATATGTGAAAGCTGATGTTGGCAGCAAACTGAATGCGCGACAGAGCTAATGTATTAAGTAATTCTGATTCCATGGAAACCTACAATAAAAAATGAATAATTGACTTAAGCTAAACTAAAATAGACTTACCTCTAAAGCGTAGGTCAGTTGCCAAATGAATTAGAGCCAGCGGCCTACATTACTTATAGGGGTTTGTTAACCATTCTCTTCCTTTGAGCATGACGTTCCAATAGATAGAAGGCAAAACTTTGGTTTTTAACCACCAAGCCCTTCGTGTAGGTCGTGTTCCATCAAGCAGCCATTTTGGAAACGAGGGTAATAGCTTGCCTCCATAGCCAAATTCGGCTAGTACTATTTTGTTGCGGGATACGGTGAGGGGGCAAGAGCCGTAACCATCGTAACTGGCAGTCAGAGGTTGCTGGGCCAAGTGGCTAATCACATTTAGTGCCACTACGGGTGCTTGCATACGGACTGCAGCCGCTGTTTTGGCATTTGGCGTATTTGCGCCATCGCCTAGGCCAAACACATTATGATAATAAGGGTTTTGAAGTGTATCAGGCTTAACGTCAACCCAGCCAGCCGCATCTACTATGGGTTGTCCGTGCATAAAATCATGAGCCGTTTGTGGTGGGCAAACGTGCAGCATGTCAAAGACTATGCTTTCTTGGCCTACTACAGCACCATCTTTTATAAGGTTGAAAGTGGCAGTCTGGCTGGCCCCATCTACTTTTACCAGCTGGCTATTAAGCTGTAAATTAATGTCATAGTCATTTACAGTGTCCATTAGTGCTGGAACGTAGGCCGGTACCCCGAACAGTGCGCCACCTGCGTTATGAAATGACACATTTATACTTGTTTGTAGGCCTTGCTGTTGCCACCAGTCGGAAGACAAGTATAGTGCTTTTTGAGGTGCTCCTGCGCACTTAATAGGCATCGGTGGCTGGGTGAATAATGCCGTACCGCGCTTAAGTTGCTGAACTAGTTTCCACGTATAAGGCGCTAGATCAAAACGATAATTAGAAGTGACTCCATGTTTTCCTAAGGTTTCACTGAGGCCTTCAATTGCGTCAAAGTCGAGTTTCAATCCAGGAGCTACAACCAAGGCACGATACTCAACACTGTCCTGGTTATCTAAAATTAACGTATTTTCTTCAGCGTTAAACTTTAGCGCAGATTGTTGTATCCATATAACCCCTTTTGGGATCACCTTGTGCATTTTGCGTATCGTCTGCTGTGGCGTAAAAATACCCGCCCCTACAAGGGTCCAGCCTGGCTGATAAGCGTGTGTTTGTGATGGGTCGACTATGGTGATTTTGAGCTTGGGTTGACGCTTCAGTAGACTGCTGGCTACAGCGATACCTGCTGCACCTGCACCAACGATACAGACATCACAGTTGATTTTTTGCATGATAGAATCCTTTCTTTTTGGATGGCTACTTTTTTTGAATTAAATCTAGGAATAAGCTTATATCTAAATGATATATATTTTCAATAGAAAAAGATAGTATTAGATATATCTAAATTAGATTATATTGCAGATTTGATTAACT
>DKMQ01000051.1:5353-7546 GCA_002470565.1 Oceanospirillaceae bacterium UBA7410 | reverse complement strand
TCTATGCGAGTGGTGGTTATCGACCCACGTCGCACCGCTACTTGTGATCTGGCTGACCTACATCTAGCCATTGCACCAGGTGCAGACGCTTTTGTGTTTAATGGCCTACTTGCCTATCTGAACCAAGGCGGTCATCTAAATGCAGATTTTATTGCACAACACACCCAAGGCTTTGATGCGGCCATGGATGAGGCCAGTAGGCTAACTGACACCAAGCTTGCACAAGCGATTGGTGTTAGCGCTTTACAACTAGAGACCTTTTACCAATGGTTTGCTGAAACTGAGAAAACCATAAGTTTTTATTCAATGGGCATTAACCAATCTGCTACAGGTACCGACAAATGTAATGCCATCATTAACTGTCACTTGGCCACGGGTCGTATCGGCAAAGCAGGACTGGGTGCGTTTTCAATTACTGGCCAACCCAACGCCATGGGAGGTCGTGAAGTGGGAGGTTTAGCCAATATGTTAGCCGCCCATATGGATTACAACGAAGAAAACACGAGCACTGTAAGTGAGTTTTGGGATACCAAAAATCTAACCAAAACGCCAGGCTTAAAAGCGGTGGATCTATTTGAAGCAGTCGCCGATGGCCGTATTAAAGCCATCTGGATCATGGGCACCAATCCGGTGGTTAGCATGCCCGATGCAGATCGGGTGAGAGCCGCTTTGCAAGCTTGCGATACGGTCATCGTATCAGACTGTGTGGCTGATACTGACACCACAGCTACAGCCAATATACTCTTACCTGCCTCTGGTTGGGGTGAAAAGTCTGGCACCGTGACTAATTCTGAACGCCGTATTTCTCGTCAACGGGTCTTGGTTAAACCAGTGGGTCAAGCCAAGTCAGATTGGTGGATCATATCTCAGGTTGGTCAGGCTATGGGGTTTAATAACGCCTTTGACTACCATTCGCCCAGAGATATTTTTATTGAACATGCTAAGCTTAGTGGGTTTAAAAATACGGGTAATAGATTATTTAATATATCCACTCTAAGCCATTTATCCGAGCAACAATACAACCAACTTGAACCTATTCAGTGGCCAGCGACCCCCCTGAAGCCCAAGGGTACTGCAAGGCTATTTGAAGACAAATTATTTTTTACGCCAAGCAAAAAAGCTAATTTTGTTGTGATTAACCCACAACTACCTCAATGCCACACCCCCAGCGATGACTTTCCCTTGACGTTAAACACCGGACGAATTCGCGATCAATGGCACACAATGAGCCGTACCGCTCGAACTAGCACATTACTAAGTCATATAAGCCAACCCTTTGTCTCTATGCACTCAAATACTGCCAGTAGTTATGGATTGGTCGATGGTGACCTAGCCCAAGTGTCTACCCAAAGGGGGAGCATTACAGTCGTGGTTGCTGTGGATGTAGGCATGGAAGAAGGTCAAATTTTTGTGCCAATACATTGGAATGACCAATACGCTAGCAGCGCCAGAGTTGACTCCTTGGTGGCACCGATCACTGATGTTATTTCTGGTCAGCCAGAGTTTAAATACAGCCGCGCGGCCATGGTGAAAGTAGACACACCTATATGGGCGACTTTAGTCAGTCATAACAAGCTAGACTGTACAAAATTTATAAATTGGAGCGCTGCGCCTCTAGACCAAGGGCAAGGATTTATCTACCAGATCGCTATTCAATCTAATTTTGATTGGCCAGACTTTATCGCTGCCAAACGGATGACCGAACAAGGGCCTGCCCAGGCTTACGAGCAATTTTTTGATCGTCAAAATGGTGACCAGCGCCTCATTTGCTTTAGCACTAAGCGTATTGAGTTTGCAGTCTTTAGCCATCAAGACAGAAAAATGTTGCCCGATCACTTATGGATGCGCACGCTCATGTCACAGCCTGTTGCGCAAACATATTGGCCTCTGTTGTCAGGCAACGCTTCTACTGCTGGAAAATTAATTTGCTCATGTTTTAAAGTGAGCGAAAAAGATATTCAGGCGGCCATTGATAGCGGTGCCAACTCTGCCGCTGCATTAGGACAACAACTTAAATGTGGCACCAACTGTGGTTCTTGCATCCCTGAATTAAACGCCCTACTGGCTCATAGCACAGCTACGTCAAGCAATTAAGTGTTTGATCAGCGTCTACTGAATGTTCTACAACGCAGTGGGCGTTGGGTATGTCATTGCCCAGTGCCCGCAGTTTTGCAGCCTCTGGCTCTAGGCCGT
>DKMQ01000051.1:4813-5229 GCA_002470565.1 Oceanospirillaceae bacterium UBA7410 | reverse complement strand
TCCTGTCAAAGGTAGGAATAACTACATTATCTTCAAGGCTCACTAGCCTTTTAATTAAGTGCACAAACCCTGCTACATCAAAGGTATCAGGTGCACCCTTACGATCTGTCAGATGGCGTTGGGCCAAGAGCACATTATCTAAATGAAACCCATCCATAGGGATTATTCTAGCTTGCACAGATTTTTTTGAAAGTAGACTTAGCAGCTCACCAGCAAGGGTAGACTTACCCGCCCCTGGGGGGCCAGCTATAGCCACTATAAAACGCTTATGGCCTTTGGCGTTGTATATGATGTTGTCCACAAGGGTTGGTGTGTTCATGACATTCTAAGCACCTTGGCTCATTAATTATTTGATCATATGATCATCTGCCACAAAAAAGCCCATAGCCATTTAAGTAATGGCCTATGGGCTTTTT
>DKMQ01000051.1:0-4705 GCA_002470565.1 Oceanospirillaceae bacterium UBA7410 | reverse complement strand
CGCTTAAACACAATCACTGTTTTAGCATCCCACACTTCAAGCACGGGCATACCTGCAATAGGGCTACCTGGCTTTTTAGCAGCCGGGTTTACCGTGTCATTGGCGCCTATGACTAGCACTACATCAGTGTTGGCAAAGTCATCATTGATTTCGTCCATCTCTAAAACAATGTCGTAAGGCACTTTAGCTTCGGCTAGCAATACGTTCATGTGGCCGGGCAAACGCCCTGCAACAGGATGAATGCCAAAGCGCACTTCTACACCTTGTGCTCGCAGCTTTTGGGTAATGTCTTGCACTTGGTATTGCGCTTGAGCTACTGCCATGCCGTAGCCTGGGGTAATCACTACAGACCTTGCATTAGTTAACATACCCGCCACTTCTTCGGCCGTAGTAGGCTGCACCTCACCTTCTTCTTCGTCATCACTTGCAATAGGGTCATTACCAAAACCACCAGCTATTACAGAGATAAATGAACGGTTCATCGCTCGGCACATAATGTAGCTCAAAATAGCGCCAGAGGAGCCTACCAAAGCACCTGTAACAATCAACAAGTCATTGCCTAATAAGAAGCCTGCAGCTGCAGCTGCCCAGCCAGAATAAGAGTTCAGCATTGACACTACTACGGGCATGTCGGCGCCGCCGATAGAAGCCACTAAATGCCAACCAAACACTAAGGCGATAAGGGCCATAATGACCAGATAAGTGTCGTTGCCACCTTGGTTTACAAATTGTACCAGCATCACCGCACTTACTAGCAAAGCCAGCAAATTTAGCTTGTGGCGTTGTGGCAAGTTAAGGGCTTTGGAGGACATAATGCCCCGCAGCTTACCAAAGGCGACCAAAGAGCCAGTAAAGGTGACTGCACCAATAAACACACCCAAAAATACTTCTACCAAGTGAATATTTTGCATCACCGGCGTAAGCACTTGAGAATGGTCTAGATAACTATTCACACCCACAAATACAGCAGCCAAACCCACAAAACTATGGAGTATTGCCACAAGCTCTGGCATTTCTGTCATAGCTACTCTTTTAGCCATATAAACACCAATGGCAGAGCCAATTAACATGGCAATAAGAATGTAGCTTAGGCCTGTGGTAAGTGCCATTACTTTTGGGCTTAACAAAGTAGCCAATAGCGCTAACGCCATACCTATGATGCCAAGCCAAATGCCACGTTTGGCAGATTCTTGTTGAGATAGCCCACCAAGGGCCATGATAAATAATACAGCGGCGATAACGTAAGCTGTGATAACCATTCCTGCTTGCATTAGTCGTCTCCTATTTCTGGAACATTTTTAACATACGTTTGGTGACATAAAAGCCACCCACGATGTTAATGGATGCGATGAGCACAGAGATCAAAGCAAGAATAGTAACAAGATTAAGCTCGTCACCCACCTGAAGCACCGCACCTACTACGATAATGCCAGACACCGCATTGGTGATGGCCATCAAAGGCGTATGCAAGGCGTGTCTAACGTTCCACACCACGTAATAACCAATAATGCATGACAGAACAAATACCGTGAAGTGTCCTAGAAATTCAGCGGGTGCGTTTAGGGCAATCCATCCTACAAGCACTGCACTTGCAGCGCCTAAACCATATTTCACTGCGGCTGACATTTCCTGCTTAGTTGGCTCAACAGGTGCGCTATCTTGCGCTTTCTTTGCTGGCGCTGCTGCCACTTGGATGGGCGGCGCTGGCCATGTCACTGCGCCATCTTTACTGATGGTAACGCCACGCATGATAGGGTCTTCAAAATCGATCACCAACTGGCCATCTTTTTCAGGGCAAAGCAGCTTTAGAAGGTTAACTAGGTTAGTGCCATAAAGCTGAGATGCTTGGCTAGGCAAGCGTGCCGGCATATCGGTATAACCAATCACTGTCACGCCATTGTCTGTAGTGATCACCTTACCAGGCTGGGTAAGTTCACAGTTACCACCGCCACCAGCGGCTAAATCTACTATTACGCTGCCTGGGGTCATAGTAGACACCATTTGCGCCGTAATGAGCTTAGGCGCAGGCTTACCAGGAATCATAGCCGTAGTGATAATAATATCCACTTCCTTAGCTTGGTCAGCAAATAAGGCCATTTCAGCGTCTATAAAGGCCTTGCTCATCACCTTGGCATAACCATCGCCAGAGCCACTTTCTTCTTCTAGCTCTACTTCTAAAAACTCAGCACCCATAGAGTTAATTTGTTCTTTTACTTCTGGGCGAGTATCAAAGGCTCTCACTATAGCGCCTAAGCTACCTGCTGCACCCAAGGCCGCGAGGCCTGCAACGCCTGCGCCTATAATCAGCACTTTAGCTGGGGGAACTTTGCCTGCAGCAGTGATTTGGCCAGTAAAGAAACGACCAAAATGATGGGCTGCTTCAATCACTGCGCGGTAACCGCCAATATTAGCCATAGAGCTTAAGGCATCCATCGACTGTGACCGGGATATACGCGGCACAGACTCCATAGACATGGCAGTAATATTGCGCTGCGCTAATTGTTTAAGCTGGTCTTCGTTTTGGGCGGGTGCCATAAAGCTGATCAAGTGGCCACCATCTTTGAGCAAGTCTAGCTCATGGCAAGCTTGAATAGGATGCTCTAAAAGCGGATTCACCTTAAGCACCAAATCACTTTGGTACACGGCTTTAGTATCCATATTAATCAAGGCGCCAGCAGCTTGGTATGATGCATCATCAAAGTTTGCTGCAAGGCCTGCATTAGTTTCAATACAAACATCAAAGCCAAGCTTTATGAGCTGCTCTACTGTTTTGGGTGTGGCAGCGACTCTAGTTTCGCCAGCCATAGGTTCTTTGGGTATACCGATAAGCATGGAATTACCTGTGCGTGTGGTAGAAAAATCTATATGAGTGATTTACCTGTTTTGCTAACAGGTCGCTTAGAAAAAGCGATCTACATTTTTATCAATAACCCGACAAAAGTGCAATGGAAATGCCTATAGAAGTGCTAAATACTCAACATATTACAAAAAATAAATGAAATAGG
Source organism: Oceanospirillaceae bacterium UBA7410 (assembly GCA_002470565.1). Taxonomy (GTDB): domain Bacteria; phylum Pseudomonadota; class Gammaproteobacteria; order Pseudomonadales; family Balneatricaceae; genus Njordibacter. The sequence goes on along the minus strand of DKMQ01000051.1, from coordinate 1,700 downwards.
CCTTAAGACAGGCGAAAAAAAACTTGCACTGCCATTTGAATAGCAAAAGACAGCGCATTATAACTTGGTGAAAGTTAGCTATTGATTGCTAAGTGCACCCAAATACTCGCCCCATAACCTAGGGCAATAACAGGCGTCCATTTAAGGTGGCTAAAAAACGTGTATTGGCCCCTAGCTTGGCCCATTAAGGCAACCCCTGCTGCAGAGCCTATAGATAATAAACTACCACCTACGCCAGCTGTTAAGGTGACCAACAACCACTGCACATGAGACATATCTGGGTTCATAGACAATACCGCAAACATCACTGGTATGTTATCTACCACAGCAGACATAATGCCCACTAAGATATTGGCATTAGTGGCGCCAAGCTCACCATATATAAATTCAGACGCCATACCTAGGTAACCGATGAATCCTAGGCCGCCTACGGCTAAAATAACACCATAAAAGAAAAACAAGGTGTCCCATTCTGCTTTAGCTATTTTTGAAAAAATGTCAAATTTATAAGGGTCTTCTTTTGATCCAGGAGGGATACTAATACCATGAGACCATGAATGTGACTTACGACCCAGGTAATAGCCGTAAAGCTGCAAATACACCAAACCTGTCATCATGCCAAATACAGGCGGTATGTGTAGGAAATTATGGAAGCTTACCGCAGTGGCTATGGTCATAAGAAACAAAATCACGATGGTAAATCCACCATATTTCATGCCTATGTTGCCCGCAGACACTGCACCTGGTTTGCCATGGGGAATTGCAAAATGCATGATGGTTGCCGGAATCAAAAAGTTCACTACAGAAGGGATAAATAGGTGGAAAAACTCTGTGAATTCCACCACACCTTTTTGCCAAACCATAAGTGTAGTGATGTCTCCAAAGGGGCTAAATGCGCCGCCCGCATTAGAGCTCACTACAATATTAACACACGCAATGGCTACAAAACGCGGCTCTTTATCACCTACTGCCAATACCACAGCACACATAATTAAAGCGGTGGTAAGGTTGTCTGCGATAGGAGAGATGAAAAAAGCTAAGATGCCTGTGAGCCAAAAAAGGGCTCTATAGGAGTAGCCTTGTTTCACCAACCATAAACGTAAAGCGTCAAACACACCACGCTCTAGCATGGCGTTAATGTAAGTCATGGCCACTAACAAAAAGAAAAACAGTTGTGAGTATTCTAAAAAGTTGTGCTCTATGGCAGGTTTAATGGCGCCAGATTGGCCTTCTATATTGTAAGCCACCGCAATAATGATCCATATCAAACCCGCTGCAAGCATCACGGGCTTAGACTTTCTAAGGTGAATCTGTTCTTCAAATATCACCAACACATAAGCGATAAAAAACACCGCTAATGCAGCCCAACCTACCCAATGGTGAGTTAAATCTATAGGGGTGGAAGCCAGTGATACGTCACCAGAGGCCAAGGCCGTAGTGCTAAATAAGGCACTAAAAATAAATCCGCCAAACAAGGCGATGGTGTTTTTCATGATCAAAAATCCGAAGATAAAGTATAAAAAAATGTTTAATAACACAGTATTACACTAGCTTGGGTAGGAAACAATTCTTCTTGTGGTTTTGGCACCTAAAAGCGACTAAAGTGCTACAAGGGCTGCATGGGCTGCAAAGGCTGAAAGGGCTAGAGCATTTTTGGATAACATAAAAGATCCATAAAAAAAGCCCTGCTCATAAGCAAG
>DKMQ01000069.1:5455-6476 GCA_002470565.1 Oceanospirillaceae bacterium UBA7410 | reverse complement strand
AGCTTTACCTGCACGAATACGTGCCACACCCTGGGCTACCAAAATGCGGTTGTTGTGCTCCATAGGCACTAAGTCTGCTACCGTGCCTAAAGCCACTAAGTCTAGATATTGCGCCATGTTAGGGGCTTTTATGCCTTGCTGGTCAAACCAACCCTGTGTTTGTAGCTGCCTACGCAAAGCTGACATAACATAAAAAATAACCCCAACACCTGCTGTGGACTTAAACGGAAATTCACAACCAGGTTGATTAGGATTAACAATAGCATCGGCATCGGGCAATGTCTCAGCGGCTAAGTGATGGTCTGTCACCACTACTTTTATACCTAGTTCATGAGCACGAGCAACGCCTTCGTGGCTAGCAATGCCATTATCTACAGTAACAATTAAATCAGGCTCTATAGCTTTGGCGTAATCCACTAACGCAGTGCTTAGGCCATAACCAAAATCAAACCGGTTGGGCACTAAATAGCTTACATTTTTGGCGCCCATAGCACCTAGGGCTAGCAATGCAAGGCTGGTGCTGGTGGCTCCATCACAGTCAAAATCACCCACAATAAGGATGTTTGCCTGAGCTTCAAGGGCTTGCACTAGAAGCGTTACCGCAGTGTCTATGCCTTTAAGCTGATGGTAAGGAAGAAGTTTTTTGAGTTGATAATCCACTTGTGCAGGATCATTGATACCACGGTGAGCAAGCACACGTGCAACAAGAGGGTCAAAAGCTGCGTCTAGAGCAGCATTGGATGTGCCTAAACGCAAGCGAACTGACATATATACGCTCTTAAATCTTACTGGTGATGTATTGCTGCACCACTAAAAGGTCGTTATTTAATACTTCACAACGCTCCTTTCGTTCTAGCAAATCAGCCAAGTGGTTTGGCAATTGTGGCGTAGGTTGCCCAGCCTTAATGACGGCTTCAGGAAACTTAACCGGGTGAGCTGTGGCCAATGTGACCATAGGCACATGTGGGTGTTGATTACACACTCGACCAGCTTCCACACCAATAGCACTGTGTGGGTCTAG
>DKMQ01000069.1:0-5329 GCA_002470565.1 Oceanospirillaceae bacterium UBA7410 | reverse complement strand
GCCATCACGATCATATAAATCAAATAACAAGCGTTCAAAATTACTGGACACCATAATATCCATGCTAGGAGACAAGGTTTGTACTAGCCCATGCTTTTGGTATTGATTGGCACTAATGCAACGATGCAAAATATCATTTTCGTTGGTAGCCACAACAAGCTGCGCAATGGGTAAACCCATCTTTTGAGCTAAATAGCCTGCATAAATGTCACCAAAGTTACCGGTAGGTACGCTAAAGGAAACCTTGCGATGAGGCCCTCCCAAAGCCACTGCGGCATAAAAATAGTAGACAATCTGAGCCATAATACGAGCCCAGTTAATTGAATTTACTGCGCCGAGCTGTCCGCCATTTAAGAAAGACTGATCTGCAAAACTTTGTTTAACCATTTGCTGACAATCATCAAAATTACCACGCACAGCAATGTTGTGAATATTATCACCGATTAAGGTAGTCATCTGGCGGCGCTGCACTTCTGACACGCGTTCATGGGGGTGCAGGATAAACATTTTTACACGTTTACTATGTTTACACCCTTCGATAGCGGCAGAGCCTGTATCGCCAGAAGTAGCACCCATAATCACTAAATGCTTGTCACGTTTAATCAGCGCGTTGTCCATTAAACGGCCCAACAACTGCAAGGCAAAATCTTTAAAGGCTAAAGTAGGCCCATGAAATAGCTCTAACACCCATTCGTTTTTATCTAGCTGAACTAATGGCGCCACAGCCTTATGATTAAAACCGGCGTAGGTTTCATCCACCATCACTTTCAGCTCACTACTACTTACATCTGCTTCAACAAACGGCAATAAAATTTTATGGGCTAGATCGGCATAATTAAGCTTGGACCAAGATGCAATTTCTTCATGACTAAATTGAGGTAATGTTTCTGGCACATAAAGGCCACCGTCACTGGCTAGGCCTGTGAGCAACACATCTTCAAAGCTAAGGCTTGGGGCCTGACCACGTGTACTGATATAACGCATAATTTTTTAGCCGCCTAAGTTTTCAACACGAATACGAGTAACTTCACCGCTCACATCTGCCAGGGCTTCAATAGCTGCGATGGCGCTATTCATATGGCCCTCTACTACTGGGCGAGTCAATATAATCACAGGCACTTGGGCTGACACATGAGTGTGTTGGCGAATGGCTTCAATACTAATGCCTGCATCACCCAAAATTTGAGTAATTTGAGCCAAAACACCAGGCTTTTCAGACACGTTAATACGCATGTAAAAGGCTGTAACGACCTTTTCCATAGGTAAAATAGGGCTATCGGACATAGTTTCAGGTGAGAAGCCTAAAGATGGCATCCGTACCGTTTGATCTAAAGACATGTCACGTACAATATCTACCAAATCAGCTATTACAGAAGAGGCAGTAGGCTCTGCGCCAGCGCCAGCGCCGTAATACATAGTGGGACCTACTGCGTCGCCTTCTACTAAAACGGCATTCATCACGCCATTCACATTAGCGATTAAACGTTTTTCTGGAATTAATGTAGGGTGGACACGCAGCTCTATGCCTTCTGGCGTGCGACGCGTGAGGCCTAGGTGCTTAATTCTAAAACCTAAAGATTCGGCATTAGCCACATCTTGCGCTGATATTTTGCTGATACCTTCGGTGTAACACTGGTCAAATTGCAAAGGAATACCAAAAGCAACAGAAGATAAGATAGTTAGCTTATGAGCCGCATCGATGCCTTCTACGTCAAAGGTAGGATCAGCTTCGGCATAACCAAGCTCTTGTGCTTCTTGAAGCACGTCGGCAAATGCACGGCCTTTGTCACGCATTTCTGTAAGAATAAAATTGCCTGTGCCATTGATGATGCCTGCTAACCAATCAATACTATTCGCAGCCAAACCTTCTCTCATCGCTTTAACGATAGGAATGCCACCTGCGATAGCCGCTTCATAAGCCACCACTACATTATGCTTGGCAGCTGCTTCAAAAATTTCATTACCATGCACTGCAATCAAAGCTTTGTTGGCTGTAACCACATGCTTACCATTTCGGATAGCGGTAAGCACCAGCTCTTTGGCAGGTTCATGACCACCAATAAGCTCTATCAAAACATCCACATTGGGGTTGTTGGCTACGGCAAAAATGTCATCCGTGATGCTTGTGTCACCAGTGTCACAATTAATGTTTGGACGACGCTGCGCAATCTGTTCAACCACAATAGCGCGGCCCGTGCGGCGGGTAATTTCCTTGCTATTACGTTCTAAAACGTTAAACGTACCGCCACCCACGGTGCCAAATCCACAAATACCAACTCTTACCGGTTTCAAGGTAAACCCCATTGCGAAAAAATTCGCATATCAATTAATGTATAAAACAAGGCGCATATTGTAGCCTAACAGGCTTTGCCTGTCAGCTTATAAGCAGAACGAAAACGCTGTTAAAGAATGCCTAAGCGCTTAGCCATTTCTTCTGCTGGCACATAACCAGGCATAAGTTGGCCAGAATCTAACACTATGGCTGGAGTGCCAGTAACGCCTATGACCTCACCCAGTGCATAATGCGCAGCCACAGGGTTATCACACAGTTCAGGGGAGTCTTGAGGGCTTTGTTTATTGTGCGAACGAAGCTTGGCCTGTGTTAAAAATTCATTAGGATTTTGTGCACACCAAGAGTCTACCAATACCTGGTAGCTAGACGATTGTAGGCCTGCGCGAGGAAAGGCTAGGTACCTCACTTCGATACCATAACCATTTAGCTGATCCATTTCTGCATGTAGCTTTTGGCAATAAAAACAGTCGACGTCAGTGAATATAGTAATACTGGCCTTTTTTTCACCTTTAGCAGGAAACACCCATGCTTTTTGAGCTGCATCACTTTGCATAGCGATAAGTGTCTTTTTTAAACTACTGGCTTGGGTTAAATTAACTAGCCTTGCACCAATAGGGTTTTGAAACATAGAGCCTGCAAAGAAAAAAGTACCATCTTCATGCATATAGATTTGATCACCTGTGTTAAGCACGATGTCATACATGCCTTCCATCGGTGTGGGCTCAATACTTAAGGCCTTTATGTCTGGATTTATTCTTGCCAAACCAGCCTCTAACTTGGTGTAATCTGCAGCTAACGCAATAGATGCGAAAAAAGACAATGAAAAAATTAATCTGGTGGCCGTTTTAATAGTCAGTAAACGCATAATAAGAGTCTAGCCTCTGGGATGGTGTTGTGAATGTAAATTTTGTAATCGCTGCGTAGCCACATGAGTATATATCTGTGTGGTTGATAAATCACTATGGCCTAAGAGTATTTGAATCACCCGTAAGTCGGCACCATGATTTAATAAATGTGTGGCAAAAGCATGCCTTATTACATGGGGAGAGAGCGGCTTTTGAATTTGAGCGGCAACACCATGTTGTTTTATGCGGTGCCAAAAAGTTTGCCGAGTCATATGTTGGCCCCTATTACTAGGGAATAGCACGCCGCTTGCAGTGGCTTTTAATAGCTGCGGCCTTGCTTGCTTAATATATTTTTGCAGCCAGTCTTGGGCCACCTCTCCAATAGGCACTAATCGCTCTTTAGATCCTTTACCAAAGACTTTTACCACCCCTGCCGCAAGGTTGAGCTGGCTCATATCCAGCTCACACAGCTCACTTACTCGCAATCCGCAGGCATATAAAAGCTCAAGCATTGCCCTGTCTCTAAGACCAATGTTTGTGGTGATATTGGGAGCCGCCAATAAAGCTTCAACATCTGCTTCTGTGAGTGATTTAGGAATGGGGCGCCCTTGCTTGGGCGCATCAATCAATGACGCAGGGTTAGCCTGTAAATGATTTTCACGCACCATGTATTGGTAAAAGCCTTTAATGCTAGACAAGTGTCTAGCTAAAGAACGCGGCTTAATACCTTTTTTAGAGCGCTGCGCCAAAAAGCTCATCAAATCATTTGCTTGCGTTGCCACCAAAGTTAGATTACGCAGTTTAAGGTATTCATGCAGCTGGTGCAGGTCTGTGTTGTAACTTACAAGGGTATTTTTACTCAAGCCTTTTTCTAGCCATAGTGAGTCTGTGTAGTATTTGATAAATTGAATATCATTACTCATTAATCAGCTAACACCTTGAATTATTATTTGAGGCAAAGGTTCTGCAGCAGCGCCTGCATTGCTTAGAGTATAGTATGTAAAAGATGTATTGTATCTAAGTGCGCGAAGCCCTTTTAGAATCTGTTATCAAGTTTAGACCAAAAAACGCGCGTATCGCATTTATCGTAAGCTTAAACTCAACTTACTTATAAAACCTAAGAAACGTCTTGTAAGGGAAAAGTGAGAAGCTTGATCAGTAACAATATTAATTAATCAATGTTAGTCGATGGGCTTATGCCTGGCCAGCTCGCTAATGGCAAAAACTACAGGCTATTTAACGTGTGGGGTGTAAGTGGTTGAACCATTACTTGTTTTATAACATTAAAAATGTCCAAAATCGCCCACACAATAACTTTGGATCTACACTAACCCGCGTCAAAATATGGTTTAAGCGGGATTACAGCAACGATAAGTTGGCCCCTGCCTAAATCTCTACGTTTAACCTAGGTTCTTAATGGGGTATTAAACCCTTCTTTAAAGCTCTTAATTCCTTGTTATGTCATTAAAAAGCCACCCAAGCTAGCTTGGGTGGTGAATACCCAGCGACTGGGCTGGGCCAAAGTGCCAAAGTATTGGATTAATTCTTTAGGCAGCGAACACTATACCCGGACGCTTTATCGGAATCACCTCGGATCACTGTGGGGACATGGGTCAGGCTACGAGTGGTGACTTTACTACCTGACTCCGTACTACTCCAAAGAAACGTGTAGTCTCCACGATTGTAGAAAACACCATTAGTCTCGCGCCTGCCCGTCAACTTAGCCTCGAAGCCACTAGTGCCTCCTACTTGTAGCTGTGTGCCTTGATCAGTACCACGCTGGGCCGTCCCATCTTGTGCAGTAGTACTCATACCTAAAGCACCTTCTAAAATTTTCCAGTCGGCGTCTGAAGGTAAGCGCCAACCAATAGGACAAGCATTCATCGCTGCATCCCAAGTGTAATAATAACCATCTTCATCTGCTGCACTACCACTACCGTGACTACCATCATAAGCAGTCCAATAATCAGAACCTAGACTGTTATATGCAGAAGGTACTATTGAAACATTAGAAGCACTCCAGGTTTGCGTGCCGATAACTGCCACATCCTCAATCGGATTATCGATCACTGTCACTGTTTGAGATTCAGAAGCAGTGTTGCCATCAGAGTCCGTCGCAATGATCGTGACTTCATACGCATTATCCTCATTCGCATCCGCTGGCGCGTCAAAGTCTCTAGCCACCATGGCA
>DKMQ01000075.1:1803-16430 GCA_002470565.1 Oceanospirillaceae bacterium UBA7410 | reverse complement strand
TATAACTTCCCTAAGTCAGTATCCTTTGAAGGTTGGCACCTTTTGCCAACGTGGGGTGATGGAAGAATGCACTTTGGCCTAGTAGTAGCTTTAGCGGCTGCATTAATATTATTTTGGGTCATGCGCAGAACACTTAAGGGATTTGAGATTAATGTGGTGGGCAGTGCGCCCAGAGCAGGTGCGTTTGCTGGGTTCTCACAAACTAAAATGGTTTGGTTTTGCTTTGCGGTCTCGGGTGGCCTGGCAGGGCTTGCTGGATTAATTGAAGTGGCAGGGCCAATAGGTCAATTGCAACCCCATATTTCTCCTAACTACGGTTTTACAGCAATCATAGTGGCTTTTTTGGGGCGTTTGAACCCACTTGGAGTGATTGTTGCTGGCTTGCTATTGGCTGTTAGTTATATAGGGGGTGAAGGGGTGCAAATAGAGTTAGGCATTTCAGACAAAACCACTCAAGTATTTCAGGGTATGTTGTTATTTTTCATTTTGATGTGCGATACCTTAATTTTATACCGCCTTAAATGGATTAGTGGTAAACCTATACAACACGGCAAAAGGAGTGCGTCATGAGCCCATATGAAGCCATACTACTGACTATTATTACAGCGTCCACACCTTTGTTACTAGCGGCTATTGGCGAGTTAGTGGTTGAGCGTTCAGGCGTGCTTAACCTAGGCATAGAGGGCATGATGGTGATGGGAGCAGTGTGTGGCTTTGTTGCAGCTCATGTCACAGGTTCAGCTTGGATAGGCGTGATAGCTGCAGTATTAGCAGGTATTGCCACATCGTTATTGTTTGGTTTGCTTACACAAACTTTAATTACTAACCAGGTGGCCACAGGTTTGGCGATCACCCTATTGGGCCTGGGCCTTTCAGGTCTAATTGGAAGTGGTTTTGTAGGCCTTCCAGGGGTAAAGTTGGCTAATGTATCCATACCATGGCTATCTGACTTACCTTTCGTAGGGCGCTTGGTTTTTGGCCAAGATCCGCTGGTTTATATTTCTATTTTGCTGACAGTTGGTGTGGCTTATGCTTTAAAGTACACCCGTGTAGGTTTAATTATTCGTGCCGTTGGTCAAAATCATGATTCGGCCCATGCTTTAGGCTATCGTGTAGTTGCAGTTCGATATGCCTGTATAGCTTTTGGTGGGGCTACATCTGGGCTAGCAGGTGCTTATTTATCTTTAGTGTATACGCCTCAGTGGATAGAAAATATGACGGCTGGCCGCGGCTGGATTGCTTTAGCGTTAGTGGTATTCTCTACTTGGCTACCTGCCAGATTGGCTATGGGCGCCTATTTGTTTGGTGGGGTTTGGATTTTAGGGCTTTATGCCCAAGCAATGGGGGTAGGTATTCCATCACAACTACTATCTTCACTGCCATACGTTGCAACTATTTTAGCGCTGGTTATAATTTCTACTAATCGTCGTTTATCTGTAATCAACACCCCAGCCTCTTTAGGGCAAGGGTTTGTACCTGACCGTTAGCTTAGCTGCGGTCTTTATTGCTGTAACATTTTAATAATAACCATCATTTTGATGAGGAGAAACCTTATGAAGAAGTTACTCACAGCTGCTGCCAGCATTGCGCTAGTTTCAGCACTATCTATTTCTGCAGTTGCTGCAGATAAGCTAAAAGTTGGATTCATCTATATTGGCCCACCTGGTGATCATGGCTGGACTTACCAACATGACCAAGGCCGCAAAGCTATTGATGCTCGCTTAGGTGATCAGGTAGACACTGTGTTTGTTGAAAACGTCCCTGAAGGCCCAGATGCCGAGCGCACTATCACACGTTTGGCTCGCCAAGGTGCTGGATTGATTTTCACCACTTCATTTGGCTACATGGATCCAACTTTAAACGTTGCTGCTAAATTCCCTAACGTTAAGTTTGAACACGCCACAGGTTACAAGCGCGCTGACAACTTATCGACTTACGCTGCACGTTTTTATGAAGGTCGTTATGTGATCGGGCAGATTGCCGCTCAGGTTTCTGAAACTGGCGTTGCTGGCTATATAGGTTCATTCCCAATTCCTGAAGTAGTGCGTGGTATTAACGCGTTCTTGCTTGGTGCTCAAACCATTAACCCAGACTTTAAGCTTAAAGTAGTGTGGGTTAACTCTTGGTTTGACCCAGGTCGTGAAGCTGATGCTGCTAAGGTATTGATTAGCCAAGGTGCTGATATAATTACTCAACACACTGACTCTACTGCAGCAGTTCAAGTGGCAGAAGAGCAGGGTGTAAAAGCCTTTGGTCAAGCATCTGATATGGCCGCTTTTGCGCCTAACGCATTGTTAACTTCTATCATTGATAATTGGGATGACTACTACGTTGAACGTACACAAGCTGTATTAGATGGTACATGGGAAAGCATGGATACGTTTGGTGGTATGGATAGCAACATGGTTAACATGGGTCCGTTTATCAACATGCCTGCTGATGTAAAAGCAATGGCGCAAGCAACTACAGCTGCGATTACTGAGGGTAAACTTCACCCATTTGCTGGCCCAGTATATAAGCAAGATGGATCTGTAGGCGTACCAGAAGGTGAAACCTTAGGTGGTTTTGGCCTTGTAGGTATGGACTGGTATGTGCAAGGTGTAGACGACCAGCTTTAACACCGCCAATTATGTATGCAGCTAAGTTTATAGCTTAGCTTATTACTTATTAGCAGACCTAAAAAAACCCGCTCTAAGCGGGTTTTTTAGGTCTATTGTTTTAGCTTTGTCACGTCAACAAACAAGCTTAGCTGTTGCCCAGGTTGTAAGTATTTGGTGAGTGATTGGTTCCACTTTTGTATGTCCTTAACAGTCACACTGAAGCGGTGGGCTATGGCCGATAGATTATCACCAGAGCGAACCTTATAAGTCAATTTTTTAACTAGTTTGCGCGTTGAAGAGGCCAGTTTAGTGCCACTGTTGCGTGGCCATACACTTAGCTTATCTCCAATTTGCAAAACAGACTTAGTGCTCAGTTTATTCCAGCTAGAAATTTGCTTTACACTGACTTTATATTTCTGAGCTATCTTCCAGAGGCTATCACCACTTTTCACCTTATAATCTACTCGCGCACTAGCTTGAGTTTGATTAATCTGTTTCTGCCTATTAATCACTCGCTGAGCCGCACTTAAGGTATAGGCTTCAGCACCTTTACTAGCAACTGGAATCATCAGCGTTTTCCCAGCCCTAATCAAATTTCCATCTATATTATTTATAGTGCGTAATAAATCAACACTTACATGAAAATCGTAGGAAAGTTTTAATAGGCTATCTCCGGGGACAATCTTATACCTTTGCCATGCCACTCTTTTACTGGTGGGTAGCTCTAACAAACTAGCCTTAAAAGTATCAAGATGTGCCACTGGAATGAGCAAGTTGTGTGGGCCTTGAGGGTCGGTTGCCCATTGATTAAAGGCAGGGTTCAAACGGTATATTTCATCAGTGGTAATGTTGGCCATTTGTGCCGCTTGCGCCAAATCAATTTGGGAACCTACATTCACTGACTCAAAGTAAACTTCATTGGCGATACTATACAAGCCGTTTGTTCCTGCCTGTTCAGCAATAATGCGCGACAACGCCAAAAGCTTAGGCACATAGTTCATAGTTTCTGTGGGTAAGTCTAATGACCAAAAATCAGTGGGTTTACCCGCTTTTTTATTTCGTTTAATCGCTTTAAGCACTGTACCTTGGCCACCATTATATGAGGCAATGGCTAGCAACCAATCTCCATCAAACATTTTATGCAGCTGCGTAAGGTACAAGTGCGCGGCTTTAGTAGAGGCAACAATGTCTCGGCGACCGTCATACCACCAGTTTTGCTTTAAGCCAAAGCCAAGGCCTGTGGCTGGGATAAACTGCCATGCCCCTGAGGCCCGACCTGATGAATATGCAAAAGGATCAAAGCCACTCTCTATGATAGGCAAAAGGGAGATTTCAGTAGGAAGCGATTTATCTATGGCTTGGTGTAACATAAAGTGATAGTAACGACTGGCCCGTGTAGTAACACGATGCATATACTCTTTATGACTTTTGAACCATTTATAGTGCACATCGATTCTGGCATTATCAACATGATCCAAAGCATAATTATCTACAGTAATCTGCCAAAGGTCTAGCTCAGGTACAGGTGCTGGAATAACCTGTACCAAAGGGACTTTTTTAGCTTTTTCTTGAGCTTCTGCTAGTAACTGTGCTGCTGCATTAGTGCTAGCTTCAGTGTCAAGTTCAGACCAGCCAAGATCGTTTTCATTGGCGATTTTTTGTGCAATGGCTTGGGCTGTTATAACAGGCTTTGTCTGTGCTTCAAATTCACCAGTATCAGCTAATTCGATGTCGATTAGCGATGTTACAGAAGTCACCGCACTTTGTGCAACTGCCTTTGCTGGCGCTCTAGGCACATTTTCTGCAACAATATTATCGGTCATTGGTCTTCGTGGCGTGTCTGCCAATTCAGGCTGTATAACAGCAGTTTGGCATGCACTAAGAATTAATAGAGAAGCCACAAAAAATAAGGGCTTTTTTGCTGATTTGGTAAGAAGGTGTAGAACAAATTTTATCAAAATAATAGTCACAATTTAAATAGCAAAAAGGCGGTAATTTTAGCAGGCTACGCACGTAGGTCAATATAGATCATAAAGTCTTAATATAGTTCCTGAGTTTTTTTACATTTTAGGTACTAAAAGTCGTTTTTCCACTGCCTCAAAGCTGCAAACACCTCACTTGGGTGGTGTAGCTCATTAGCTTTGTATTTGTTTGCACTTGCTATTACTGCTTTATCATCAACACGTAAAAAAGGATTAATGGCGGCTTCTTGTGCAAGGGTCGTGGGCAGTGTCACTTGGCTTGCACTGCGCTTGTCTTTGCATTTTTTTTGTACTAATTTTAATGCTGCATTATTCTCATCCACAGCCATGGCAAACTCTAAGTTGGCTAAACTATATTCATGAGTTGGGTAGGCTCTGGTTGTGGGTGGTAACTCCATGATTTTGCTCAAAGAATGGTGCATTTGTTTAGGTGTGCCTTCAAACACTCGGCCACATCCAGCTAAAAATAACGTATCACCACAAAAAAGAATTTCCTGTTGATGGTTAAAGTAGGCTATGTGATCAAGCGTATGTCCTGGTATTTCCATGACATTAAAGTTCACGCCTAATATATTAACGTTACAATCTTCTTTAAGAGTGTGAGTAATGCCTTGGTATGGGCTATTTTCTGGACCATACACGGGTATGTCACGATAGTGAGCCGTCAACTGGGCTACGCCTCCGGTATGGTCCCCATGATGATGAGTGACTAATATAGCAGACAGTTTTTTTTGTATTTTTAGTGCATAACTTGTTACCACGCTTGCATCCCCAGGATCTACTACAACAAAATGATCAGATTCCTGGGTTTCGATACACCAAATGTAATTATCATCAAAAGCGTGTAAAGGGGTTATTTTAAGCGGTGAAGTTTTAGTCTGCATAGTTTTGATCTTTTGTGTGGCAAGGCGTTCTTTAATAAGGGTAGCGGTGCCAGAGAAATTACGCAAGCAACACAAGTAATAATGCCTTATTATAAACTATGATTAATCAAACTCACCTGCACTCATACTCATTTGAAGAACGCCAGTTTACAACATGGTTGAAAACAACTAAAGGCGCTGCACTTATGGCCCAAGAGCAGCAACAATTGGCCTTACTGATGCCTAAAGCCTTTGGGCACTATAGTGTCTATTTAGGACTCAATGCAAAATTGAGTTCAAGCTTAACATCCCCCATAAAAACCGCCATTTCTTTAACTGCAACTAGTGAGCTAGATGGCGACGCTGTAATGGATCCCCATCAGCTACCCCTAGCCACTGAAGCCATTGATCTTCTAGTGTTACAGCATGTGTTAGATATGAGCAACAACCCTCATCAAGTTCTTCGAGAAGTTGCACGTGTGATGACCTCTGGTGGCCGCCTAATAATTACAGGATTAAACCCTTATAGTTTCTGGGGGTTATGGCGACAACTCAGGCTCAAAAAGGGAGTGCCATGGCGAGCAAACTTTTTATCACAACGCAGGCTTAAAGACTGGTTAAGACTTTTAAGTTTTGATGACTTTGATATAAAGCCTGTATATCATTACTGCCCCGATAAATGGCAAGCTAAACCCTTACTAAAATATTTAATGAATCCATGTTGCACTGGTTATGTTTTACTGGCGGTTAAACAAGAAACTCGAGTGCATTTAGTCAAACCTAAATGGCGCACTCAAGTGATGAAACCAAAATTTGGGTTAGCAACAATAGCTAGGCAACCAAGTTGTAATAAACACCCTGTGGAGAGTAGTTGATTGACTAAAGATCAGATTGAATTATTTACCGATGGCGCATGCAAAGGTAATCCTGGCCCAGGAGGTTGGGGGGTGCTTATGCGTTTTAAGGGGCAAGAAAAGCGTTTATTTGGAGGCGAACCTTTGACTACCAATAATCGCATGGAGCTTATGGCTGCTATCAAAGGCTTAGAGGCATTAACCAGGCCATGTCAAGTAGACCTTACCACTGACTCACAGTACGTGCGCAAAGGTATTACTGAATGGATCATCAATTGGCGTAAAAATAATTGGCGTACTGCTGCCAAAAAACCTGTTAAAAATAGCGATCTTTGGCAGATGTTAGATAAGGCAGTGGCGGCCCATGAAGTTCAGTGGCATTGGGTTAAAGGACACAGTGGCCATGTTGAAAATGAAATAGCTGATGATTTGGCAAACTTAGGTGCCCAGCAGCATAGCCAGTAATCACCAAAGGACTATATTGTGCGATTAATTATACTTGATACAGAAACAACAGGTTTAGAGCCTAAACAAGGCCATCGTTTGATTGAAGTTGGCGCTTTAGAGATGGTCAATAGGCGTCTTACAGGGAAAAGTTTCCATGAATACGTGCAGCCAGAACGTGATGTGCCAATGGAAGCTCAGGCGGTGCATGGCATTACTGAAGAATTTCTTGCCGATAAAGCATTGTTTTCTACCATTGCTGAGCAGTTTATTGAGTTCATCACTGGTGCTGAGCTAATTATTCATAATGCGCCATTTGACCTTGGTTTTTTAGACAATGAATTGGCTATTGCAGGAAAAATGATAGGAAAAAAATATCCAAAAGTTTCGGATATTTGCAAAATAACAGACTCCTTAAAGCTTGCTAGGCGCAAGCACCCCGGACAAAAGAACAATCTTGATGCGCTTTGTCGACGTTATGGAATTATCAACACTCATCGCGAATTACATGGAGCGTTGCTTGATTCTGAGATTCTAGCTGACGTGTATTTGATGATGACTGGTGGGCAAACTGATTTAATGTGGGCTGCTCAGGCAACCTCCGCTACCGGAGATGCTGTTGCCCCCGCTAGCCGTACAGTGAGCTTAGAAGGCTATGAGCTGCCAGTAGTCATGGCAACTGATGCAGAAGTTGCTGCGCATAAAACTAAACTGCAAACAGTTGCCAAGGCTTCAGGTGACAACTGTTTATGGTTGTCGAGTATGGACTAAGATAGCCCGTATTTTTTAGTTAAAAGAATAAATAGATACAAAAAAGCCGCACTATATGCGGCTTTTTTATGCTTCAACAGATGATTTAAAGTAGATAGCTAATGGCTAGGTAGCCCACAACACTCATACTAATGGTATAAGGCAATGCCATCCAAACCATTTTGCCATATGACAAACGAATTAGCGGCGCTGCAGCAGAGGTCAACAAAAACAAAAATGCTGCCTGACCATTTGGAGTAGCAACACTGGGTAAGTTGGTGCCTGTGTTGATCGCGATAGCTAGCTTGTCAAAATGAGCTCTATCTATAAGTCCAGCGTCTAGGGCGCCAGCCACTTCGTTTATATAAATGGTTGCAACAAATACGTTATCACTAATGGCTGACAATAAACCGTTCGCTACAAAAAACACTTTAGGTTGCACAGCTAAGTTCAGTGTGAGTACCCATTCTATAATAGGGTTGAACAAATGTTGTTCATGAATCACCGTAACAATAGAGAAAAACACCACAAGTAATGCCGTAAAAGGTAAGGCTTCTTCAAACGCATGACCAATTTGGCTTTCTTCAGTAATACCATTAAAAGCCGTTAGAATGATGATGATCATCAATCCAACAAGGCCAACAGCTGCCACATGGAATGCTAAAGCAAAAACAAGCATTACAGCTACAGCCACTTGCACAATAAGGCGAGCCTTATCACGTGTGGTACGCTTTACTTGCTGCGCTTTGTCATAGTCTTCTAAAACCGTACGCACAGTTTGAGGCAACTTGGTGCCATAACCAAACCAGCTAAATTTTTCAATCACGATGCAAGTTAATAAGCCGACAAATAGAACAGGCATCGTAATAGGTGCCATTTGTATAAAGAAGGTAGCAAAGTCCCATCCCGCTTTTTCTGCAATTAAAAGATTCTGAGGCTCACCTACCAACGTAGTCACACCACCCAGTGCTGTACCAACGGCGCCATGCATCATTAAACTGCGTAAAAATGCGCGAAACTGGTCTAAATCTTCACGATGCAGTTCAATGAGGTGATCGTCATTATGGTAATTGTGGTCGTGAGAACCAGCGCTTGATGCGACTTTGTGATAAACCGAATAAAAACCAACGCTGACGCTGATTAACACGGCTGTTACTGTTAAAGCATCTAAGAAGGCAGATAATACAGCCGCAGTGATACTGAACAGAAGCGATAATGCAGTTTTAGATTTCACACCTACAAGAAAGCGAGTGAACACAGCCAACAGCATGTCTTTCATAAAGTAGATGCCTGCCACCATGAACATAAGTAACAATATGACCTGCAAATTACTGCTTACTTCATGATAAACGCCATCTGGAGACGCAAGGCCAATAATGATCGCTTCTATCGCCAATAAACCACCTGGTTGGAGAGGATAGCACTTAAGAGCTAAAGCGAGAGTAAATATAAATTCAAAAATTAACGCCCAACCTGTAATCGTAGGTCCAGCGATAACCAGCAGCAAAGGGTTAAGGATTAAAAAACCGATAATGACTCGTTTGTACCAAGACGGTGAATAACCAAGAAAATTGCGCCAAAATGCCTGCGGCAAAGTAATGACTTGTTGCATATATATATAAATCCTTTAACCAGTTAAATAGAATTCACTAAACTGAAAGAGAAGGTGGCATCAATCAGGCGCCGTAGTATACATAAATCAACACTAATTTACAATAATTGGCCTCTGCGTAATGAGTTGAGAGGCCCGCATAATGAGGGGTATGGAAGGGTGTGGGGGTATGTGAGGTATCGCAAAGGTATTAAGGTAATTACCCCATTTTGAATAACTGGCTTAAACGTGTGCCTAACATGACATCGCCTTCAGCTTGCAGGCGGCCACCCATAAAAGCTGCCATACCATCTAATTCCCCTGATACTATTTCCTTAAGCGTGTCACTATCCATAGACATGGTAATTTCTGGGTCTTCGTGGTTACCTATGCTTGTAGCGCAATTAGAATTGTCGATAGTAATATAAAAATCGTCATCATCTAAAATACAAAATTGAAAGGTTGCTTGTAAATCTTCAGCTTCTTCAGCGACGAATGCAGTATGCATTTGTGCCATAATTTGGGCTACAGCCATGGGATATTATCCTGCTAGTTAAGTTGTGTGTCTGATTCTATGGGTTTTTTATAATGAAATCAAACGATCGTTTGAATTGTTAATTTATTAAATGTTTAGTTATGGTTTTATGGCCCACTAGACTAGAATACAAAACTATACTTGGTATAACCAAGAACAACATTGGAGAGTGACGTGTTAGATTTTTTGTATGAGTACGGGTTGTTTTTAGCAAAAGTGATTACTTTTTGTGTAGCTGTAATTGTAGTGGTTGGTTTTTTGGTAATGGCTGGACAAAATCGCCGGCACCAAAGTAAAGCTGGACACATAGAGGTGAGAAACCTCAATGAAGAATTTGAAGACATGACTGATACATTAGATCATGCCATGATGGATAAGTTTCAATTTAAGCAACTTCGTAAAAGCCAAGAAAAAGCCGAAAAACTTGAAGCTAAGCAAAATAAAGCTGAAGCTAAGAAGATGGCCAAGCAAGCCAAGGCTGAAGACGCTACAGCCCAGGCAGAGCAAGAAATATTGCCCAGTTCTAAAAAGCGCACCTTTGTATTAGACTTTGATGGCGATATTAAAGCCAGTGCAGTAGAGTTTTTGCGCCATGAAATAAGCGCAATTATTTCTGTTGCCAAAACTACAGATGAAGTGATTATGCGTCTTGATTCTAGTGGCGGTATGGTACACACCTATGGTTTAGCTGCATCACAACTGGGACGCTTGAGTAAAGCCAACATTCCATTTACCATTTGTGTTGATCAAATTGCCGCAAGTGGCGGGTATATGATGGCGTGCATGGCTAACCACATTACTGCTGCTCCATTTGCTCTTGTAGGGTCTATAGGTGTAGTAGCAGAGGTGCCAAACGTACACAGATTACTTAAAAAACACTCAATAGATGTAGAGGTGCTTACGGCTGGTGAACACAAGCGCAGCCTTACTGTAATGGGAGAGAATACCCGTAAAGGTCGTGAAAAATTTGTTGAAGATTTACAGAAAACCCACGGGCTTTTTAAGCATTGGGTTAAGCAACAGCGACCTAATTTGGATATTGATTTGGTAGCTAATGGTGACGTTTGGTACGGCCAACAAGCAATCGATCTAGGGTTAGTAGATGAAGTGGGCACCTCAGATGAGGTGTTACAAGAAGCAGTCAAACAAAGTGATGTATTGTTGATAGAATATGTGGCTAAAAAAACCATTGGGGAAAAATTTGGTATCGCTGCTGCCACAAGCTTAAGTTTGTTGGGCAACCGTTTACTATCTATAGCCCAACGCCATTCAATAGGTCGCTAATGACTTGAGGGAAGACGTAATGCATTCTTTTTCAAAACTTTGCAAACCACTTGTGCCAAATTTTTTGGCGCCCAAGAACATACCTACACGTATCGGCCTTGTCGTGCTGGCTACAGATATGGTGCTAGAAGCTGAATGGCGGGATCTGTTTGCTGGCTCATCTATTGAGGTGTTAGTCGCACGTATTGCTTGTGCAGCAGAAGTAACGCCTGAAGCTTTGTCTACTATGGCACAAGAAATTGGCCATTGTGCTAGTTTGATTTTACCAGATGTAGTCCTTGATGCTGTTGCTTATGGCTGTACTTCAGGTAGTTTAGTCATAGGGGAAAATAATGTTCATCAACTGCTTCAGCAAGGTGATACACAGCAAGTAACTAGCAACCCATTTAGCGCGGTAAAAGCTGCTTTATCCCATGTGAATGCTAAAAATATTGTTGTGCTTTCACCCTATTTAGCGTCTGTTAATGTGCCATTTTATGAAGCTTTAACTGACGCAGGGTTTAACGTAAAAGGGTGGGGAAGCCTAGACTTAACTCTAGACAGGGAAATTGGGTCAATGGATCCTGAACACTTGCCAACTTTGATTGAACAGCTGTTAGATGGGTTGGATTGTGTGCCAGATGTAGTGTTTATTTCATGTACTAACTTTAAAGCCATGGACAAGCTTGAGGCTTTAGAGCAGCGCTATGGTTGCTACTTTATGTCTAGCAACCAAGTTATGGCTTGGCACCTATTGCATCAACTTAACATAGCTATGCCACATGCTCGTGTAGGGCGCTTATTGAATGATGCATAGGATTAACGTCCCACAAATCAGCACTATAGCAAATATTATTAGGCACCTAGGAGTGGACTAATTTGCCCACGATTACAGCATTATCCGAATTTCATCAACCGCTTTTAATAGCCCAAAAAACGGGCCATCGTTTGATGTTAGTTGTGGCTATGGAAGAGGCATCAGGCTTGAGCATAGCTAAGCAGATTACACGCTTTGCTTCTGCTTGCTTATGGGTAGACGTATTAAATACAACCACAGTGCCTGTCCCTGAGCATCATTATATTAGTACAAATCAAACTAAGCAGCACCTTGGCACCTCTAACCAGTATGTGATTTATAATGCCCACAAAGGCTTTAATGCAAGTGCTTTATGTGCCCTTAGTGGCACAGTTGTAGGTGGTGGTGCGCTCATATTATTAGTTCCTGCCATAGCTCAGTGGCACCACCTGTTTGACTCTCAGTTACAAGCGTACGGCCATTTAAAATCAGGTGCCCATTCCTATTTTATAAAGTGGTGGCAGCAACACTGGGAACACTGTGCTGTGCATGTCCTAGAGGGCTCTGCCTATAATCACAAAAGAGATGATCATAATATTTGGCAACAATTAGATTATTATAAAGCAGCTAATTTGCTGCACCCTACACAAGACCAAAAAGCTGTTATTGATAAATTACTGAGCTCTTACCAGCAATCCATTAATACTGTATTTAATCTTAGTGCACATAGAGGTAGAGGAAAATCTGCCTGTTTAGGTTGGTTAATCAAAGCAATCAGTACTCAGAGCAAAAAAACTCAACAGGCTCCAGTAATTGTAACCGCACCAAGTAAGAAGGCACTGTCCACCTTGAGTGCAACTGCTACGCCGGCACTGGTCAATTTTTATGCATTAGATGCATTATTAACCCAACTACCTAAAGCTAGCTTGGTCATTGTAGATGAAGCGGCGTCTGTGCCTCTATCACAACTGACCAAATTGATTCAACATTATGATTTGGTAGTTCTATCTTCTACCCAAGACGGCTATGAGGGCAGTGGGCAAGGTTATCGCTTAAAGCTTCCCCGCATTATCGAGTCACTGGGCCTTACAAGCGAATCTCTTACCCTAACTCAACCTATGCGCTGGCATGCTAATGACCCACTCGAGGACTTTATTCGTAGTAGTTTTTTGTGTGATGTAAGACTTCCCAATATTGAACAACAGTCATTCATAGACTCCACATCATCACTCACATATAGCCATACTTGTGGAGAGGAACTTGCTCAAGATTCCCGTTTATTAAAACAAGTGTATGCATTGCTTATGCTGGCTCACTATCAAACTACTCCACAAGATTTAAGATTATTACTGGATCACCCAAAACAAAAGCTTTATTTGTGTTACCAAGGAGGTTGCCTTGTCGCCTTAGCCTGGGTATCACAAGAAGGCGCTTTAGACGCTGATTTAGCTGAGCAAATAGCCCTTGGAAAACGGCGTATACAAGGCCATTTGTTAGCACAAATATTAACTCAACAAGCAGGTTTTCCTGAGTCTTGTGAGATGCATAGCTGGCGCATTCAAAGGATTGTAGTCCTACCGCAGCTGCAGAATACGGGTGTGGGAGCTGCGTTACTTAATCACGTTTATACTTTAGCACAAGAAGCCAATATAGATTTTCTGGGAACAAGTTTTTCAGCAAGTGTGGATACCTTACGTTTTTGGCTAGCAAATCAATACATTCCAGCTTGGTTAGGCTTGCGCGCGGATGCTGCTACCGGGCTAAACAGCGTGCAATTAATACGACCAATTAGCATTAATGCTCATACATTAGCAGGCAACCTAAGCCATCATTTATACGGTTACCTAAGTTTTGGTAAAGATTTTTGGTTTCGATCTATTGATAAAAAAGTGTTGCTTACCATCGCAACCAACTGTGAAAAAAACACCACACCAGCTCTTGATCAGATGCAAAAAAAACGCTTGTTAAAATTACTAGCGCTGGGGCAAGCAGGATTTAGTGGGGGCTTGTATTTATTATACCAACAGCTCAAAGATGCCAAAGACAAACAAGAGGTGTTGCACGCCGCACACAACAACACCCATAAAGGTTTACAAAAATCAGTTAGGCGGTTGGCCTTGTTACAGGTAGAGCCATCATATAACCAATGATGCACAGCAAATTGGTTATAAACTGCGTATACTACTTTTATTGTCCACAAGTGTAATAAACCATGAATCCAATAAAACTCACCCAATATAGCCATGGCGCAGGTTGCGGATGCAAAATATCACCTAAAGTCCTTGATAAGATGCTGCAATCTCAACTACCAAAATTTTCTCACCCAAACTTGATTGTAGGTAATGAAAGTCGTGACGATGCTGCCGTTTTTGATTTAGGTGATGGCTCTGGCATTGTTAGTACCACTGACTTTTTTATGCCTATTGTAGATGACCCATTCGACTTTGGTCGTGTCGCTGCAACTAATGCTATCAGTGATGTTTATGCTATGGGTGGACAGCCATTAATGGCTATCGCTATCTTGGGTTGGCCAGTAGATAAGCTAGCACCTGAAGTAGCCGCTATGGTGATAGATGGAGCTCGGTCTGTGTGTGCACAAGCCAACATTTGCCTTGCGGGGGGGCATAGTATTGATGCGCCAGAACCTATATTTGGATTAGCAGTTACAGGTAGGGTGGAGCTTAAATATTTACAGCGTAATGACCAAGCTCAAGCTGGTGATCGATTAATGCTTACTAAACCCCTAGGCGTTGGCATTTTAACTACCGCTGAAAAGCGAGGCATATTGCGTGTAGAAGATGTGAATCTGGCACGAGATAACATGGTAAAGCTTAATGACATAGGCGCCAAATTGGCTCCATTAAAGGGTGTTCATGCTATGACAGACGTCACAGGTTTTGGCCTCATGGGACATCTTGTGGAGGTGTGTGAGGGAAGTCAGCTTCAGGC
>DKMQ01000075.1:0-1761 GCA_002470565.1 Oceanospirillaceae bacterium UBA7410 | reverse complement strand
ATCAAGGCTGTGTGCCAGGTGGAAGTAGCCGAAATTTTGATAGTTATGGACATAAAATAGGGCCGTTAAGTGAAAGTCAGTTAAATATTCTGTGTGACCCACAAACAAGTGGTGGCTTATTAGTTGCTGTTGCACAAGATCAAATGCAAGCAGCTGAAGCTATTTGCCAAGCTGAGCAGCATGAGTGCATCTGGATAGGTGATCTTTCTACGCCAAAAGACACTCAAAAATATTGGGTATCGGTCGTTTAATATGGCCTCAATTAAGTCACCTTTACAGATGCCAAGTCCTTTAACAAAGCTTCAGTTTGAAGCGTTGTTATTAAGTAATCGTCCTATGTTTGACGTTAGAGCGCCTATTGAATTTGACAAAGGTGCATTTCCAAACGTTGTTAACTTACCTTTAATGCTAGATCACGAACGAGAAGAAGTAGGCACGTGTTATAAAAAACAAGGTCAAGATGCCGCTCTTGCTTTAGGCCATCAGCTAGTCAATGGCGATACTAAGGACAGTCGTGTAAAGCAATGGCATGCGTTCTCAAGTGCCCATCCTGATGCAGTGTTGTATTGTTTTCGTGGTGGAATACGATCTAAAATTAGTCAACAGTGGCTAGCAGATACTGGCATTGTTGTGCCCTTTGTAGAGGGTGGTTATAAAGCCCTTCGCACGTTTCTTATTGAACGCTTAGATGAGCTGGTAGAAGAGCTTCCAGCTTTTGTTTTAAGTGGTCGTACAGGTACGGGTAAGACAGAAATATTGCCACAATTTGATCGCACCATCGATTTAGAAGGCATTGCAAAGCATCGTGGATCTAGCTTTGGTAAATACATTGAAGAACAACCTAGTCAAATTAATTTTGAAAACAATTTAGCAATTGCACTCATGCAATTAAATAAAGAAGCTAAAACCCCCATTGTTTATGAAGACGAAAGCCGCTTAGTAGGCTGCCGATTATTACCTATTAGCCTTCAAAATAAACTAAAAAGCTCTCCCATTATGGTGTTGCATGATAACTTTGAAGCACGTGTTGAGCGTATTTTCAGTGAATACGTTGTCAAAGCTATTGCCGCATGGGAACAAGAACTTGTGGTTCCTAATGAAGCCTTTTTAGCTTTTGGTGATAGCCTCATTCAAAGTGTATTTCGCATTCGTAAACGTTTAGGTAGTGAGTCACACAAACACCTTGTTAAACTTCTTGATCAGTCATTAGAGCTACAAACTAAACAAGGGGACCTTAGCGCTCATAAAGGTTGGATTTCCTATTTACTCACCCATTATTATGACCCAATGTATGACTACCAATTGTCTCTTAAACAAGACCGGGTAGTGATGCAGGGCACCTCAAGTGACCTTGTCACTTGGTACAAAACCAGGCAGTGTAACACCCCCAACAAACACTAAGGATTCCTTAATTATGAAATCAAGAGCCGCTGTAGCCCTAGCTAAAGGCCAACCTTTAACCATTGCAGACATTGACGTAGAAGGCCCAAAAGCCGGTGAAGTACTGGTACGTATGGTCGCTACAGGCGTGTGCCACACAGATGCATTTACTTTATCTGGAGCGGATCCTGAAGGTATCTTTCCATCTGTACTAGGCCATGAAGGTGGCGGTATCGTGGAAGAGATCGGTGCAGGTGTAACAAGCTTAACCGTAGGCGATCATGTAATTCCTCTTTACACGCCTGAATGTGGTCAATGTAAGTTTTGTTTATCTGGCAAAACTAACCTTTGCCAAGCTATCCGTGGCACCCAAGGAAAAGG
>DKMQ01000061.1:10336-13984 GCA_002470565.1 Oceanospirillaceae bacterium UBA7410 | reverse complement strand
GGGTGACCAATCCTGCCACTGATAATGAGCAAGTAGGACAAGTATTTATGGCGACGCCACAGCAGGTAGAAACCGCTATGATAGCAGCGCCCATTGGGCAGCAACAGTGGCTTGCTATGCCAATGGAAAAGCGAGTGGCCTGTTTTGAGAAAGTGGCAGATTTATATGAAGCCCATGCCACGCAGCTGTTTGCTATATTGGCTAAGGAAGCAGGAAAAACTTGGTTAGATGCCGTGGGCGAGCTGCGTGAAGCAGTAGATTTTGCCAGATTTTATGCCCAAGAAATGGCCTCCTTACCTTTAGGCCAAGGACGTGGTGTAGTCAGTTGTATCTCACCTTGGAATTTCCCTTTAGCTATTTTTAGTGGCCAAATATTTGCTGCATTGGCAGCAGGTAACGCTGTGTTGGCAAAACCTGCCAGTCAAACTAATTTGGTAGCTTACAAAGCTGTGCAGTTGATGCATGAAGCAGGTATTCCTGTGGCGGCAGTTCAGTTTTTGCCAGGTGGAACTAAAGAAGTGGGTGTGCCTATTACCAGTGATGCGCGGGTTAACGGCGTGTGTTTTACAGGTTCAACGCCTACAGCGCAGCATATTAACCGCGTTATGGCGACAAATCTGGCGGCAGATGCCGTGATGATAGCTGAAACAGGTGGCATCAATGCCATGATTGTTGATTCTACGGCGCTGCCAGAGCAAGTGGTGCGGGATGTACTGGCCTCTGCGTTCCAAAGTGCGGGACAGCGCTGCTCAGCGCTTCGTATGTTGTATTTACAAGAAGATATTGCGGATAAAGTTTTACATATGCTTTTTGGTGCGATGGACGAGCTCACCTTGGACAATCCATGGCATCTAACCACTGATGTGGGTCCAGTAATAGATGAAGCCTCTAAAACTAAAATAGAAAGCCACATTGCCGCTCATGCAGCTAAAGGTAATGTACTTAAGCAGCTTTTGGCGCCCAAAACTGGGTTATTTGTGGGGCCTACTGTGATTAAGCTAAATGGTATTGAGGACCTTAGCGAAGAAATATTTGGCCCTGTATTGCATGTGGCTACCTTTGCAGCTAACGACTTAGCTACGTTAATTAATACCATTAACGCTCAAGGGTATGGTTTAACTTTTGGCATTCATACTCGGGTAGATGCACGTGTGGCTCAATTAGTTGAGGGTATTCATGCAGGTAATACCTACGTTAATCGTAACCAAATAGGTGCAGTAGTGGGAAGCCAACCTTTTGGTGGTGAAGGCCTCTCAGGCACTGGCCCTAAAGCGGGTGGCCCTCAGTACGTGCAGCGTTTACGCCAACCATTAGCCGTGCAAACTGCAAGTGCATCAGGCCGTGTTGTAGGCTTGGCGCAAGTGCAAAATGCTATAGATGCGTTGTCAGATAAAACCCTCACAAGGTGGCAACAGACCAATGATCGCCTATCACAACTCACCCAAGTGTTTGGTGCTCATGCCAGTAAGTTGCAAGACCTTTGCCGCGATGTGGTATTGCTACCAGGCCCTACAGGTGAATTGAATCAGCTCAGCACTGTGCCCAGAGGCGTTGTGTTATGTTTGGGGCCAGACAGACAAGCTGCTTTGTTACAAGCCCAAACTGCATTGGCTCAAGGAAATGGTGTCGTGTTGGTAGCCAATGACCTTAATATCCCTAAAAGTGATTTGCCTTTGGTGGTGGTTAAGGGACAGCTTTTAGCTACAGACATTACGCTGCTGTCAGGCTATCATGCCGTGGCTGCTAATGGTGACCATCATGCGGCTAATGGTGAAGTCGGCTATCAGACACAATTAAGACAGGCTTTGGCTAATAAAACTGGGCCATTGTTACCATTGATTAGTGAATCTGCAGACCCCCAGCGATATACTATGGAGCGTCATTTGTGTATCGACACTACTGCTGCAGGAGGCAATGCAAGTCTCATTGCCGCAGGGGAATAACTTTATTTAATGCATCCCGTTAGGCCAGATGAGGTTTTAAAAGCATGATACTAGGCGCATACGGTGTGTTATTAAAAGACCATACGCGCTTTGTGGTGTTTGGTTTGATCACCGCGTTTGCATCGTCTTTTGGACAAACCTATTTTATAGGTATATTTGGTCACGCTATTCAGCAAGATTTTGCCATGAGTCACACCCAGTGGGGTGGTGTTTACATGGCAGGCACTTTGTTGAGTGCATTGTTGTTGCCGATTACTGGAAAGCTAATCGACCAAGTCTCATTGCAACGTTACTCCTTTTTTGTGGTTTTATTCTTGGCCCTTAGCTGTTGGTTTATAGCTCAAGTAAACAGCTTAGTGTGGTTAGTTTTTGGTGTGTTTTTACTACGCCAAACAGGTCAAGGATTAATGAGTCATGTTGCTTATACGTCCATGGGGCGATACTTTGAACGTCAGCGTGGTAAAGCCACTGCTATGGTGGCCATCGGTTTTGCTGCTGGTGAAGCGATATTGCCCTTGATTGCTGTCATGGCCATTGCTGTTGTGGGTTGGCGCTGGAGTTATACTGGCGTTGCTGTTTTTGTGTTGGTTGTGGTGCTTCCAGCGACCATATGGCTGTTACGTGGTCATAATGTTCGCCACTTAAACTATGAAAACAACCTCACGCAGCGTGAGTTAGATTCAAAGCATGCTGATGGGGCTTCTAATCAAACCATTGCACAGGTGCAAACTATAAGATCTTGGCGCCGGCGTGATGTGCTTAAAGACTATCGGTTTTATTTAATTTTACCTGCAGTGTCGGCTACCTCTTTAGTGAGTACTGCATTATTTTTTCATCACTTGAACCTAGCTGATGAAAAGGGCTGGTCCCACGCCTTTATGACTGGCAATTATCTGTTGTACTCTTTTGTGGCTACTTTAATGGCGGTAATTTCGGGGCAGTTGATTGATCGCTTTAGCGCACTTAAGTTGATGCCGTTTACCTTGGTACCTATTGCTTGTGCTTTGTTAATGATCAACTTAGTAGACAGCTATTGGGTTATTTGGCCCTACATGGTTTTATTAGGTATTGGTTCAGGTTTAGCCCAAACCACGCAGTCAGCACTTTGGCCAGAATGTTATGGCGTACGTTACTTGGGATCTATTAAAAGTTTGTATTGGACCTTTGTGGTTTTTGCTTCGGCCTTGGGGCCTGTGTGGCTAGGATATATAGTTGATCAAGGCTATAGCTTCCAGCAATCGGTGTTAACTATGGTAGCTTATTTAGTGCTGGCTACAGGGTTGATGATGATTGGCCTCAGGGGATTCCATTTATCTAAGGTTCGCTCAGGGTAGGCGCATGGACTACCAGCAAGTATAATCGCGCTAAGTAAAAGCCGTTAAACGGCCTATGACCCACTTATCTGAGAGGTTTTTTGTGCTGTTAATGTTAGATAACTATGATTCGTTTACCTACAACCTAGTACACTATTTTCGTGAGCTGGGGGCAGAGGTTGTGGTTTACCGGAGCGATGAAATTAGTGTGGAAAGCATTGAAAAACTGGCTCCTAGTCATTTGGTTATTTCTCCTGGGCCTTGTACACCGAATGAAGCCGGTATTTCTATGGCCGCAATTAAACATTTTGCGGGTAAAATACCTGTGCTTGGAGTGTGTTTAGGCCATCAAAGCATCGGCCAAGTATTTGGTGGTAAAGTGGTTCGTGCGG
>DKMQ01000061.1:0-10202 GCA_002470565.1 Oceanospirillaceae bacterium UBA7410 | reverse complement strand
TCATGGGCCTGCGCCATAAAACCCTTGATGTAGAGGGCGTGCAGTTTCATCCTGAATCTGTGTTAACTCAGCAAGGCCATGAACTTTTAGCCAATTTTCTAAAACGTTAATTGTTCATACAAAAAAGACTCAATTATTTACCAAAACCTACCGATAAACCCTGATTTTTAGTCTCGTAATTTGCTAGAGTAGTGACTCTTGAAAAATTGCTTAGTTGACTAAGGGTCCCCCATGAATATGCAGCAGGCTATTGCCGCCGTTACAGATCGTCAAGACTTGAGCCAAACACAAATGCAGGCTGTTATGAACCTGATTATGACAGGTGAAGCCACACAGGCTCAGGTAGGTGGGTTTTTGGTGGGATTGCGTATGAAGGGCGAAACCGTAGACGAGATTACGGGAGCAGTGGTCGCTATGCGCGCACTTGCAACGGGTGTTCAAGCCAAAGGTGACCATGTTATCGACACTTGTGGCACAGGTGGTGATAGTTCAGGCATATTTAACGTCTCTACAGGCAGTGCCTTTATTGCAGCAGCAGCAGGGGCTCAAGTTGCAAAACATGGTAACCGATCGATCTCTTCCAAAAGTGGTAGCTCTGATTTACTTGAAGCAGCCGGTGTAGACATCATGCTAAAGCCCTCCCAAGTAGAGCAATGTATCGATCAACTAGGTGTGGGCTTTATGTTTGCACCAGCTCACCATAGTGCGATGAAGCATGCTATAGGGCCTCGCAAGGAAATGGCGATTAGAACCTTATTTAATATTTTGGGCCCGCTCACCAATCCAGCAGGTGCGCAGCATCAAGTGCTAGGCGTTTTCAGCAGGCAATGGCAACAACCTATGGCGCAAGTTTTACAACGCTTGGGAAGTAAACACGTGATGGTAGTGCACTCACAAGACGGTTTAGACGAAATTAGTATTGCGGCACCTACTCATGTGGTGGAGCTTAATAATGGCGAAATTACAGAATATACTATTAACCCTTGCGACTACAATTTATCCCATTCAAGCTTATCTGACTTGGTGGTAGATGATGCCGTTGGCAGTCTAAAGTTAATCAAGCAAGCATTTGCAGGTGATGCTGGAGCGCCTTTGGACATGCTTTTGCTTAATGCTGGTGCGGCTATTTATTGTGCAAATTTGGCAGTAGATCTGGCTGCTGGCATTGAGCTTGCTAAAGCGACCATTAGTAGTGGTGGCGCCCAACAAAAACTTGATGACCTGATTCAATTGACACAAGGGTTAAACGCATAATGCAGACACCAACAGTACTTAAGCGCATTGTAGCTCGCAAACATGAAGAAATTGCAGAGCGCAAACTACATACATCTATTGACGACCTAAAGCTTAAAGTTGAAGCAAATAAAACCGGTGCGATGGCTCCTAGAGGGTTTGCAAAAGCGATGCAGGATAAATTAGCCCATGGTTTGCCTGCGGTTATTGCTGAAGCTA
Source organism: Oceanospirillaceae bacterium UBA7410 (assembly GCA_002470565.1). Lineage (GTDB taxonomy): Bacteria > Pseudomonadota > Gammaproteobacteria > Pseudomonadales > Balneatricaceae > Njordibacter. Next base: position 8,750 of record DKMQ01000061.1, on the reverse strand, counting down.
AAAAAGCCTCACCTAGTAAAGGTGTTATTAGACAAGACTTTGATCCAGCTGCTATAGCAGCTAGCTACCAAGAAGGCGGTGCAGCTTGTCTTTCGGTATTAACAGATGCAGATTTTTTTCAAGGTAATGAAGACTTTTTACAACAAGCAAGAGCAGCGTGTACCCTACCTGTAATACGCAAGGACTTCATTATTGATCCTTATCAGGTATATGAAGCACGAGCTATTGGTGCAGATTGTATTTTGCTTATCGTGGCTTGTTTGGAAGATGAACAAATGCAGCAATTAGCCCAGCTAGCCCAAGAGCTAAGTATGGATGTGTTAGTAGAATCTCATGATGCGGATGAACTTACCCGAGCTCTTAAGCTGAGCACGCCTTTGGTGGGAATAAATAATCGAAACCTACACACATTTGAGCTGACCTTACAAACCACATTTGATTTATTACCTATGGTGCCAAAAGACCGTATAGTGATTACTGAAAGTGGCATCCATACCCCTGATGATGTGGTGCTTATGCAAAACCAAAATGTGAATGCGTTTTTGGTGGGTGAGTCCTTTATGCGGGCTAATAACCCTGGTAAAAAATTAGCTGAATTATTCGGTTAATCCATTTTTAATTATAATAAGAGAAGATGCATGATGAAAAAATATTTAGATGTGAGACCAAGTTCAATCAAAGCCAAAGTGGCGGCTCTACCTGCAGTTAATCCAGTAATAATCATCATAAAAGCAGTATTGCTTAGCGCTTTGGTGGCTTTAGTTTGGGTTTTAAGTACTAGCTTAGTTTTGGCCAGCGGGGATAAAATTATGGGCTCCTGGGTTACCCCAGATGACAAGGCCGTGGTTGAAATTTATCAGCAAGATGGTAAATATTTTGGTAAGTTCATGTCACTTAAAGAGCCGCTCTATCCTGTAGGTGATAAGAGTGGTTTAGATGGACAAGTAAAAGTTGACCGCAACAACCCAGACGCTACAAAACATACGCAGCCAATTATTGGTTTAGTGATGCTTAATGGCATGGAGTACGCTGGGCAGAAGAAGGGCAAGCATCAATGGAAAGGTGGTACTATTTATGATCCAGGTAACGGTAAAGCGTATAAATGCACTATTAAACTTAATGCTGATGGCACTTTAGATTTGCGTGGTTATATTGGTATTTCTCTATTTGGTCGCTCACAAACTTGGCGTGCTCAGCAGTAAAGGGCACCACACTTATACCCCTTAGGTAATAAAATATTATGCAAGCAAAAGTAAGTTGGGCCGGTGGTGTTAGTTTTAGTGCTGAATCCGGTTCAGGCCACACCATTACCCTAGATGGACCACCTAATTTGGGTGGTGAGAATCTAGGTGCTAGGCCCATGGAATTGATATTGATGGGTCTAGGAGGATGCACCGCTTTTGATGTGATGACTATCCTTAAAAAAACCCGGCAAGATGTCACTGATTGCGTGGCTCAACTTAGCGCTGAGCGTGCTGATGCAGTGCCTTCTGTGTTCACAAACATCCATGTGCATTTTGTGGTTACCGGACATCATTTAAAAGATAAGCACGTGGCCCGTGCTATTAAGCTGTCTGCAGAAGAATATTGCTCAGCTTCGATTATGTTAGAAAAAGGCGGCGTAACAATGACCCACGGCTATGAAATTGTAGAGTTGGACACTTAACTTGAATACACCCATTACACCTTTAAATCGCTTCTGGTCGCCTAAGGTTCATGAACTTTCGCCTTATGTTCCTGGGGAGCAGCCTAAGCTAAAAAATTTAGTAAAGCTTAATACCAACGAAAATCCATTCCCTCCTTCTGACAAAGTGTTTGCGGCAATGCAAGGTGAGCTTGGGGCTTCATTACGTTTGTATCCAGACCCTAATGCCACTAAATTACGTCAGGCTTTAGCAAATCACACAGGTTTAACTATAGATCAAGTATTTGTGGGTAATGGCTCTGATGAAGTGCTTGCGCATACTTTTCAGGCATTATTACAGCATAATGAACCATTACTGTTTCCAGATATTAGCTATAGCTTTTACCCGGTGTATTGTGGTCTCTATGGCATAGAGAAAGCAGAAGTGCCTTTGGCACAAGATCTCACCATCAATGTAGAAGACTACCAGCAACCTAATGGTGGCGTGATACTACCTAACCCAAATGCACCAACTGGTGAGTTACTTAGCTTGACCGCCATTCGTAGGCTACTTAGCACTAATTCAGACTCAGTGGTTGTTATAGATGAGGCTTATATAGATTTTGGTGGGCGCTCAGCTACTGAACTTGTGCCTGAGTTTGATAATCTATTGGTGGTTCAAACCTTATCCAAGTCTCGTTCATTAGCGGGTTTAAGAGTGGGGTTTGCATTTGGTCAAAGCCATCTTATTGAGGCCTTAGAAAGGGTAAAGAATAGCTTTAATTCATACCCACTAAGCAGTGAATCTCAAGCAGGTGCCATAGCTGCAGTTGAAGATGTGGAGTATTTTCAAAAAACCTGCCAGGCTAATATCTCGCAACGAGATCAGCTTGCAGGGCAGTTGCAAGCATTAGGCTTTAGCATGACTCAATCGCAGGCCAATTTCTTATTTGTCACTCATCACACGTTGGGCGCGCCAGACATTGCTGCGGCATTGAGACAGCAAGGCATTATAGTTCGCCATCTAACTAACAACCCGCGTATCACTAACTACTTGCGCATAAGTGTAGGCAGTGCAAGTGAGTGTGAATTGTTAGTAGAAGCCTTAACCCAATTGATTCATGCCCAATAGTGCGCGATAAAGGGCGCTAAGCCCCAAACGCTTTACCGCCCATCATGTGCAAGTGGATGTGATAAACCACTTGCCCACCATCTGGATTGCAGTTCATTTGTACCCGATATCCGCCTTCAGCTATACCGGCGTCTTTAGCTAATTTTGCTGCTGTAAGCAGCATGTGGCCTAATAGTGCCTGATGGGATGGATTGGCATCGTTAAGCGTAGCAATAGGCTGTTTAGGGATGATCAGATAATGTACTGGCGCTTTGGGAGCAATGTCCTTGAACGCAAGTAACTGTTCATCTTCATAAACGATATCAGCTGGAATTTCTCGGCTGATAATTTTGTCAAAGATTGTGCTCATAAAAACCCCAAATATTTGTTATTAATGAAGTTGTTCGCGAGCGATAGCTCTGTAAGCAATATCACGGCGACAAAACATGCCTTTCCAACTTATTTTATCAGCCAGTTCATAAGCTTTATGTTGTGCTTCACCTACGGTTGCTCCAAGAGATACCGCACAAAGTACCCGTCCCCCATTCGTGACCACCATACCATCTTCATTAAGGGCAGTTCCTGCATGGAATATTTTGCTGGTACTATCTATATCTTCAGGTAAATCAATTACATCACCTTTAGGGTAAGCCTCTGGGTAGCCTTGTGCAGCCAATACAACACCTACTGCTGGACGCTCATCCCACTCAGCTGCAGTTTGATCCAAGACGCCCATGGTGCCTGCAATACATAGCTCCACAATGCTATTTTTGAGACGCATCAGGATTGGCTGAGTTTCTGGATCACCAAAGCGACAATTAAACTCTAACACCTTGGGTGTGCCATCGGCTGCTATCATGATGCCTGCGTATAGGAAACCGGTATAGATATAGCCATCAGCAGCCATACCATTAACAGTGGGCATAATCACCTCTTCCATAATGCGTTTATGCATTGCATCATCAACCACAGGCGCTGGAGAGTATGCACCCATGCCCCCAGTGTTAGGGCCTTGGTCGCCTTCGTCTCGGGCTTTATGATCTTGGCTAGAAGCCAGTGGCAAAACATTTTTTCCATCCGCCATCACAATAAAGCTGGCTTCTTCACCGATTAAAAATTCTTCAACAACCACACGATTACCAGCTTCTCCAAATGCATTACCAGCTAACATGTCTTCCACTGCTGCAGTAGCTTGGGCAACAGTATCGGCTAAAATAACGCCTTTCCCAGCAGCCAAACCATCAGCTTTTACAACAATAGGCGCACCTTGCGCTTTGATATATGCAATGGCAGGGGCAACCTCTGTAAAGGTTGCATATGCAGCAGTAGGGATGCCGTGGCGCTGAAGAAAATCTTTGGCGAAAGTTTTAGAGCCTTCAAGCTGAGCTGCACCTTGGGTTGGTCCAAAAATGTCCATATCAGCAGCCCGAAATAGATCTACCACGCCAGCAACTAACGGCGCTTCTGGGCCTACTATAGTCAGATCTACATCATTGCTTTTGGCAAAGGCTAAAAGGCCATCAATGTCCATAACATCAATAGCCACATTTTTGGTTTTGTTTTCTAAAGCCGTGCCAGCATTACCTGGTGCTACAAATATCTTTTTTACACTACTGTTTTTAGAAGCTTGCCATGCCAGTGCGTGTTCGCGACCACCACTACCGATAATTAATACGTTCATCTTATTTCCTGTTGTATTTTGTTGCTTCTAATGGCTTAAACTTTATGTACTTATAGCGATCAATGACGAAAATGGCGCATGCCAGTAAATATCATGCTGATGTTATGTTCATTAGCTGCAGCAATTATTTCATCGTCTCTCATAGAACCACCAGGTTGAATGATTGCGCAAATACCTGCCTCAGCGGCGGCATCAATGCCATCACGAAACGGGAAAAAAGCATCTGATGCCATTACAGACCCTTTCACTTCTAAGCTTTCATCGCTCGCCTTAATGCCTGCTATTTTAGCACTATAAACGCGGCTCATTTGACCGGCACCAACGCCAATAGTCATGCCATCTTTGCAATACACAATCGCGTTAGACTTAACATACTTAGCTACTTTCCAGGCAAACTGTAGATCGTTCATTTCTGCTTCTGTGGGTGTACGCTCACTTACAATTCTCAAATCAGCTTCAAGTATTTGGCCCAAGTCTCGATCTTGTACTAACAAGCCGCCAGTGACACGTTTGTAGTCTAGTTCTGGCACGCTTAAACGAGGTAAGTCACCACATATCAATACACGTACATTTGGTTTTCTAGATAAGGTTGCTGCCGCTGCTTCGCTAACACTTGGGGCGATAATCACTTCTACAAATTGTCGATCAATAATACGCTGAGCTGTGCCAGCATCTAGTTCACGGTTAAAGGCAATGATGCCACCAAAGGCTGAGGTAGAATCTGTACTGTAGGCTTTTTCATAAGCTTGTGTAATGTCATCCCCAATGGCTACACCACATGGGTTGGCATGTTTAACAATGACACATGCAGGGTCTTGGAAAGCTTTTACGCATTCTATTGCAGAGTCAGTATCGGCAATATTGTTAAAAGAAAGTGCCTTGCCTTGTAGTTGCCGTGCAGTGGATACGCTGGCTTCTTTAGGGTCATGTTCAGCATAAAATGCCGCATTTTGATGGGGGTTCTCACCATAACGCATGTCTTGAACTTTCTTAAACTGGGTATTAAATGTGCGAGGAAAGGTAGAGCTGGGATCGATCTGGCTACCCAGGTAGTTAGCGATTGCGCCATCATACATTGCGGTGTGCTCAAAGGCTTTGCAGGCAAGGTCTGTGCGTGTAGTTTGGCTTAGACCACCTGTAGCTGCAAGCTCTTCAAGGATCGCGGCATAGTCGTTAGTGTTTACAACAATAGCAACATGTTTGTTGTTCTTAGCAGCCGAACGGACCATGGTAGGGCCGCCAATGTCTATATTTTCAATAGCCATATCCAAGGTGCAGTCTTCACGTTCGATAGTCGCTTTAAAGGGGTATAAATTAACGACAACTAGATCGATTTCTGTAATACCATGTTTTGCCATTATTTCATCGTCTTGCCCGCGACGACCTAAAATACCACCGTGGATTTTAGGGTGTAAAGTTTTTACCCGTCCATCCATCATTTCTGGAAAACCAGTGTAATCAGACACTTCGATAGCAGCGATGCCAGACTCGCTTAATAATTTAAAAGTGCCCCCAGTAGATAAAATTTCTACTCCAGATTGGCTCAGTTTTTGGGCGAATTCTACAATACCCTGTTTGTCTGAAACGCTTATAAGGGCGCGGCGAATGGCGTGTGCTTGTGGCATGGTCATATCCTGTTAACTGCTGAAATGGATGCTGCTTAAAGTAAGTCGTACTGTTTTAATTTTTTACGTAAGGTGCCTCGGTTAAGTCCAAGTACCGCAGCCGCTTTAGACTGGTTGTCATGTGTATGTTGCATCACACATTCAAATAAAGGGGCTTCCACTTGATGCATAAATAGCTCATATAGTGCAGTGGTTTGTTGTCCATCCAACTCGCTAAAATATTGTGTTAGAGACTCCTCTACACTTTGTCGTAACGACCTAGGCACTTGTTGTGTATCTTGTGCATTATGAGTCACATCATTTAGATGGGTGTTTTGAGTGCTGTTAGTCATCGTATTTTTCACTAAGGTTGGGTTTGTTGTGTTTACAATGTTTCTGTTGCTATAGCTGATGAGGTTAGGCTGCCTGCTCATCAGTGTTGGCAAAATAATAGTTTAAAAAATCAATTTGTTGTACTTGGTTGGGTAGTTGGTTAAATAACTTACGCTGAGTTGGTTCTTGTTTTAAATACCAGCCTACATGTTTGCGGGCAATGCGTGGCCCCATCACTTCCCCATATAGGCTATACAAGCCATAAAGATGTTGTCTTAATATATCCCAAATCATTGCATTACTAGGTTTTTCAAGTAAGCTGCCATGTTTAAGATAGTGGTGCATCTGCTGAAATAACCAAGGGTTGCCTTGTGCTCCACGGCCAATCATAAGGCCATCGGCACCTGTGTAAGAAAGCACTTTAGCGGCGTCTTCTATAGTGTTGATATCGCCATTCGCGATCACAGGAATATCGAGGGTTTGCTTTATCGCAGCGATAGTGTCGTACTCTACTTCACCTTTGAAGCCGCATGCACGTGTTCGTCCGTGTACTGCCAGAGCCATTATTCCAGCATCTTGAGCGATATTAGCGATCTCTAGACCATTGCGTTGATCAGTGCTCCAGCCTGTGCGTATTTTTAGCGTTACCGGCACATCCACAGCATCAACTACAGCCATAAGAATGTCTTTTACTAGTCTAGGGTCTTTAAGCAGTGCTGAGCCAGCTGCTTTTTTGAGCACCTTTTTAGCAGGGCAGCCCATGTTAATGTCTATTATTTGAGCCCCAAGAGCTACATTAGCTTGGGCGGCATGGGCCATTTGCGCAGGGTCACTACCTGCAATTTGTACACTAATTGGCGTGCCATCATCTGCATGGGGTAGGCGTCGTTGAGATTTTTGTGTATGCCACAAAGACGTATCACTAGTGAGCATTTCTGCAACGGCTAAACCTGCGCCTAATTGACGGCATAAATGCCTAAAAGGACGGTCAGTAATGCCTGCCATAGGGGCCAAGATCAACCCGTTTTCAAGTTGATGAGGACCGATGGCAAAGCCGTGAATAACAGTAGAGTAATTCATTACAAGTTAAAAAAACGCCTAAAATTGATCAAGATGAGCCTTAAAATCAAGACATCTATTGTACGTTTTGTACGTTTTTTGTTCAACTCAATTATGAGCATAAGGCTATACTCATTAAATGATTTTTGGTGCTTGTCAGCCCCTTGAAGAGGAAAATAACGTTCCTTTATTGTGTACCCCATCGATTAAAAACTCTTCTGCTGAGGTCAGATCATACCCATTACAAAGAAACATTTGGCGCCCTTGATCTAGCATAAACTGAGCGGCTTTTAATTTGGTAACTATGCCGCCTGTAGCAAACTCATGATTAGAAGTGTCTGGTTTTGATAGTTCTGATGGTGGTATTTTAGTCACATTTTTGAATAAAGCGGCGTCATCGTGTTCGTTAGGGTTTTTATCATAATAGCCGTCGATGTCACTAAGGATTACTAGTGTTTCAGAATTGCTGCGATGGGCAACGTGGGCAGAGAGTTGATCGTTGTCACCAAATACTTGCTCAGAAATAGTAGTGATGTCATTTTCGTTCACGATAGGTAGTATTTCGTGTTCAATCTGTGAATCTATAATTTGACGAAAAATTTCAATATGGGCTAATGAATCAAAATCTTCTTCGGTCATTAATACTTGGCTAGTATCTACATCATAAATATCAAATAAAGCTTTATAGTTACTCATTAAAATAGGCTGGCCTACAGCTGCGAGTACTTTTTTACTGATATGTTTTTTTCGGTCTAATTTTAATGCGGTGTAACCAAAAGAAACGGCCCCTGAAGAAACTAAAATAACATCGTAAACTTTTTTCAACTTAACAATAAACGTAACTAAATTTAGCATTCTTTCCTTGGCAACAGCGTTATTTTCAGTTAAAACGCCGCTTCCTACTTTTAGTGTAATTCGCTTCATTTAGTACTCACCACTGGTGTAATTAATAAGATTTTTTTCCCCTTGTTTGATTAATGCGAGACCTATTGTAACACAGGTAGCCCGAAGCTATTGCCACAGAGCAATAACAACTATTGCTAACAAACCGATCCCCAACCATTGGCGTACTATTTGGGCATCATGCTTTAACATAAAATGATGAAATCTAAGCCCCAAAAGATGTCCTACAGCGGTAGGTAATAAAAGCATGAGAGACCACTGCCATTGCAAATCTACTCCAGCAATAGCAAAAGCGCAGATCTTGATCGTCACCAGAATAAACCAAAGCACAAACAAGGTATCACGATACGACTCTAGTGGTATTTTTCGCACTGCTACAGCAACGATTAGAGGCGCCCCAATAAGTGATACACCACTAAAATAGCCTCCAATTAT
>DKMQ01000054.1:4936-6961 GCA_002470565.1 Oceanospirillaceae bacterium UBA7410 | reverse complement strand
ATGCGCTTCATTATTTTGCCGCAAGCGTTAAAGGTATCTATTCCAGGTATCGTTAACACCTTCATTGGCCTATATAAAGATAGTACATTAGTAATTGTCATAGGTTTGTTAGACCCTCTGGGTATTGGTCGCGCGTCTGTCGCCGACTCGGCCTGGTTAGGCTTGTCTACTGAAGTTTACCTATTTGTCGCCATTTTCTTCTTTATCTCGTGTTTTGGTATGTCTCGCTATTCTCTGTACTTAGAGAACAAGCTAAATACCGGCCATAAGCGATAACAACTAATTTTAAGGGTTTCTCAACATGTCAGAAGCACAAAGTAATTCAACCAACGATCTGTGTATTGAAATTCGTAACATGAACAAATGGTACGGCGATTTCCACGTTCTTAAAAACATTAACCTTGAAGTCTCTAGAGGTGAAAAGATTGTTATCTGTGGACCTTCTGGTTCCGGCAAATCTACCATGATTCGCTGCATCAACCGGTTGGAAGAACACCAGCAAGGTGACATCATCGTAGATGGCACAGAGCTTACTAATGATCTGAAAAATATTGATGCTGTGCGCCGCGAAGTGGGCATGGTATTCCAACACTTTAACTTGTTCCCTCATCTAACTGTATTGGAAAACTGCACCTTGGCTCCAATCTGGGTGCGTAATACGCCAAAGGCTGAAGCTGAAGCTACTGCGATGGAGTTTCTTGAGCGGGTTAAGATTCCTGAGCAAGCAAACAAATACCCTGGTCAACTTTCAGGTGGCCAGCAGCAACGTGTGGCGATTGCTCGTTCTTTGTGTATGCGTCCAAACATTATGTTGTTTGACGAGCCTACATCTGCGCTTGACCCTGAAATGATCAAAGAAGTGTTAGACACTATGGTGTCTTTGGCTGAAGAAGGTATCACCATGTTATGTGTAACCCACGAGATGGGCTTCGCTAAGAAAGTAGCAGATCGTGTTATTTTCATGGACGAAGGTGAAATCATCGAGTCGAACAAACCGCATGAATTCTTTGATAACCCACAACACGATCGTACTAAGTTATTTTTAAGCCAAATCTTAGGCCATTAAAACATCATCTACTGATGTTACTTTTAGGAGCGTAGCAACGTGACACAAATAGCTTCATCGCGCTGCGCACTTGAAGATAACAAAGAACTTGATGCTAAACTTGGCGTCATCCAACAGCAGTTAGGCCGAAGTCCAAGGGGCTTAAAGGGCATTGCTGCTAGCTCGCCTAGTGGCGTGCCATTAGTGCTTAAAATGCGTCCTTTGGTGGATGACAAACCATTTCCGACCTTATATTGGTTATCTTCTAGAGACCTGCATAAGGCTATTAGTCAGATAGAAATGATCGGCACTGTAAAGCTGCTAGAACAGCGCTTGCAAGATGATCCAGTCTGGATGGCCGCCTATCAAGAGAATCAGCGTGAATATGTGGCACAGCGTTTAGAAAGCTGTTCACCTGAAGATCTTGCACAGCTAACCAGCTTAGGTTATGACCAGCTACTTAGCACTTATGGTATTGGTGGATTACGTGACTGGGAGCAGATACGTTGTTTGCATATGCACTACGCCCACCATCTGTGTGGTAATAATGTGATTGGCCAGTGGCTAGATGAACATTATTCTCTCAATGAGCTGTTAATTACCAATTAAACTTGCGCTTATAGGTCCTGAAACTGCGCCTGAGCGCGGTTTTTCGAAACCTTGTCAACATTATAGATTCTTCCATTCATGCACAGGTACACCCCTTCTGGGAGCGCCTGTACTGCAGCTACCGCTACGCCAAGATTAAAATCAGCATCTGTCGACTTCATAATAGCAGGTTGCATGGCTCCCATGATGACAATAGTCTTGCCAGATACTTGTTTTAAAACTTGCCCAGTGTCCACCATAGTGTCTGTGCCATGGGTAATGATCACCTGATTAGCTGGATGCGACTGCACAGCATTAACAATTTCTTCACGATCGCTATCAGTCATTTCCAAGCTATCTTTAGAAATCAGTTGGCTCACATCATAGTCAAA
>DKMQ01000054.1:0-4853 GCA_002470565.1 Oceanospirillaceae bacterium UBA7410 | reverse complement strand
GCCAAAATATGTAATGTCATAAAGCTGTTCCTATTTGCCCCATGGACAAAGTGATTCGACCTTTTCTCGGCCAAGCTGATTGAGTGTTTCAATATTGTCTTCGTAAATTTTATGAGGGTCTGTTATCTGTTCTAATGCTTTAGTGACTTGAGTTTGACGCAGAAGGTGAATTACTGGATACGGCGCTCGATTAGTGAAATGACTCAAATCATCAAACGCCACTCCTTCAAATTGGTACTGAGGATGGAATGATGCAAGCTGCACATGGTGAGTAAGATCGGCCTGTTCCAATAGTTGTTGAAACCAATCCAGCACATCAAGGTAATCATCAAAGACTTCCAGACCTTTGGGGAAAATAAGCAGGCTAGTGGCAATATCATTCTCATCGGCATCAAGTAACAAACTCATCTGTGAAACATAAAACTGCTTTAGCTTTATATCACTAGATTCATCACAAACAGCAAAATGCACTTGCTCTTTAGCCACCACATTATGGGCAAATGGGCATAGATTTAGCCCTACTACTGTTTTCTCTAGCCATACTTGAATAGTATGGATAACCTCTTGATGTGCTACCGAGAGTGTCTTAGAGTTAAACTTATTGATACAATGTCCCCTTTCTATTACGCCTAATTAATGAGCTTCTTGTGCCTATTTCTCTAGTTCATTCCCAAACGCCTTATCCTTGCACATGGCATAGCTATAAACGGGCAATGCACCATACGATACCTCACCACTGGCAAGCTTGGCTACAGGACAAAGGTTCTTTAACACAAAGGCTTATACGTGCAAGCAATGGTCACTTTTCAGTTCGCGTGGTGAGTAATGAGTGGGGCATTCCAAGCCCATCAGAAGCTCAAGCGCTAAACCTAAAACCACGTCAAAAAGCTATTATTCGTGAAGTGGAACTACTATGCCATGAACAAGTTTGGGTGTGTGCTCGCAGCATTATACCTCACAGCACCCTAAAAGGTCGTTTGAGATTGTTGAAAAGCATCGGTACTAAGCCTCTTGGTGAAGTCTTATTTAAACATTCCAATATGAGTCGTGGCGATCTTGAAGTCACCGTTCTAAAACAAACACACAATCAACAAAAGCATTGGGCACGCCGATCCGTTTTCTACCTGGATAGTAAAGGAGTGTTGGTCACGGAAGTTTTTATGCCTCCCATGGCCTCTATATTGCCGCAAGACGTTTAGGTAATAAGACTTGTAACTTATCATACAGCTCTTGATAACGTGCAAGGCCGCAGTTTAAGGGATCTACTAGCTCATCCTGATACGCCAGTAGTTGGTAAAGGGGAGCATAGTCTTGACGTAATCCAGCGCCTAGCTCTATGGCTACATCTAGGTGCTCTTGGGTCATTCCCAAAACCAGATCTGCCCAGTCTAGATCTTCTAGGAGCAACTGCGAGCTTGTACCTTGCCAGTTGATTTGCGCTTTAGATAGCACCAAAAGTGCCTCTTTGGTTGTTGGCTCTCCAAATTTTGCACGAATGCCACGAGACTTAATGTCTACATTAAGCTTTTGTAGCTTGACCCATTGCTTGGACATAGCGTGAGCCATTTGGGATCGACAGGTATTTCCTGTGCACAAAAATAAAATTTTATATGTTTTTGTTAGCATAATTGCAACTTAGTTACGATTGTGGACAGCGAAAATATTAGCGTATATGTTAGCATGGTGTCTTTGATATAAGTTGAAGCTTTACTTTAATGGCGTTATTTCTTCGTTGGCCCCAATTTAAAACCCTTATGCGGCTAAACCGACCAGTAGGCACTTATTTACTGCTGTGGCCCACCTTATGGGGCCTTTGGTTGGCGGCCAAAGGCACACCAAAACTGGATGTATTAGTGATCTTTGTGGTGGGCGTTTATGTCATGAGGGCAGCCGGCTGTGTCATTAATGATTATGCAGATCGAAAAGTAGACGCTCATGTTCAACGCACTAACCAAAGACCACTTGCAACAGGTGAAATCAGCCCTAAAGAAGCCTTGGGCTTATTTTTTGGACTCTGCTCAATCGCCTTTATTTTAGTACTTTTTACCAATAGTTATACAGTCAAACTGTCTCTTTTAGCGCTTTTGTTGGCTAGTGCTTATCCGTTTATGAAACGTTATACACATTGGCCTCAGGCTGTTTTGGGAGCCGCTTTTGCGATGGCTATTCCCATGGGGTTTGCTGCCCAAACACAAGGCACAGATTCAACCGCTTGGTTAGCGTTTGCAGCAGCTGTATGTATGACTATTGCCTACGACACTTATTATGCCATGGTAGATAGAGATGATGACTTGAAAATCGGCTTGCGATCCACTGCAATCCTTTTTGGTACATGGGATTTGCGAATTATTGGGCTTTTTCAAGCTGCATGTGTAGGTATTTTGTGTGTGATAGGGGTTATCAACCAGCTTAATAGCCCTTTTTATATCGGTGTGGCTGTCATGTCAGGCATGTTTGTCTATCAACACAAGTTGGGCCGTAGCCGTAAAAAAGATCATTACTTTAAGGCGTTTATCAATAACCACTGGGCAGCATTTAGTGTTTGGGTTGGATTATTGGTGAATTATTGGTAGGTCATTTTGAGCTTGTTGTAATGCCTTATGCTCATTGATATATAAAGCTGTAGCGCCAGCAACGGCGATTGGCATTGCAAAAAAGTTGACTACAGGCACCATTAACAAAATTGATACTCCAGCTCCAAAACCTAGGTGCAAAAAACGTTCATTACTGACTGCCTTTTTCATTTTTCTAAAGCTTGTGCCGTTATTATCCATCGGATAGTCCACATATTGTATGGCCATCATCCAAGCAGCAAAAAATAACCAAAGCCAAGGCACGATGATGTTAACGACGGGGATAAAGGAGAATATTAAAAGCAGTAGTACTCTTGGCAGATAATAGGTCAACTTAATGAGCTCTCTGCCTACTGAACGAGGAATACTTGCCAAGAGTGCTCCAAAATTCGTTTGACCTAAACCTTCCCCCGTTAAGTGTTGTTGCACTTTTTCTGACAATAAACCATTCAGAGGCGCTGCAATGAAATTTGCCAATATGTTAAAGCTAAAAAACACAGCCATACCAAAAAATATCGCAAACAAAAACCACAATAAATTAGTAATTCCACTCATCCACTGCGGTAGCCAGCCTACAACATCATCCATCCAACCGCCGACAAAAAAAATGAGCAGGCCAAGACCAATGGCAAACATAATGATATTGACGAATAAAGGTAATAAAACGAAGATTCTTAAATCTGGATGGGCAAGTAGTTTTGCGCCTTGAAGCAGGTAACCAAAGCCTTTGGCCAGTTTCATAATGCCGTCCCTTACCTTTACTATCCGTGACCAATACATATACAACAGTTATGGATTTAAATACCCATTATATCTTTTCAAGTTTAAGCGGTATTAGCCATGATCCATACTAATGCCTATGTTACTTACACCATCTGCCATTGCCATCAATTTAAGCTGGTCAATCTGAGATGATTTAGCAACATTTTGAGAGATCAGAAGTTGCATCACATCAGATTGAAACGCCAGTTCCTTAACCATAAGTTCATGGGTTGATATGTGTCGAATAAGTTGTTCGTCGCTAAGCTCATCTTCTGCGTGTAGTTCAACAAATTTCGCCACACTCTCACGTGACAAGTGAGCCACACTGGCGGCATCTTCATAACTTGCATGATCCACACAGTGTAAAGTGGCCATTAGTGCCACTAATGCATCAAATGCCAACCCAGCTCCAAAGCTTTCATCTTCTTCATTGTGAACAATAGCCTCAACCTTAGTAAGTTGGGTGTCGGCATTCATATTACCGCGCAGGGATAACTGCTTCCATACTTGATCTAAGGCTGTTCTGGCAATCAGGACATGATTAGCCTCTGACAAACTATCAAATAAAGCATAGTGAGGAAATATGCGTTCGCAAAGTGCTGCAGAGAACGCAATTTGTTGCCAGTCCTGCATATCTTTTAGTGGAGCGTATAACTGGTCGAAGTACATTGTGTTTCACCAAGGTAACTATTAGAAGGTTAGTATAAAGGGTTATTGCTCTAGGGTCATGGACACTCGCTCAAGCATGGAAATTCAAGACAGTACTATCCTCTTGCAACCGCAATAGCCGCAACAATAATACCTCCACCAAGGACTCGGGAAATAGTGTTTGTCCATGGAGACTCTCCCAAATAATTAAATACGCGACGCCCCATCAGAGCATAACTGGTCATCACTACGGCTAAACATAACATTTTTATGGCTCCAAAATAAAAAATATCATGGATAAAGAATTCTGGCCTAGTGAATTGAGGAAATAGTGCCATAAAGAATAATAGCGCTTTAGGGTTTGATAATGAGGTAAACATGCCTCGCCTATAGCTTGATCCGTTACTTTTATAATTCCCTACTTGGGTATTTTCATCAGCGTGGGGCTTGCCAATACCGTAGCGAATAATCTTATAACCCAAGTAAACTAAGTAAGCTGCACCTATATAGCGTAAGCCATTAAATATAACCGGGGTTTGAGTTAGCACTAATCCTAAGCCTGTAGCGACCAAGCTAATCCAAATAATATTAGATGTCAGTAACCCCAAAATGCCTGCAAGCGCATTACGAAAACTAAACGCTGATTGGTATAAGACAAAAAGAACCGCGGGTCCAGGAGTTACTTCTAGAAATAAGGTAATAGCTAAAAACTGTAGTGTTAGCTCGAGCATTGTTGGCGTCCTTGTCATTTTGCTTACGAATTGTAGCATTTGCATACTTTTCAAGCCTACATATTTGAACATTCATCATCGTAGGAACCAAAATATACTATTGTTTATTGCCCAGTTTTCTTACGCCCAATAAAAAACC
>DKMQ01000110.1 GCA_002470565.1 Oceanospirillaceae bacterium UBA7410 | reverse complement strand
GCAGTTATTATTTCTATACTGCTAGTCTCAAACCTTGCTTTAGACCAACAAGGCTTAAAGGTAGTAGGTCATATTCCATCAGGTTTACCTACCTTGGCATGGCCAACACTTAGCTGGCTGTTAATCTCTACGTTAATGCCTTCAGCTGTGATGATTAGCCTCATTGGTTATGTAGAGTCTATTTCTGTGGCTCAAACATTGGCTAACAAACGCCGCCAGCAAATAAATCCAAATCATGAGCTACTAGGCTTAGGTGCTGCAAACATCGCTTCTGCGGCTTCTGGAGGCTTTGCAGTAACAGGTGGCTTTTCGCGCTCTGTGGTTAACTTTGATGCTGGCGCACAAACCCCAATGGCTGGAATATTCACAGCCATAGGCATAGCGCTAGCTAGCCTTTACCTCACCCCGTTTTTAGCGTTACTGCCTAAGGCTGTATTGGGTGCAACCATATTTGTGGCAGTACTCACATTAATTGAGCCTCACGAAATAAAGTTTACTTGGAAATATAGTAAACATGACTTTTTGGCCATGATGATCACCATAGGTATGGTGTTATTTGTAGGTGTAGAAGCAGGCGTTATGGCTGGTGTAGCCGCTACTATACTCCTGCTATTATGGCGCACAAGTCGCCCTCACACAGCCGTTGTGGGCCCTATATTAGGCAGCGAGCACTTTCGTAACATAGACCGCCATGATGTGGAGCAGTGTGAGCAAGTCATTGCTTTGCGTATTGATGAAAGCTTATTTTTTGGCAATATGCGCTATCTAGATAATCAACTGAACACCTTATTGTCGCAGAACCCATGCTTAGAGCATTTAATCTTAGTAGCCTCTGGCATTAATCATATAGACTCTAGTGCGGTAGAAGGTTTAATAGAGCTCAACCAAAGACTGCAAGATAAAGGTATAAAACTGCATTTATCAGAAGTCAAAGGCCCTGTGCTGGACCGCTTAGCAAGAGTCAACTTTGAATCGCAGTTGACAGGTCATATTTATTTAAGCCAACACAATGCATGGAAAGAGCTCACCACCTCTGTTGGTAACGCAAAAGCCACTTAATATGCCTCCACCTTGGCGGGCAAACTAAGGTATCCTCAAAGCTACCATTTTGGGATACTTTAGTTTTATTAAGCTGTGAGAAAAATATGGATTTTAGTCAATCTAACTGCGGGGCTTGCCGCATGGGCGCACCTACAGTTACACCTGAAGAATACGCTGTCTTGATACAAGAAGTGCCAATGTGGGTATCCATTACCATAGATGGTGTACAACAGCTCCAACGAAACTATACTTTCAAAAATTTTGCACAAGCTTTAGCGTTTACCAATGCTTTAGGCGATATCTCTGAGGCCCAGGATCATCACCCTGCTATCTTGACTCAATGGGGCAAAGTTACAGTCACTTGGTGGACTCACACCATTAAAGGCCTGCACAAGAATGATTTTATTATGGCCGCCAAAACAGACACTCTTTTTCTCTAGCTTTAACGCTTTATTGCTCTAAAATAAAACAAAGTGAGTGAGCCATCCATTTCGAGTTGAATATGCTTAAATTTTTTGAAAATCTAGTTGACCCCTACCCCCCAGAACAACCCTTACAACCACCAAAGGGCGTATGGCGTTTTTGTTGGCATTATTGCTATGGCATGAAGCGCTATATGCTTTTACTGGCGCTAACCGCTGGTGCTTTTGCTGCAATAGAAGTAATGGTATTTGGATTTATGGGCCAGCTTGTAGATTGGCTTAGTGTGCAAGACAAAGACACATTCCTTACTGATCAAGCCTCCACACTTTGGGGCATGGGTCTATTACTTGTAGTGGTAGTGCCACTGATCGGCCTTCTTAACAACCTAATTCGCATGCAAACCCTGCTACCCAACTTAACTATGCGAGTGAGATGGCTGGCTCATCGGTATTTATTGCAACAAAGTTTAGATTTCTATCAAGATGATTTTGCAGGTCGCATTGCAGCTAAAGTGATGCAAGGCTCTATTGCAGTGCGGCAAGTTGTAGGCAAGCTGTGCGATACCTTTGCTTATGTAATTGTAGGCCTGTTATCTATGCTAGTGCTTTTAGCTAATACAGATTTACGTATGGCTGCACCCATTGCCATTTGGCTAGTACTTTTTTCTGGCGTAATGGTCTACTTTTTACCTAGATTAAGTAGGATCGCCGAAGATCAAGCTAATAAGCGTGCGGTAATGACGGGCAGAGTGGTAGATAGCTATACCAATATTAGCACTGTAAAGCTGTTTGCTCATACGCAAAAAGAAACTGAGTATGCTAAATCATCCATGAACACTTTCTTAGTGAATGTGTTCCAAATGATGGGCCTGAGCACTTGGATGGATGTCATAGTTACCAGCTTAAATAGCCTGCTTATTTTTGCAACTGCAGCTGTAGATATTTATTTGTGGCTCAATAACAGCGCAAGCTTAGGCATGATTGCGGTGAGCTTAGCTTTGGCTATTCGCTTGCAAGGCTTTTCTGATTGGCTGATGTGGGAAGTGCATGACTTTTTTGAAAGCTTAGGCACAGTAAGTGACGCTATGACCACTATATCTCAACCTCAAAGTGTAATCGACCATAGCAACACATCGCTATCTGTTACTAATGGCCATATCGAATTTCAGGATATTGGTTTTCATTATGGCAAAACCCATGGTGTGATTGACCATCTCAACCTACACATTAAAGCAGGCGAAAAAGTAGGCATTGTGGGTCGTTCTGGCGCTGGAAAATCGACTTTAGTAAATTTACTGCTGCGCTTTCATGACTTAAAAAGTGGTAAAATAATGATTGATGGCCAAGATATTAGTCAGGTGACCCAAGACAGCCTGAGAGCGTCTATCGGTATGGTGACCCAAGACACTTCTCTACTGCACCGCTCTGTGCGTGAAAACATTGTCTATGGCAATCCATCTGCTACAGATGAGCAGCTACTACAAGCCTGCAAGCAAGCTGAAGCTAATGAATTTATTGAAGAACTAGAAGACCTCAAAGGTAATCGTGGCTACATGGCCCAAGTGGGAGAGCGAGGTGTGAAGCTTTCTGGTGGCCAGCGCCAACGTATCGCTATTGCCCGTGTGTTACTGAAAAATGCCCCTATATTGGTATTAGACGAAGCTACCTCAGCGCTGGATTCAGAAGTAGAAGCAGCCATTCAAACCAGTTTAAACCGCCTTATGGAAGGTAAAACTGTGATTGCTATTGCACACCGTTTATCTACTATCGCAGCTATGGATCGCTTAGTGATCATCGACAATGGCCAAATTATAGAGCAAGGTACCCACCAAGAGTTACTTAACCACGGTGGCATTTATGCAAAACTGTGGCAACATCAAACGGGTGGTTTTATTGGTTTAGACTGAGCTTAAATTAGAAATGATCCTCCTCTAAAGCTTCATCCGTATCTGGAATAGCAATTTCGGGGCCAGCCATAGGCGCTTGAGTCCATTCTTCACTATCATCTAGCTGCTCTAGCTCATCATCTTCAAGGGCTTCTGCATAATCTTGTGCATCCGGTGCTGCAAACGCAGCAATGGGCGTGCCAATCACACCAGCTGCCAATATGGGTGACTGGTCTTCCACATCTTCTGGGGTCACTTCACGCGAGCGCATACTATTTAACACGGCCAAAGCAATAGCAACAAAGGCAATAGCTATGCCTATAAAATAAACATTAGGGCCTAGGGTCGCCATGGCATAAGCCACCATAATTGGCCCCAGACTTAGGCCAATACCTGAAGCCATCACCATAGCACCACTTGCAGACACAATCTGTTCTGGCGAAAGTCGGTCACTGGCATAGGCAATGCATAACGAATACATAGGCATTACCGAACCACCGACTATAACGATCAGTGGTATATAACTACTGCTAGTGGTGTCCCATATAGAAGCCAGCAAACACAACACCACACCAACAATAGCGTTGATAAGCATGACACCACGACGACCATACTTGTCAGACAACCACCCTATGGGCCATTGTAATAAGAAACCACCCCACAAAAACGACGCCATAAATAAAGCGATTAAACTATTATCAAACCCTTTTGCTAAGCCATATACAGCGCCTAAGCCAAATACTGTGCCATGAGCTGCACCTGTTAAAGCATTGCTCACCACAGCTAAGGGCGAGACTTTGTACAAAGCAAATATAGACATGCTCTCAGACTGATCAAAGGCTGGTGCTGGCCTAGCGGTCAGCAATATAGGCACAAGCGCAAACGAGATAATCACAGAAATAAGAATAAATAATTTTGTACTTGCAGGGTCTGCCACGTTAAGTAAAAACTGACCACTGCCCATGCCTAAGGTCACAACAACCATATAGGCAGATAAAATAGCCCCACGATTTTCGTTACTAGCTCTGTTATTTAGCCAGCTTTCTGTGACCACAAATAAACCAGAAAAACAGATACCTGTTACAAGGCGCATCAAACTCCATGTATACGGATTGATATAGATACTGTGCAATAAAATAGCAATGGATGCAGTGGAAGCTAAAGCCGCAAATACACGTATATGTCCGACTCTTGATACCAACTTAGGTGTTAAAATACTGCCTACCAACATGCCTGAAAAGTAAAACGACATCACTACACCTGTAGTCAATACGTCAAACCCTTCTAAGCTAGCGCGCACACCAAGCAACGTACCTTGGAGGCCATTGCCTACCATGATAAACCCGATGCCTAACAAAAGTGCCCAGCTGGCTTTTATTTCTTGCAACACGGCGTGTATCTCCACCATAAGTGCTGTTTATTAAGCCGCCACGATACTGCTTTTTTTAACACTTGGATAGAGATAATGCGACAACAAAGTGCCTAATTGGTTTAAAAATTACCATCATGAGCACCGCGCAAAATATGGTTTTTAGCTTATGTAAGCCCTGCGCACTTCTTCGGCAATGATGCCCATACCTTGAGCGATAAGTTGTGGGTTTTGGGCGGCATAATTAATGCGAATGCACTCATGCTGGTGTTGCCAGTCATCAGTAATCCCTACAAAGAAATGATGCCCAGAAACCACAATAACACCCCGATTTTTTAAACGTTCGTACAGCGTCTGACTGCTTATAGGCATGTCTTTAAACCACAACCATAGAAACATAGTGCCTTCAGGTTTGTGCATTAAGTAGGGAATGGCCGGATCCATCAACCTATGTAAGGTTTTTTGTGCAAATGCCAGCTGTGCTTCATAGGCTGGACGGATCACCTTTTGACTTAAATCAATTATCTCGCCAGATTTAATCAGGTCTGTAGTTAAAGCTGCACCAAAGCTACCACTGGCTAGGTTGATAATGGCATTCAT
>DKMQ01000094.1 GCA_002470565.1 Oceanospirillaceae bacterium UBA7410 | reverse complement strand
GATCAGCCAGTAAATCAGCCGCTATACTAAAACGCTCCATCAATATTTGTTTGGCGCCATCTAGGGCGTCTTTGACATTATTGATGAGTAGCTCTTCATTAATATAATGCTGGGCCGCCTGCTCTGGGTTAAGGGCAGGGTCTTTCAATAAAGCATCAGCCAATGGCTGCAAGCCCGCTTCTATGGCAATTTGAGCTTTGGTTCGGCGCTTTATTTTATAAGGTAGGTATAAATCTTCTAGGCGGGTTTTACTATCTGCCGCATTAATGAGGCTAGTAAGCTTGGGCGTGAGCTTATCTTGTTTTTCAATACTTTCTAAAATGCTTTGACGTCTGGCATTTAGCTCTCGCAGATACCCTAGCCGTTCCTCTAATGTACGCAGTTGAGTGTCATCCAATACTCCGGTGACTTCTTTACGATAACGCGCAATAAAAGGCACCGTAGAGCCTTCATCTAATAATTTGATAGCGGCATCTACCTGCCAAGTTTGTACCGCAAGTTCGGTGGCAATTTGCTGATGTATCACAAACTTAGCATCCTTATCATTTTTAAAGCATAGCCTTATTAATAGGGTCGCTAGATGATGTTTTAAAGAGGTTGATTTAAAAGCATACGTAAAGACGTATTTTAAAGCAAAAAAAGGCTCCAAAAAGGAGCCTTTTATAATCACAGCATAACCAGTGGAGGTTTAGCTTTGCTGTGGGCCTGCGTCAATGATGTCTTGTGAAACACTAAAACGTTTGAAGTTTTCGTTAAATTTAGCGATTAAAACATCAGCTTCAGCATCGTATGCAGCTGGGTCTTGCCATGTGTCACGCGGATTTAGCAAATTGCTATCTACGCCATCTAGGGTAGTAGGTACATCTACGTTTAGCCCGCTTAAGTGCTGGGTTTGTGCTTGGGTGATATTGCCGCTTTGAATGGCTGCAATAATGGCGCGAGTAGTAGGGATGCTAAAGCGCTTACCCGTGCCGTATGACCCGCCTGTCCAGCCAGTATTAACAAGATACACCTTGCTGCCAAACGCTTGAATACGCTTCATCAATAACTGCGCGTACACTCCTGCTGGGCGAGGGAAAAAAGGTGCGCCAAAGCAGGTAGAAAATGTCGAGCGAATCGCTGCACTTGAGCCCATTTCAGTAGACCCTACCAGAGCGGTATAGCCACTTAGAAAGTGATAGGCTGCTGCTTCTTTAGATAGGATAGACACAGGAGGCAATACACCTGTTAAATCACAGGTTAGGAAAATAATGGCTTCAGGCTCGCCTGCCAAGTTGTCTTGTGTACGTTTTTCAATGTGCTCTAAAGGATATGCACAACGGCCATTTTCTGAAATATCAGTGTTGTCGTAATCTGCTTCTTTACTGTCTTCGTCCAAACACACGTTTTCAATAATAGCGCCAAAACGAATGGCATCCCAAATAAGAGGCTCATTCTTTTTGCTAAGGTTAATGGTCTTAGCATAACAACCCCCTTCAATGTTAAACACTACGCCTTCACCCCAGCCGTGCTCATCATCACCGATTAAATAACGTGTTGGATCTGCAGAAAGTGTGGTTTTACCTGTGCCAGACAAACCAAAAAACAAGGTTGTTTTGCCATCATCGCCCACGTTAGCAGAGCAGTGCATTGGTAATACGTCATTTGCTGGTAACAGGAAGTTTTGTACAGAGAACATGGCCTTTTTCATTTCGCCAGCATAACGCATGCCTGCTAATAGCACCTTGCGATCGGCAAAGTTAATCATCACACAGCCATCGCTGTTAGTGCCATCGCGCTGCGGCTCGCATTCAAAGTTGGCTACGTTAAGAATTTGCCACTCATCTTTGCCGGCAGTGTTGTATTGCTTAGGCACGATAAAGAGATTTTGCCCAAACAAGTTTTGCCATGCCGTTTGAGTGGTCATTTTAATAGGGATGTAATGATTTTGATCTGAGCCTACGTGCACGTTAGCCACATATTGATCTTGACCAACTAATGAAGCCTCCACACGATCCCAAAGGGCGTCAAAAACTTCTGGCGTTACCGGACGGTTTATAGCACCCCATTCAATATCATCTGACGTAGTTGGTTCTTGCACAACAAAGCGATCTAAGGGTGAACGACCTGTGCGGTGACCGGTAATCACGTTAAGTGCCCCAGTGTTAGCCAAAGTACCTTCACCGTTAGCAATCGCTTTTTGGATCAGACTTGCAGGGGAAAGTTGCGTGTAGGTGGTGCCAGTATTTGTAGCTACAGTTGCGGTCATGTATCTATACCTTTGAATTACTTAGGTTTTTAAACAAGGTCTAAAAACCTAAACGGGAGTACGCCATTTTGGCGATGAAAATTTGGCTGTATTATGGCAGAAAAGTATTATAAAAAGTTGAAAAAGTATGGCTATAATGAAATATGGGCCATTAGTGCTAATTATAATGGTTACTGTTTTAATTAAAAATCTACAAAAGCTCCTTTATAACCTTAATGCACTGCTTGGGGTTCTTTATCAGCGATCACACCTTGCTCAAACAAAACATGGCAATCTACCTTATCAAAAGAGTAATGGGCGTTACAGAACTGGCAATCAATCACGATGGCTTCTTGCTCTTGTAATATTTCATCCGCAGCAGTTTTTCCTAAGCTTGTGATGGCCCCACCACAGCGCTGCCGACTGCAGTCACACTCTTGCAAAACAGCCCGAGGAGCAAACACTTTTACTTGCTGCTCATGAAACAATCTATGTAATACTTGATCTGCGGGTAACTGTGCAAGTTCATGCTCTGTCAGTGTGGCAGACAAAGCATGCACTAGCTCCCAATCTAAGTCAGCTTGGTGTTCTTCAGCCTCAGTTTGAGGTAATCGTTGTAACATAAAGCCAGCAGCACCTTGGTCTGTGCTCACCAGTTGGATATGAGTAGGCAGCTGTTCTGATTGGTAAAAATAACTTTCAATACATTGAGCCAAGGTAGGCTGATCCACCATTACTACACCCTGGTAGCGCTGCCCTTGGTCTGGCTCGATAGTGATAATTAAACGGCCATCTGCCACCATTTCACTAAGGGTTGCGTTGGGAGCGATAGGTTCATTGACCTGCGCCATGCCTTTTACTCTAAATGGCTGCTCTGGGTCGTCACTTAGCTGTCGGCATTCGGCCATGACCCACTTAAGTGGGCCATCACCACGAATTTGCACGCTCAAGCGACCCCGTAATTTAAGCTTTGCACTGAGCAAGCACGCCACAATCAGCATCTGCGCTAACAAACTAGCCACAGGGGCAGGGTAATCTTGTTGATCTAATAAGGTTTTTACACCCTGATCTAGCCGCAAGTGAACGCCACGGATGTCCATATTGTCGAACATGAAGCCTTGCATTTTGTCATTGGTCATTTGATTAAGAAGTCTTAAAAGGTGGATACATGTTAATTGTAAACTACAACTGCTGTTGTTCAAAACGCTGCTGGTCTCGGCGCTGCTTTTTTGTAGGCTTACCTTGTGAAATAGTGGTTTGACCCATGGCTTTTTTACCGGCAGCTAAGTCTGTTCGCGCTTTTTCGCTCTGTGCTGTTTCGTGATACAAAAGTGCCGCTTCAGGTGCACCTCTTCGAGAACCAGAAAGAGCCTGCACTAAAACAGTTTTTTCATCAGTGCCTTGGCGTATGGTTATTTTTGCGTTTAGTTCCACCACACGACTGCACTTAGTTTTAGTGCCTTGATAATGCACCTTACCGCTTTCAACGGCTTGTTTTGCAAGGGCACGGGTGCGATAAAACCTTGCCGCCCATAGCCACTTATCTAAACGGATTTTATCATCAGTATTCTTGTCGACTTTGTTGCCCATGTGCATTCTCGTTTGTTTACAAAAGCATGACATAAAGTGCCTGAAGTATGGGTTGAATTATGCTAAAGTCAGGCGCATATTTTTTGTTGTACCATATCATTATATAGGACTCCCCATGAGCGAAGTAAAGCACTGTAAGTTACTAATTTTAGGTTCTGGACCTGCAGGCTACACTGCTGCAGTATATGCAGCACGCGCTAACCTTAATCCAGTGTTAATTACAGGTATGCAAATGGGTGGCCAGCTAACCACAACTACAGAAGTGGATAACTGGCCTGGCGACGTGGAAGGCCTACAAGGCCCTGCCTTAATGGAGCGTATGAAAGCTCATGCTGAGCGCTTTGAAACTGAAATTATTTTTGA
>DKMQ01000064.1 GCA_002470565.1 Oceanospirillaceae bacterium UBA7410 | reverse complement strand
TTTTAAGCCCCAGCCACTGGCTGATATAAGCGCTTGCTATCCCACCTAGTGCAACCCCTGTGTAGCCTGAAAATTCATTTAAACCAATAGTAAGCCCGCGCTCATTAGCTGTAGTAAAGTCTAGTTTGGCAGTTTGGCTCATAGACCAAGTAAGGCCTTGGTTAATGCCCAAAAGTACCGTAGCAAAAACTACCCAAGCCCATGACTGGGCGAAATAAAATAACACTGGAATGGGTAAGGCAATAAGCCATCCCGCAACATGAACTGGTTTGCGACCAATTTTTTCGGCCCAGAAACCGGCAACAAAATTCATGCAGCCTTTAACCACACCAAAGGCAATCACAAAGGTGCTTAGTAGTAATAATGAATCCTTAGCTAAGCCAAACTCTTGCTCAGCCAAAGGCGTAATCACTATTCGAGTTGTGCCCAACATTAGCCCCACAAAAAACACTTGTAGCAACCACTGAAAAAGCTGAGGATAATTATTTCTTAACCCATAAAAAAGGGGCAAAGTGGTGTCTGTAGCCATGGCGCAGTCTGCTTTAATGGATAATTTGTTAAGATATTGTATATATTAGATTATTCTAAATAATAAAGAAAGGCGAAAACTTAACACCTATTATGCCCACCAATATTAGCTTCAAAATTGCTTGTTTGGAATACATCAAGCTGCTATGTTCATCAATCTCTCCATCATTAATGCAAAGCCTTATGAAGTCTATCGTTCCATCATTAAATTCTAGTGCACCCAGCCACATGAAAGGTGTGCATCTTATAGGCCATGGTGGCTTAGACCAGCTGGTGTATCGTACAGACATACCTACGCCACAGCCTAAAGCAGGCGAGGTATTACTTAAAGTGCTGGCAGCAGGGGTGAATAACACTGACATCAACACCCGTATTGGCTGGTATTCAAAACAAGTGACTGGGGATACTAATAGTGGCGCCGATGAAGGCTATGACCAGCTAGATGCCTCTTCAGCAACATGGTCTGGTTCGTCTTTGAAACTACCTATCGTTCAAGGCGCTGACATTTGTGGTGAAGTCATTGCTGTAGGGTTAGGAGTTAACTCTGAACGCATAGGTGAGCGGGTTATCGTGCGTTCTATGCAGCAAAGCGTAAAC
This sequence comes from Oceanospirillaceae bacterium UBA7410, assembly GCA_002470565.1. Lineage (GTDB taxonomy): Bacteria > Pseudomonadota > Gammaproteobacteria > Pseudomonadales > Balneatricaceae > Njordibacter. The sequence continues at coordinate 10,810 of DKMQ01000064.1, read as the reverse complement.
AGCACTAGTGACTTTGACTGTATTACTGTTGGGTCTGAGCTCAATGGTGGCTTTGCACAATATACTTGTGCGCTAAGTGTGGAAGCTTACGCAGTGAATACATCATGGAGCGATGTTGAGCTAGCCTCTATCCCTTGTGCTTATTCTACTGCTGAAAATATGCTACACCGAGCAGGCCTAAAAGCAGGTGAGCGAGTATTAATCACAGGGGCATCAGGTGGCGTAGGCTCTGCGGCTGTGCAGCTGGCAAAACGCCGTGGGGCATATGTTATTGCTGTGGCAGGCAGTGCCAAGCATGACGATGTAAAAGCCTTGGGGGCTGACATACTAGTGGCACGAGGGGCCGATCTTGTGGCAGCCATAGGCACTGATTCGGTGGATTTAGTGGTGGATTTAATTGCAGGCCCAGGTTGGCCGCAGCTACTTGAAGTGCTTCGCAGAGGTGGCCGTTATGCTACTGCTGGCGCTATCGCTGGGCCTATGGTGGAATTAGATATTCGCACACTATATCTTAAAGACCTCACTTTCTTTGGTTGCACCTATCAAGAGCAGGTAGTTTTTGACAACTTGGTAAGCTACATTGAAGCAGATGAAATTAGACCAGTGGTCGCTAAAACCTATCCGTTAAAACACATTCATCAAGCACAAACAGATTTTTTGAAAAAAGGATTTACTGGTAAGTTAGTGCTTATTCCAGAGGCCTAAATAAGTCATTATGCCCACAGTCTTATATGCAGGTTGCTATGATGAAAATTAGTAAAATTGATGTGTATCAAGTGGACCTACCCTATGCAGGTGGCACTTACCGCTTATCTGGTGGCCGAGAATATGAAACCTTTGACGCCACCATAGTGCGTGTGACTAGCGATAATGGCCTAACTGGTTTTGGAGAAAGCACGCCGTTTGGGGCCACTTATGTAGCCGCTCACGCATTGGGCGTGAGGGCAGGTATTGCAGAAATGGCGCCTATGATATTGGGCCTTGACCCGCGCAGAGTAGATAGAGTTTATGATGCTATGGATAGTGCTTTAGTGGGCCATGGTCACGCTAAAGCGGCTATAGATATTGCGTGCTGGGATATATTTGGAAAAGCAGTACGCATGCCTGTATGTGATCTATTGGGTGGCCGCACGCAGCAGCCTATGGCTGTTATTTCCTCCATCTATGCAGGAGACCCACAAGCTATGCGTGCTCGTGTGCAGGCCCACAGATTACAAGGCTATCGCGGCCACTCTATAAAAATTGGCGAAGACCCGCAGTTAGATGCTGATCGGGTGATGGCGTGTTTAGCTGACCGTCAATTAGGAGAGTACTTCATCGTAGATGCCAATGGCGGGCTGAGTGTAGAAACGGCGTTGCGTTTTTTACGTTTGTTACCCAGTCATGCAGATATTGTGCTGGAAGCGCCTTGTGCCACATGGCGTGAGCATATGTCCCTTAGAAAGCGTACATCTATACCTATGGTGTGGGATGAACTAGCCACCAGTGATGCTGCCATAGCTCAATTGATTAGCGACGATGGTGCAGAAGGAGTGGGGCTTAAAATATCCAAAAATGGAGGCCTAACCCCTTGTCGTCGCCAGCGTGACATGTGTATTGCTGCAGGCTACAGCCTTAGCGTGCAGGACACTGTGGGTTCTGACATTGCCTTTGCTGCCATTGCTCATTTGGGCCAAACTATTCCTGCGCACTTGTTGCGTTGTATCTTAGACACTCGAGACATGGTGAGCATCACCACAGCTGATGCAACCCACAAAGGTGGCTTTGATCGCCGCGATGGTTGGGTCACTGCACCTTCCTCACCGGGGCTAGGCATTGATCCGCGTATGGATGTATTGGGCGAGCCTGTGATGAGCTTCTCTTTGTAATCAGGCGCTTACAATTTATGAGTGCTTGGCACCCCTGCGGCTAATCATAATGCCGCCAAAGATCAATAGCAAACCAACAAACATTGAAATGGTGAGAGTTTCATCTAGCAAAACAGCGCCAAATAACACGCTGAATAAAGGCACTAGATAACCTACCTGAGCAATAAAAGTGTAGCCGTATACTCTAATTAGGTAAAAACGCACAAAAAAAGCTGCACCAGTAGGTACCAAACCCAAATAGACTAAGGCAATAATTGCTGAGTCTGACACATTAGCTACATCACCCAGGGGGTTCTCTAGCAACAAGCTAGCAGGCACTGTAACAAGACAGCCCCCAAGCAATACACCGGCTGCCAGCATAGCGCTGCTCACCCCTTTCATCTGCTTCACCATGGCACCTGACACAACATAAGAGGCAGCAGCCACAATGATGGCAAGCTGAGGCAATAACTCACCTACGCCAGAGTCGAAAGTATCCAGCCCTATAACAAACAACACTCCAATAAATCCGATGATAAATCCCAGCGCTTTGTAACCGGTAATTTGTTCGTTGTTGCTAGTAAAATAGGCCAGCACTATCGCTATTAATGGGCTTGTGGCCATAAAAATGGAAGCTCTGCCAGAATCTAATGTTTGCTCCCCCCAAGGAATAAGAAAGAAAGGTAGGGCGCAACTAAAAAAACCAATGAGCAAAAAATTCATCCATACACAAGGGGAACGAGGCAAGCGGTCTCCCTTCATTAAAGCGTAGGCTAGTAACACCAAGGCAGCAATTAATATGCGCCCAGCAGAAATAGTCATAGGTCCAAACCCATCCAATGCATATTTGATAGCCTGAAATGATGAACCCCACACAGCACCTTGTATCGTGAGCAGTGTGTAAGCTTGAATGCCAGCAGGCTTAAGTATCATGATGCCTTACCATAGTGATGCAGTGCATCACCGATAATAGTTTCCACAGCAACGCTCCACAGCATCAACTCTTGATCTTGGTTATGCCCCATCATTATTTGCAAACCTAATGGCATATTATAGTCATCCAACCCACAAGGCAGTGTGGTGGCACAAAGGTGCTGTAGATTAGCCACTTGGGTATTGCGCAAGGCTTTGAAGTTGCGCTCTTTATAATGTTCCATGCTGTTTTCTACATAGGCCAAAGTGGGTGCACTAATAGGGCAGGTTGGACACACTGCAAAATCCACGCTTTTTAGCACTTCTTCTGCGGCTTGGTTAAAGGTATTTATAAGCGCACTTTTTTCGGCAATACGTGCAGGGGCATCATTCATATCCGCATCTGTAAGATGAGCAAAGCGCATTTTGGTACTGGGTGCTAATTGATCAAACCATGGTTTACGCTCTTTGGAACGGATAAATGCAGGAAATTCTAAAGCCGAAAAACCACCTTGTGAAAATAGTTCATAGCTTTGTTCCAGATAAGGCCAGTCCAGATCTACTAAAATTGCACCTTGTGCTTCTAGCTGAGCTAGGGCTGCTAATATACGCGTATCAATACCGCCCTCACAGCCTTCAAATAGAGCTGTAATCACGCCGATACGAGCACCTTTAAGGCTTTTTGGTGTGGCCGTATTTTGCGCAATAAATGCTTGAGGATTATTGCTGGTGGCAGGGTCTAGCGCTGCAAATCCCCATAATGCATCAGCTGCAGTTAGGGCCAAAAGCCCAGCAGTATCAATGCTGGGTGATAAAGGCACAATGCCATCTTTCTCCCATCTACCCACACTTGTTTTAAGGCCAAATGTGCCACAAAAGGCGGCAGGCACACGCACAGAGCCTGAAGTGTCTGAACCTAAGGCCAGCTGGCAAGCTCCCATCCATAATGATACGGGTGCACCAGAGCTAGAGCCACCGGGCACACGGTGTTGTTGGGTATCAAATGGATTGACCGGCACTGGCCAATGGGGGTTGGTGCCTAAGCCACCAAAGGCAAATTCTACCGTGTGGGTTTTACCACAAACATGGGCGCCAACCTTTGTGAGACGCTCTACTAAAGTGCCTGAGGTATCAAATTCGTTTAGTGCTAAGGGCGAGCCTGCGAAAGTATCAAAACCCGTCACAGCATAAAGGTCCTTAACTGACACACTCACACCAGACAAAAAGCCTTTTTGGTTAGTGGATGAAGGCGTTCCTATGGCCCTAAATGCTTGTAACTGCGGCTCATGTTGCTCTATATGTGCGTGGGCTTGGTGTATTAAATCAATAGCATATGTTGCATCAGCCAACACCTTTTCATGGATATCGTAAATGCTTAAAAAAGGAGCTAAGTGCATGAGATTGTTGCCTTTGTGTTGCGATTGATAGGGCTTAATGACAAGCAATAATTAATGCAACACTATTACACAGTGCTGTTTAAGATCATAGTGCAATTTAGCAAACTCATTAAAAACAACAAGCAGGTAAAGCTCATCTTAAGTTTAGGATGATCTTGAGGCTTTTGATCTAGTTGAAGCTAATAATACAATCACACCAGAGGCCACCACTAAAGCCATCCCTATCATCGCCTCAAAGGTGACTAGTTCATCCCAAAGCAACCAGCCTAATATACTTGCAAAAATAACTGAACCATAAGTGAATGCACCCAATTGCCCTGCAGGTGCATAACGATACCCTTTGCTTAAAAGCAGCTGTGCTAAGGTGGCAAATCCTGCCATTAATGCCATGCCCGCCAGCAATAAAAGGCTTGGGGTATTCCATACCAATATGGCAGGCACTAGGGAAAACAAGGTGTTAAACAAAGAAAAATAAAACACTATCACCAGGCTGCTTTGGGTCAGCGTTAGTTTACGCACTACCACTTTAGCGGTAGCCCCTAAAAATGCGCCAAAAATAGCAAGCAAAGCCACCCAGGGTATTTGTGTGTGCTGGCTAGGGTTTAGCACCACCCACACACCTACAAAGCCTACTAAGATAGCTATAAAAGTCCAGGCACTTATGCTTTCTTTAAGCCAAATAAAACCAACAATAGGAATAAATAAAGGAGCTGTTTGTTTTAGCAGTGCAGCTTGGGCTAGAGGTAAATGCCCCCAAGAATAAAACAGGCAATACATGGCGCAAAGGCCGATCAAAGAACGGGATAAATGAAGTGGTAGCTTAGAAGTAACCACGCATCGGGTACCATTACGCAACAACCAAGGCATAAAAAACAATAAGCCTAGACCATTGCGTGCCAATACCAATACTTCGGTGGGGACGTGTTTTACAAGTGCGTGAATCATCACCCCAGTAAGCACCAATGCCATCTCAGACAATAGAATAAGCAGGGCACCCTTGTGAAGGTCGCTCAGGTGAAGACCACTTTGGTTCATTATTGAGTTTTATGCTGAAGTTGTTCTCTAAACAACACATAAAGCCCAGCCATCACCACAATGGCTGAACCTAAAAGCATGTATTGATCAGGCTGTTCTTTAAGAATAAATACCCCTACCAACATGCCAAACAATAGGCGCGTATAGCGCAATGGGCTAATAACCGACACTTCGCCTATGCGCATAGCCTTAGTGGCGTAATAGCTGCCACTTGAGGCAAATAAGATCATCGCTATCAAATACATGCTAGCCTCTAAAGAGGGCACTTTGCTGCCGCCAAAATACATCATCACCAACCCAACCACTACAAATGTCATAGCACCATAAAGCGCTAACATCGATGCAGAAATACTAGCAGGTGATAAGCGCGAACCTACATCGCGCATTGACATGCCAACCACGGCAAGCACTGCATACAAAGAAAATACATCAAAGCTTTCAAGGCCTGGGCGTATAATCAATAGCACACCTACAAAACCCACCAACACAGCTAAAAGCCTGTGCATGCCTACTTTTTCACCCAAAAATATGAATGAAATCAACGTCATTAATAAAGGTAATGTTTGTAAAATAGCTGCCACAGAAGTAAAAGCAGAATGGATCAGGGCTAGAAAAATGAAGATAACAGCCACTGCTTCACCAAAGGTGCGCAGCAGCACCGCAGGCAGGAAAAACACCCGACTAAAGGCTTTTTCTTGGTTGCGCTGAGTGACAGACCAAAATAAAGCACAGCAACCCAAGCCCAAAATGAGCATCACTTGCCCGGTGGGTAATATTTCACAGGCCCACTTTAAAGCTAAATCTGCTAGCGTAAATGACCCCATGGATAGGGTCATGTAAAGCATGCCTGTTAGATTTTCTGAGGTGCTAGACATATGGCAGGCTTCTAATAAAAGTTTGGTTGCTCACTATAGCCACTTTTGTGGCTGATAACACTAGTTAAAATAAGTGTTCCTAGGTTTGTAACCAGCGCATTAATAGCTGCACTTGAGGGTTGGCAGAATGAGGAGAAATAGCATACCCATAACCTAGCAATTGGTGGGTGCTCACAGGCACAAGGCTATGATTATTTATTTCGTTTTGCATCAAAGCATCTGCCAGCATAATACCTTGGCCATCAATAGCTGCCTGCACTCTAACATTGGCATCTTCTATCATATGCCTAGGGTTGGTTAGGGGTTGCCCTTGGCACCACAGCTGCCACATATCCAAATCTCTCTCTTCACATAATAAAGGAATGCTCAAAAAAGGCGCTTGGCCAAGATTTTCTGGCCTATCTAAGCCGCCTGCTAGCAGCTGATAACGCTCTATTAGCCTTGGGCTGGCCACAGCAAACATGGGCATGGGCAATTGTATTTTAGAGTCGCTACTTAAACCGCCTAAGCATTCTTGCCAACGAATACTAATATCTACACCTTGTTGACTAAAATGAGGTTGATTGATGGCATGCTGAATAATGACATTAATATCAGGGTTTTGGGCGCAAAAACTGGCTAATTTTGGTGATAACCAGCGCAAGGCCACATAGCTTGTGACTGCAATCACTAAATTTTGCTGGTGGTTTTGGTTGAGCAGGCGTATCTGGTTAGACAGGTCTGCAAATACTTTTTGAGTGGTTTGATAGAACATTTGGCCAGCATCAGTGAGCAAAATCTGGCGCGTTGTCCGTTTAAATAATGGCTGCCCAAGATGCTGCTCTAAGCGTTTGATTTGATAACTTACTGCGCCTTTAGTGAGGCACAGTTCATCTGCTGCTAAGGTAATACTTAAGCGCCTTGCCGCGGCTTCAAAAGCCTTGAGCGATTCCAGAGGGGGTAGAGAGTGTTTCATGGGTCTATTGTTGAATATTTTTGAACCATAAAGCAATACTTTTTGCTTGTGTGAACACCTTTGGGTGAGTAAATTGTGATCATCATTAATTTAGGTGCTGACTTTATCAGGGCCAGTAGTAGAGGTTATAGCATGAGTGAACGGGTAGATTCTTACGCACGTGTGGTGGTTATTGGCGGTGGCATTGCGGGTGCATCAGTTTTTTATCATTTGGCTATAGACCACGGTTGGACTGACATTGCCTTAGTAGAGCGTGATGAGCTGACCTCTGGGTCCACTTGGCATGCTGCAGCACAAGTGACTCAGTTTGGCGCTAACCAGACCGCTGTTGCCCTTAAACGCCATAGTATTCAACTCTACAAAAAGTTGGCTGAAGATGCAGATTTTCCTTTTGCTTACCATTTTACAGGTGGTATGCGCTTTGCAAACACCAAAGCGCAAGTAGACACCTACAAGCACATGGTCGGTATGGCTAATGGCATGGGTGCCGACATGGAGTTTATTGACACAGCCGAAATTGCTAAGCGCCATCCCCTTGTTAATCCAGAAGGTCTGTTGGGCGCTTGGTGGGATCCATTAGATGGCGACATTGACCCCGCAGGTATTACGTTTGCCATGGTTCGTAAAGCCCGTGAAGCTGGCGCTAAAGTGTATCGCTTTAACCCAGTAGAAAATATTACTCGCAAAGCCAATGGCGAATTTATAGTACATACCCTTAAAGGTGACATTACCTGTGAAAAAGTAGTGAATGCCACAGGTTATCGAGTGAATGAAGTGGGTAATATGCTTGGCGTTAACCACCCCGTCACTTCCATGGAACACATGTATTTTCTGACCGATACTATGCCAGAACTTGAAGCTTTGGATAAGCGCGTGCCGATTATCCGTGATCCGCGTGATGACTTTTACTGCCGCCAAGAAAAGAATGGATTGTTAGTAGGGGTGTATGAGCAGGGGTGTAAAACCTTTGGTATGGACGGCATCAGTCCAGACTTTACTAAAGCCCTGTGTCCAGATGACCTAGATCGTTGTTTAGACAATATGGAAGGTATTTTTGACTGTTTACCAGCGCTACAAACCGCAGGCATTCACACCATTATTAACGGCCCAATCACCTATACTATTGATGGTGCTCCATTGATCGGGCCCATTCCTGGGATCGAAAATGCCTATTGTGCCATTGGCCTTCGTGCTGGCATTGGGGAAAGTGGCGGTCATGGTAAAATTTTGGCAGAAATTATTGTATCTGGTCAGTCTGAATGGGACTCTTGGTACACAGACCCTCGTCGTTTTACGCAGTATGCGAATACAGAAAACACTTGTCTTAAAGCCATAGAAGACTACCAAAACGAGTTCCATTACCACATGCCTCATGAGCAGCGCCCTGCAGCAAGGCTTGCTCGTACCACGCCACTTTATCCAGTATTAGACCAGCTGGGTGCCATATGGGGCACAGTCAATGGCTGGGAACGGGCGCTGATGTTCAAACCCACGCCAGATTTTGAAGAAACAGCCACCTACCGCTTTAATGAATCTCATCCTATTGTGGCACAAGAAATAGCCGCCCTCCAAAAAGATGTAGGTGTGATGGAGGTGTCTGGTTTTAATCGTTATGAACTAAAAGGTGAAGGCGTAGAACAATGGCTAGATCATTTGGTGTGTGGCGGTATACCCAAGCAAGTAGGCCAAGTTCGTTTGTGCTACTTGCTCAATAAAAATGGCCGCATGCTGTGTGAGGCTACCCTTGCCAAGCTAGGAGAAAATCACTTCTGGTATGGCAGTGCTGCCGCTGCAGAATGGCATGATAGAGATTATTTGGCTACCACAATGCCAGCGACAGTGACGCTTACAGAAATGGCTAGTAGCCATACCATCTTGGTCGTTGCAGGAGCTAAGTCGCGCGATTTATTGCAGTCTTTATCACCTCGTTGTGATTGGAGTGCAAAAGGATTTGGTTGGATGCAAGCACGTCCGATGACCTTAGGGCATGCACAAGTGCTAGCCATGAGTGTGAGCTTTTCTGGAGAGCTTTCCTACGAATTGCATATTCCCAATGAGCAACTCTACTTAGTATGGACCTTACTAGATAGTGCTGGAAAAGCCTTTAACTTAACTAAGTTTGGCCTTTATGCAACCGAATCTATGCGTTTGGAAAAGGGCTACTTGCATTGGAAGGCTGACATTATTGATGAATTTAACCCTATAGAAGCAGGCCTAGATCGCTTTGTTAACCTAAACAAACAAGACTTTGTGGGTAAGCAGGCGTTGTTAGCGGCTATCGAAAAAGGCTGTGGACACACCTTATGCACCTTTGAAGTGATGACTGATGTAGCGCCTGCCCATGGTGGTGATCCTGTTTTCCATGAGGGTGTGCAGGTAGGGGTAGTGACTTCAGGAGGCTATGGCCACCGCATTAACAAAAATTTAGCCTATGCCTACATTAAAGCTGATGTGGCCAAAGCGGCGGATGATTTCACCATCCAAATTATAGGCACCCATTACCAAGCTAAAAAGGTGGATCGGTGTTTATACGACCCCCAAAATCTAAAGCCACGCAGCAAAGAAGAGTAGGTGCCCCGTGGCTAGACGACCTTCTGCACGAGCAGCCAAGCACGCACAGCGCGCTAAACCACCAGTTACAAACCCTTGCGCACCTGGGCAGGCTGGTGGGCAGTATCAGCCGCTAACGCCTGCAAAAGTGCAACGTATTTATACTGAATCTTTGAAGATTTTAGATGAGATAGGCATGGCAGATGTGCCGCCCATATTGCTTGATAAGGCGTTGGAATATGGCGCAAGGCTAAATGATGCAGGCCGTTTGTGTTATCCACCTGCAATGGTTGAAAAAATTATCGCAGGGGCATGTAAACAATTTACTTTTTATGGCCGCGACCCAAAGCATAATATCGAGGTAGGCGCAGACAAAGTTTACTTTGGTACCGGTGGCGCTGCAGTGCAAACGTTAGATTTACACACTGGGGTGTACAGATCATCCACGTTAACCGATTTGCACGACCTTACTCGTTTGGTAGATCAGTTACCCAACGTGGCTTGGTTTACTCGCTGCTGTGTGGCCACCGATGTGCCTGATTTGTATGAGCTAGACATCAACACAGCCTATGCTTTGTTAAAAGGCACCACTAAACCTGTGGCGACAAGTTTTACGTTGCCAGAGCATGTGGCTCCCATTGTAGAAATGTTTGACATGGCCTTAGGAGGGCCTGGTAAATTTGCAGAAAAGCCATTTTGCAAAGCCCATATTAGCCCCGTTATTTCGCCGCTTAAATATGGTGAAGATGCAGTAATGGTGGCTTTGGAATGTATGAAACACGGCGTGCCTATGAGTAATATTGTGGCTGGCATGACAGGGGCGACGTCGCCTGCGCCACTGGCAGGCACACTGGCTTTAACCTTGGCAGAAACTCTAGCAGCGCTGGTTATGGTGAATGTATTTGAGCCAGGTTATCCAATGATATTCTCTAATTGGCCATTAGTTATAGATCTTCGCACGGGGGCTTTTCGCGGTGGTGGTGGTGAGATGGCATTGCTTAATGCTGCTTCAGCTCAACTCTCCAATAGTTTGGGCTTGCCCTCTGGATGTGCATCTAGTATGACCGATGCTAAAGCTCCTGATGCTCAGATGGGTATGGAAAAAGCCCTTTCGGCACTAGCGTGTGGTTTAGCCGGGGGCAACATGGTGTATGAATCTTCGGGCATGATGGCCAGTTTGCTTGGGGTATCGTTTGAAGCCTTTGTAATGGATGATGAAATGTTATCCCATGTGCATCG
>DKMQ01000031.1:21220-38911 GCA_002470565.1 Oceanospirillaceae bacterium UBA7410 | reverse complement strand
CGCAGCGGCAATGGCGACAGACCCGCTGGAAAACCTGTAGAAACCGCTGCCAAGTGGATACCTGAATCTGTAAGGCTTATAGATGCTGTGCCAAGCATTTCGTGATACACGCATATTGCGGCAGTCGTTAAGTTGAGTTTTTCAATACCCAAATGTTTCTGTAACTGGGCCCCGATTGGTTTTTTAGCCTTACTACACAAACGCTTTACACGATCTTGGGTATCATCACCAGACAAGGTGGTAAGGTCCATCAAAGTAATCGCTTTGAGTAACCATGCGGCCTGCTGTTGCTTTTTAATACTACGTCGAGTGCCATAGTGCGCGCAGCGGCGCTCTACAGCACTTTTGTTAACTCTAATGCCATTAAGGTGCTGTAAATTTAAAGCAATACCAGGATTACGTAATAAGCCGCCCTGATGGCCTACTTGCTGCTCAGTAGGCTTAACCAAGCTTATAGTTGGTTGTGTATCACCTTTTATAGATGCGTTTGTAGGCACGTGCGTTGCCATTTATTTATTCTCCATCAAAGAAACTAATTTTTCTGCGGTCGCTTCTCCCATGACAACATCTGTCACCAAACCAGAACGCAGCGCTCCAAGTAAGGCCAACTCTTTGCCTAGCCCACCAGCTACTGCCACCACGCGTTTGCCTGCCATTTCTGCAGCTGTAATACCTAAACCATGGCCGTTAAGCGGATGGTCAACCAAGTGTCCTGAAATATCATAAAAACTGCCAATCAAGTCACATACGGCCCCGGCTGTTCGCAGCGCTTCTAGGTCATACTCAGTCACTAAACCCACACTTTTTAAGTAATGATTAGTTTGAAGTCCACCTATACCCACGGCATATACGTTGGCATTGCGCGCTAAATTTAAACTAAATTGCACACTTGCTTGGGCCATCAACATTTTATGTTCTGCATCATCGCGAGCCAAATAAGGCACCGGCATAAAGTAGCCTTCACCGCCTGTGCGCTCAACAAAATGTTGCACTACATCTAGCCGGTTAGTTGAAAATTTACGCGTAAAACTGCCAGAAACAGAAGCAAAGGTGAGATCTGGACGATTAATTTTAGGAAGCTTTTCTGCTAAGGCTGAAAGGGATCGTCCTTTACCAATGCCCACACATGAAGCGTTGGGTAATTGATTAAGAAGGTTATAGAAAAAGCGTGCGGCGCCAGCACCCACTTCGTTAAAATCATCTTCGTTGTCGCCTGCATGGAGATGCTCTGACGGCGCAACTAAACAAGAAAGTAGGTTGAATTTTTTGGCTAGTTGCTCTTCCAGTGCAATGCAGTGAGCAGGCTCACCTTCGATAAATATTTTTACCATGCCTTGCTGCTGCGCAAGTTGAATAAGCCTATGCGCTTTAACGGGCGACACGCCCAAGCGTTTAGCCACTTCGCCTTGAGTGTAACCGCCTATAAATGACAGCCAAGCAGCTCGTGTAGCTAGGTCTAATTGCTGGGTATCGGTGTCTTGTTTTGTATGTTTAGTGCTCATAGTGAAAAATATTACACCATGTGTAAAATTTATACCAGAGTTTTATTCCCTAACAATACCACTGCCGCCCAAGCGAGATTCAACCAACTTTACCCATAAGCTTGCACCAATAGGAATTAAGGCATCATTGAAGTCATAGCTTGGATTATGCAGCATACACGGCCCTAGCCCATGGCCTAAATCTCGGTGGTCACCCTCACCATTGCCCAAGGCAAAATAGCACCCCGGCTTTTCTTGTAAAAAGAAACTAAAGTCTTCTGACCCCATCGTTGGTGTAAAGTTAATGACTTTATCTTCACCTAATAGTTGTGTGGCCACCTCGCGCACGTGCTGGGCCTGAGGAGCATGGTTGATGGTGGCTGGATAGGATCTTTCAAACACAAACTGGCTTTCACAACTAAATGCTGAACATAAGTCTTGTGATATTTTTTCCATGCGTTGTTCAACAGTTTGCAACACCTCTTCAGAGAAACATCGAACCGTACCTTCAATCATACAACTATCAGCGATAATGTTAGTGGCATCACCACAGTGAATTTTGGTAACCGACAACACCACACTATCCAGTGGGTTAATATTGCGTGTAACAATCGACTGCAACCCTTGCACAAGCTGACAAGCTACCAACAATGGGTCTGCACCCAAGTGTGGCATTGCGGCATGGGCGCCTTTGCCCACTACTTTAATTTCAAACTCACTTGCCGAAGCCATCATGGCGCCGTCAACAATAGCCACTACCCCTTCTGGGTAACCTGGCCAGTTATGGTAGCCATAAATTTCATCAATTGAGAAACGTTCAAACAAGCCGTCGTCAATCATGGCTTGCGCCCCTGCACCACCTTCTTCGGCAGGCTGAAAGACTAAATAAACCGCACCGCAAAAGTCACGATTTTTTGCCAGATAACCTGCAGCACAAAGCAGTGTGGCGGTGTGGCCATCATGGCCACAGGCATGCATCTTGCCTGCATATTGACTCACATGATCAAACTTGTTGTGTTCTTGTAGCGGTAAGGCATCCATGTCTGCCCTAAGCGCAATGCCAGCGCCTGGCTTTAGACCTTTAATCACACCCACAACACCAGTAACGCCTATGTTTTTATGCACTTCAATGCCCATTTCAATAAGCTTGTCAGCCACAACTTTTGCAGTGCGGTGTTCGGTGTAGCACAATTCTGGGTGGGCATGAATATCACGTCGAATGGTTTTAAAGGTGTCCGCTTCTGCAACGATCGGGGCCAGCAGTGTCATACAGGTGCCTCAAGTTCTTAACTGTTCTAGAGTAAATAATGGCAGCATTGTTCAGGTGTACAAACCATTTAGTTAAAGGAGCATAGCTTATTTATAGGGTGAGTCAATAGTAGACGTTTAGTCGCATATGCGTTGGCTCATATATTAATTGCTATTAAGGATAATGGGGCCAAGATAGACCATTTATAACCAGTCTTTAAGTTGCGCCAACAGGTATCTTTCTTTAAAGTAACACTTTGAGCAGCTCCAAAAGAGCTGGAAAAAACACCCACTTTTTGAGGAGATATTATGGCCTGCGTATTTGTGCAAATTCGTTGCAATCCGGGTAAAGCCTATGTAGTAGCTGATGCTATTTATGAACGTGAAATTGCATCAGAGCTTTACTCTACCAGTGGCGATTATGATTTGTTGATGAAACTCTATATTCCTAATGAAGAAGATGTCGGTAAGTATATAAATGATCAACTGCTCACTATAGAAGGCATTTCTCGCTCCCTAACTACCCTCACCTTTAAAGCCTTTTAGTTATGCCCAAAGCGCACACCTCATTACCTATTGAAGAGGTGTTGCCGGCACTATGTGAAGCGCTAGAAAAACGCCATGAAGTGGTGCTTATTGCGCCACCAGGGGCAGGTAAAACTACACGCGTACCTTTAGCTATACTGCAAGCCCCATGGCTTGGCCAACAGAAAATACTCCTGATCGAACCTCGCCGCATTGCTACCCTTGCCACGGCGCAGTTTTTATCAAAAAGCCTGCAAAAACCCTGTGGCGACACGGTCGGTTATCGCATGCGTTTGGACACCAAAGTAAGTGCTAATACGCGCATTGAGGTGATCACTCATGGTGTTTTACTGCGCATGTTGCAAACAGACCCAAGCCTTGAAGGAGTGGGTGCTGTAATTTTTGATGAATTTCATGAGCGTAGCTTAGATGGTGACCTAAGTTTGGCCATGTGTTTGCAAGGCCGTGAATTACTGCGCGATGAAACGCCTTTAAAGCTCATTGTGATGTCGGCTACTTTAGATGCGCAAAGTGTGAGCCAATTACTAGATAACGCGCCTATTATAATTAGCCAAGGCCGAGCGTTTCCTGTGACTACAAAATACGTAGGCTCAGCCCCAAGTAATGGGCGCATTGACTTCGCCCTTTATGACACGCTTTATCATACTCTTGCTCAAGCACTCATAGATCATCAAGGCAGCGTGCTGGTATTTTTACCAGGTCGGGGTGAAATTAGCCGAGCTCAAGAGCATTTGGCGAGTTTATGCTCAAGTAACGTCAAACTATTTGCTCTTTACGGTGAGTTACCCATGGAGCAGCAACAACTGGCCATTAGCCCCGCAGCCAAAGGGCACAGAAAAATTGTTTTAGCCACCAATATTGCCGAAACCAGCCTCACCATTGAAGGTATAGACTGCGTGATTGACTTAGGCTTATCTCGCCAAATGGCCTATGACACCCGCACTGGGCTGAGCCGTTTAAAAACAGTGAAAGCGTCACGTTCACAAGCCACTCAACGCGCTGGCCGAGCCGGTCGCCTAAGTGCTGGCACCTGTTACCGCTTATGGAATGAAAGCCAGCATCAAGGCCTTGCTCCCCATGCCACGGTAGAAATAAAGCAAGCCGATTTAACTAACTTGTGCCTGCAGTTACACGCCTTTGGCTGCGCAGACCCTAATGAAATGAAGTGGATGGACTTCCCCCCTCAAGGCCCATGGAAAAAAGCAGAGCAACTGCTTGTAAAGCTTGGCGCCTTAACGCCCAAAGGCCAAGGGTTTATTATTACTGATCATGGCAAAAAAATAAGTCAGTTACCTTTATCCCCACGCCTTGGGCATTTATTACTTATTGCTAAAAGCTATAACGCACTCTTATTAGGTTGTCAGCTAGTGGCACTGCTAAGCGAAAAAGACCCATTAAAGGAAACTTCAAACAAAGAATACGACTTGATGTTGCGAGTCCATTGGCTTAATAACAAACAACCCATCCAGCACAACCTAAAAGGCCTTCACCTTAGAATCACCAAACAAGCCAAACGCTTGCTAAGCCAGATGCCACAAACCAAAGTGGTGCCGATAAACCATCCATATAATCCTAGCCAATTGGCGGCTATTTTCGTCGCCCATGCATGGCCAGAACGAATAGCCAAGCAAACATCAGATCCAAAACAATACAAACTTGCCAACGGCAAGCGCGTGGCCTGCCAGCAACCCCATGCAGGAGCTGCTTGGCTAGCTATTGCTAGCACTATTGGTTTTGAGGCCACATCAACACAGGCAACCCAGCGACTTTGCCTAGCAGTAGATTTACCTATTAATTTGTTTGCAGGCCCCCTTGAACACCTTACCCATGCTCACACACAAATACACTGGCATGAACAACATGAACGTCTTATTGCTCAACGCCATACCCAAGTGGGGCAAATTTTAATGGATACACAAAGAATTAAGGCCATTGATCCCCAAGATAAAATTGACGCTATTTGTCATCATTTAGCTCAGATGGAGTTGTTGCCACTAAACTGGGATAAGGACACCCTCAACTGGCAAGCTAAGGTGGCGTTATTGCATCAAACTTATCCGCACAGCTCTAGCACACCAAACCCTTGGCCTGATGTATCCACGCCTGCATTAATAACAAGCCTGCCCACTTGGCTTGGACCATTTTTAGATAAAGTCACCCATGCTCAAGACCTTAAGCGACTCAATTTAAAACAAATATTATCCAACCTTTTACCTTGGCCTTTACCCAATCAGCTAGAGCAACTTGCACCTGCTCGCTTTACAGTGCCTTCTGGCAATGCCCATGGCATCGATTACAGCCAAAAACCACCGGTATTGGCTGTAAAATTACAAGAGCTATTTGGCATGCAAAAGCCACCAAGCGTGGGTTATGGCACAGCATTGCAAGTGCATTTATTGTCCCCTGGTGGACAAATATTACAGGTGACCCAAGACCTAGCTAATTTNNACCACATCTGTTACCGTGGTTAAAAGCACTGCACCAGATAACGCTGGGTCAATTTTTAGTTTATTCAGCATTGACGGAATCAATACACCAGAACTAGCTGCGGCAATAAGGTTGCCTAAAATCGCAATGCCTAAAACAATACTAATGCCAAGTTCACCAAACCATAGATAGGTAATGCTGGCGATAATAACAGACCAAAT
The DNA here is from genome assembly GCA_002470565.1 of Oceanospirillaceae bacterium UBA7410. Lineage (GTDB taxonomy): Bacteria > Pseudomonadota > Gammaproteobacteria > Pseudomonadales > Balneatricaceae > Njordibacter. The sequence goes on along the minus strand of DKMQ01000031.1, from coordinate 32,988 downwards.
CAACCCATTGATTAAACCCACTTTAAGCTCTTTAAACAGCAACGCCTTTAAGTTGGCTTGAGTAATCTGGCCTAAGGCCAAGCCTCGCACAATAAGGGTTAACGTCTGACTGCCCGAAATGCCTCCCATTGAGGCCACAACAGGCATGAGCACGGCTAATAAAACCACTTGTTCAAGTGTCACTTCAAACATGCCAATGACCGCAGAGGCCATAAACGCAGTGATTAAATTAATGCCCAACCACACACTTCGGTTTTTTGCGCTTTGTCTAACGCTAGAAAATAAATCTTCGTCTTTGTTGAGTCCACCTGATTGAGTTAACTTACTATTAGCTTCTATCTGCTTATTTGCATAGGCTGAGGCCACAGTATAGCGGCCAATAAAAATGCCCTTGTCATCACAAACAGGCAGTGACATTTTACCTGATAGAAGAAGTGCATCGGCCGCAACTGAAAGCTCACTACTGCCTGCCAATTTAATAAAATCATCGTTTAAAATTTCACGTAATAACATGGTGTCATCTGCTTTTAATAAGCTATTAATCGCCACCACACCTGTTAAAACACCCTGTTTATTTACAGCATAAAAATCTTCTGTGTATTGATTCAACCCTTTGGTGATTAAACGCTTGGCACTTGCTACTTTGAGGGATTCAGAAATGCGCACATAGTTATAGTCTAGGCAATGTCCTAGCTGACTGTCTAAATATTGTTGTGCTTGCTGATAAAGTGTTTTTTGCGAGTCATCTAACTGTTTAATTGCATAGTTCAAAAAACGATCTGGTAGTGCTTCTGCAATTTCCAATAGTTCTTCAAAATCAAGCTGTGCCAATAATTCAAAACAGCTTTCATCAGAAAGTTGATCAATTAATAACCGTCGCGTTTCTTTTTTAATCTGAATAAACGTAATGCGTTGAATTTCAGCAGTAAAACTCAACCACACGGCAATACGTTTATCCAGCGGTACCGCTTCAATTAATAGGGCATATTGTTCATTAAACAATAAGGTTTCTACATTTTTGAGCACGTCATTTAGCTCATCAGCATTTTGTGTCGTTAAAATATTATTGATCAATATGGACAGCTGATCCAGCGCATTATCATTCATTATTTTTCCTCAATACTGACTCGCTAATTAAGAATATTGGTAGCATCTAACGCAGGGTCTACTAAAAAACGTGCGCCAAGCCCTTCACGGCCAAGTAACATCAAATAGGTCATTTGCGCCCGATTACTTAATGTTATTTCAATGTCCCACTGATCACTGCCTAATTTAATGGGGCTTTTGATCACATATCTTTGTTCTTCGTCTCCATTGGAAGATTTTATGACTCTAAAATCGATAATGTCTTCACACATGGTGAGTATGCTTTGCACATCGTGTTTGTCTGGGTGGATATCAAACTGCACTTTGGACACACCATTTATATCAAGCACTTGTATGTTATCAACGTGTAATGATGATGTTTTGGCACCCGTATCCACCCTCACCTTGATGTCAAATAGGCCCAAAACAGGTAAAGAACATAATTCTACGGCACCAATGATGCCTTTTTTTAATTTTTCCATCGTAACCCTTAATCTCTTTTAGCAAAAAAATGCTACTGACCTTTTTAAGCACTTAACCTTGGCCACGGGTTTTATTTGAAGTGACATGTGCATGTTTTTCAATGTGTTCAATGATTACAACCGCAAGGTCTTTTCCCGTCACTTTTTCAATCCCTTCTAAGCCTGGAGAGGAGTTAACCTCCATCACCACAGGGCCACGCTCGGCACGCAAAATATCCACACCACACATGCCTAATCCCATAATTTTAGAGGCACTCACAGCGGTAGCGCGCTCTTGCTTTGTAAGTTTCACAAGCTCTGCACCTCCACCACGGTGCAGGTTAGATCTAAACTCCCCCTCTGCACCTTGTCGCTTCATTGCAGCAACCACTTTGCCCCCTACAACTAAGCAACGAATATCTGCACCACCGGCTTCTTTTATAAACTCTTGCACCAAAATATTAGCCTTTAACCCCATGAAAGCTTCGATAATCGCTTCTGCAGCTTTTGCTGTATCAGCCAATACCACACCAATACCTTGCGTACCTTCCAGTAGTTTAATAACTACAGGAGCTCCACCGACATTTTTAATTAAATCTCTAATATTATCAGGCTTATTAGCGAATCCAGTTCTAGGTAGGCCCACTCCCTTGCGCGACAATAATTGCATCGAGCGCAATTTATCTCTGGAGCGACTGATAGCAATGGATTCATTGACAATAAAAGTACCCATCATCTCAAATTGTCTAACCACCGCTGTGCCGTAAAAGGTAATAGACGCGCCAATGCGCGGAATGACTGCATCATACTTAGGTAATTCTACGCCGTGGTAGCGCACGGTTGGCTTACTGCTGGTGATATCCATGTAACAATGCAGAGTATCGATCACATCAACCTCATGTCCACGCTCTTGAGCCGCTTGCTTTAAACGCCTAGTAGAATATAAATTAGGATTTCTGGATAAAATTGCGATTTTCATAATGTCTTCGTAATGACCTTTGAGGCCTGATTCAGGCGCGTATATTCAAAAAAAAAGGATTCTAATAGATTTTAGATAACAATTAAAACGAAAAATAATGACTTGTTTAACAAAAAAAATTGATTAAACTACATGTTCTAAAAATCTATCAACGTGCAGAAGAGACTATGAGAATTGAACTACTAAATACCTTTTTAGAAGTGAGTAGAACACTTCACTTTAGAGTGGCTGCAGAAAATTTATTTGTGACTCAGTCTGCAGTCAGTGCGCGTATAAAGTTATTAGAAGAAGACTTAGGTGTGTTTTTATTTGACCGCAGTCAAAAGCAGTTAAAAATGACACCACAGGGCAACAGGTTCGTTAAACCTGCAACTGAATTAGTATTTATGTGGCAAAAAGTTAAACAAGAAATATCATTGGTTGATGACAAAAAGTCTGTGCTGGCCATTGGCAGCATGATGTCAATCTGGGACATTGCATTGCAAGAGTGGTTGAATAAAATTAGCAAAAACATGGAAAACGTCAGCTTTCTTACGCAAACTCATCATCAATTAGAGTTGAAAAAGGGTTTGATAAATGGCGTCATTGATATCGCATTTACATTTGACCCCTTGGTCGCGGATCAGTTAGTCACTGAGAAAGTAACTTCTGTGCCCCTTCACTTAGTCACTACTGAGCCAGATCTAAGCGATAAAGGTCAAAAAATAAACGATTTTATTAGTGTAGATTATGGTGAATCAATCAATTTACAGTACACCAAAACATACCCCAACGCCGCCCCAGCAAAGCATTTAATTAGCCAACCAAGAGTGGCATTGGATTATATTTTATCCAATGGAGGAAGTGCCTACCTACCTAGGCAGCTAGTGACAAAGCACATCAATAGTGGCCTACTGTTTTATGTAGATAGCGCACCCATTTTTACTAGAGAAATATTTGCCTTATACCCAGAAAAAACTCATAAAAAAGACATCATTCAAACCACTTTACATTACTTTCCAGAAATTATTTATAGTTAAAATGACACTATACTTTGCTGCTGCTAAAACGAACTGCACTTTACGTAAAGCGCAAGCTAGGTTATGTGGCCATCTTGACGACCGGCTGCTATGAGCTCGTGACCTGCTTCTTCTGGCTCATCATCTACAATATCAGCTGGAAAACCGTGACCTAATACTTTAACGCCCATAGGCTCTTCATAACGCCTGATGATATTGGGCGATTTTTCCCGTGGCCCAAAGTCATCTTGGGCTTGAGTAAAGATATCTACTAACAAAGGTGCCAAGTCTAACTTCATGCCTTCTCTTTGGGTGAGGGTGTTAAAAAGGCCAACGTCTTTGAGCACAAGGTCTACCGTGAAATTAATTTCTCGTGAACCATTTAGAATAACCTGTGATTCTGTTTCGTGAACAAAAGACGTGCCAGAAGAGGCCTTAATAGCCTCGTAACTTACGTTCATGTCTAAGTCCATCACCTTACAAGCGGTTAATGCTTCACCTAAAGCCACTAAATGCGCTGTGGCTAAGTAATTAGTCACCACTTTAAGCTTTGAGGCCGTACCTAAAGCACCTGTGTGTAAAACCCGCCTGCCCAAGGTAGTGAGCACGGGTAAGGCGCGCTCGAATGCAGCTCGAGAACAACCTGCAAAAATAGAAATATTACCTGTATCGGCACGGTGGCAACCACCAGACACAGGGCAGTCTACAGGCTCTGCTCCTTTGGCTTTAACCAGTGCGCCAATGCGGCGTATTTCGCTTTCATCTGTGGTGGACATCTCTAGCCATATCTTACCTTCAGACAAACCTGCAATCACACCCTCAGCCAAGTCACTGCCCTCCATTACAGCAGAACAAGCTGCAGGCGATGGTAGACAGGTAATGATAATGTCACTTTGCTGTGCAAGTTGTTTTGGGGAATCGGCACTGGTTGCTCCACGTGCTACAAAATCAGCCACAAATTCATCATTAAGATCACGCACAACAACGTCATAGCCGTTGCGTAATAAACTACCTGCCAACTTACTGCCTACATTACCTAGCCCTACAAAACCTATTTTCATTTTATTAACCTGTGTAGTTACGACTTTAAGTTTAATTTTTATTGTTCACAATATTTTAACGATAGCCTGCGATAGCTTTTACTTCTTGGAATTCATGGAGTCCAAAAGCAGCATATTCACGCCCATTGCCCGATTGTTTATAACCACCAAAAGGCATGCAGTATTCCAAATCAGCCATATTAATATGCACTGTGCCAGCACGTAATCTGCGCGCCACCCGGTGTGCCTTAGCCATATCTTGGGTAGACACATAAGCGCCCAAGCCGTATGGACTATCATTAGCAATAGTGATCGCTTGTGCTTCATCTTTAAAAGGAATCAAGACTAAAACGGGGCCAAAAATTTCTTCTTGAGCAATGGCCATCTCATTATTCACATCCCCAAAAAGTGTAGGTTTAACGTAATAACCTTGCTCAAAACCTAAGGGGTTATTTACACCACCAGACAACAAAGTAGCGCCTTCATCGATACCTACTTGGATAAGAGCTTGTACTTTATGCCAGTGTGCTTGAGAGATTACTGGGCCCAAATGATCACCTTGTCGTTGCGGATCACCTAAGGCAATGTTGTTTACGCTAGCTCTGGCTAGCTCAGCCACTTGGTCATATACACTGGCCTCAATCAACATACGTGTTGGGGCATCACAACTTTGGCCACTATTAAGCATGCATGCTTGCACACCTAGCTCTACTTGTTCAGCAAGGTTGGCATCAGCAAATATAATATTGGCAGATTTGCCGCCTAACTCTTGGCTCATACGCTTCACACTGGTCGCTGCAGATTTAGCGATCGCCACACCTGCACGGGTAGACCCTGTAAAAGACACCATGTCTACTAATGGGTGGCTGGTCAGATAATCGCCTATATCTGCCCCTGTGCCATGAATCATATTAAACACGCCACTGGGAATACCCGCTTCATGCACACATTGCGCAAATAGTTGGGCTGACATAGGCGTAAGCTCACTGGGTTTTAGCACCATAGTGCAACCTGCAAGCAATGCTGGAATCACTTTGCAAACAATTTGGTTAACTGGCCAGTTCCAAGGGGTGATAAGCACACATACGCCAATGGGCTCTTTTACCAATTGACCATGGTCGCCGATAGGCTCATCTAACAGTGCCTCTCTAGCTGCCACCAAGTGGGCCTGCGTATGCCCTACTCCCGTTTCGGTTTGTATGTCATAAGACATGGACGCAGGCGCTCCCATCTCTTGGGTAATGGCGTTAGCGATGGCTTGGTAGCGTTTTTCATAGGCTACTAGAAATGCCTCCACCATTACTATGCGTTGTTGCAATGTCGTTTGGCTCCACCGGTCAAACGCTTTAGCTGCACTATTAACCGCTGCATCTACATCCATGTTATTAGCCAGGCACACACTGGCAAAGGCGTTTTGTGTTGCTGGGTTAATCACAGGTAAAACTTGTGTGCTTGTTTGTGGCTTACACCACTGTCCATTAATATAGAACAGTAAATTGGTGGTAGTGGAATTCTTCTTAGGCGATGGAGACATATAAAAGCTCAGTATTAAACAGACAGGAAGCAGTGTATCTATACACACAGGCTGGCTTCTTATCAAAAACAGACAGATATACTACGGATATATACAAGCTCACACTTTTAAACTGGTTCAGTATCAGGCCCATTAAAAACAATAAAGAGAGTTCCATGCAAGGAATTAAAGACAAGAAAGTATTGATCACCGCAGGCGCTGCAGGTTTGGGTAAAGCCACAGCTATTGCCATGATGAATGCAGGTGCAAAAGTACACGTGTGTGACATTGATACCCAAGCACTGGCTGCTTTAAAGCAGGCCTACCCCATGATATCAAGCAGTGTAACTAACGTGGCCAAACCAGATGAAGTGACACAAATGTTTGCTCAATTAGAGCAGACGTTTGCCGGTGAATTAGATTTTTTAGTTAATAACGCAGGTACTTCCGGGCCTGCAGGCCCACTAGAAACTCTAGATATTGACGCATGGAAAGCCACTTTTGATGTGAATTTACATGGCACTTTTTATGTATCCAAGCACGCCATACCGCTACTCAAAAAACATGGCGGCGCTATTATGAATTTATCCTCTACTGCAGGTTTGTATGGCTACCCCATGCGCAGCCCCTACGCCTGTGCTAAGTGGGCTATTGTAGGGCTCACCAAAACCATGGCAATGGAGCTGGGGCCATTTAACGTGAGAGTCAACTGCATGTGCCCAGGCGCTGTCAATGGCGAGCGCATGGATCGGGTCATCAGCAGCATCGCACAGGCTACGGGTGAAAGCTTAGAAAAAGTGCGCCACGACAATGTTAAAAACACGTCTATGTCTACATTTGTTGATGCCCAAGATATTGCCAATATGATTGTATTTAGCTTTAGTGACTTAGGCGCTAAAATCTCTGGTCAAAGCCTTACTGTCGATGGCGATACCCATAGCCTAGCCACTTATTAGTGGCGCGTAATGCTTAATTTAAATGGCATTCTAAATAGTTAATAAAGGTACGTATTTCTAAACCAGCCAAAACGGCCTATTTACCGCGTAAATGTAGTCTGTTTTGTTTTTCCATTTGATTAGAACTATGATGATCACGATAGATTTTGAATATTAGTTTGTATAAAAAAAATCTATCATGTTGATTTCATTTGTAATAGTTAAAGTGTCGTCAATACAAAAAATACCTTTTATTGACACTAGTTTACCTATTTGCGTCAAAGTTGTTGCAATGGGGTTGTTTCGTAACAGTGTTTAACGTTACTTTAGATGTTCGCTATGTGATCCTTTTGGGAGAAGCTACATATTATCTCCCTACAAGCCTCACATTATCTTTTCTCAATAACAAAAGAGCTCCCCCTATGACTGGTGAAACACCACTTGTACGCTTTGAAAATATTCAAAAAAGCTACGATGGCGAAACCCTCGTCGTTAAAGATTTCAACTTAGATGTTGCCCCTGGTGAATTTGTCACCATGCTTGGACCATCAGGTTCTGGCAAAACCACCTGTTTAATGATGTTGGCTGGCTTTGAACCTGCTACCCAAGGTGAAATTTACCTAAAAGGTAAAGTGATCAACAATGTACCGCCTTATAAGCGCGGCATTGGTATGGTATTCCAAAACTACGCCTTATTCCCTCACATGACTGTGGCAGAAAACTTAGCCTTCCCTTTAGAAGTGCGAAAGATTCCTAAAGCTGAGCGTGAAGAACGTGTCAAAAAAGCTCTAGACATGGTTCAACTAGGCGCCTTTGGTGGCCGTCGCCCTATGCAGCTTTCAGGTGGTCAACAACAACGTGTGGCCGTGGCCCGATCTTTAATTTTCGATCCAGACCTAGTGTTGATGGATGAGCCTTTAGGTGCATTGGACAAAAACCTACGTGAACAAATGCAATATGAAATTAAGCATTTGCACGAACAGCTTGGCCTAACCGTAGTATATGTTACTCACGACCAAACTGAAGCACTTACCATGTCAAACCGCATTGCGGTATTTGAAGACGGTATCGTGCAACAGTGCGCTGCACCAGCAGACCTATACGAAAAGCCACAAAATGCCTTCGTTGCCAACTTTATCGGTGAAAACAACCGTTTGATGGGCAAAGTAACTGCTATCAGTGGGGATAAGGTAGATATATTAAGCGACAACGGCGATGTCCTTGTAGCGACGAAAATTAACGTGCACGCTGTAGGCGATCGCACCACGGTTTCATTGCGCCCTGAGCGGGTTTTTGTTAACCCAGAACCCAGCAGCGTAGACAACTTATTTTCAGCCAGGGTAGAAGAGTTAATCTACCATGGTGATCATATCCGTACTCGGTTTACCGTTTGCGGACACGACGATTTTATCGTCAAAGTTCCTAACTCAACCGCTAATAGCTTATTGCAAGAAGGCAATACAGTGCCGATCGGTTGGAAGATGGAGGATTGCTTGGCGCTTGATGCATAATTTTTTATATGCGCATTAACGCCTAGCTGAATTGTTGCAACAATTCTTAATAACAAAAACTTGGAGAAATACACAATGAACAAGCTTGTAAACAAGACCTTGATCGCCGCAGCAGTTGCTACCACCATGATGTCCGGTAGTGCTTTTGCAGCTAGTCATTCAGAGTCTATCACCGTAGTATCTTGGGGTGGTGCTTACACTAAGTCACAGGCAGAGGCTTACCACAAGCCTTGGATGGCTGAAACTGGTAACACCATCGTATCTGAAGACTATAATGGCGGCTTAGCCGAAATTAAAGCACAAGTAGAAGCGGGTAACGTTACTTGGAACGTAGTAGACGTTGAGCTTTCTGACGCCATCCGTGGTTGTGACGAAGGTATCCTAGAAGTAATGGATCACTCAACATTGCCAGATGGCGACAACGGTGTTCCAGCTTCTGAAGATTTCCTTCCTGGCGCTCTAGTAGAGTGTGCTGTAGGTAACATCGTTTGGTCTACTGTCTTCATCCATGATGAAAGCAAGATCCAAGGCGTTGATGGCCTTACAGACTTCTTTGACCTTGGCAAATTCCCAGGCAAGCGTGGCATGCGCAAAGGTGCTAAGCCTAACCTAGAATTCGCTCTTATGGCTGACGGTGTTGAGCCAGCAGACGTATACGAATTGCTATCTACAGATGCTGGTATTGACCGTGCATTTGCTAAGTTAGATACCATCAAAGATTCAATGGTATGGTGGGAATCAGGCGCACAACCACCACAGCTTTTAGCTGATGGCGAAGTGACTATGACTACTGCTTACAACGGCCGCGTATTTAACGCAATTGCTTCTGAAGGCAAGCCATTTGTAATCAACTGGGACGGCCAGATTTGGGACTTGGACCTTTGGGTAATTCCTAAAGGCGCTCCAAGCCAAGAGGCCACTATGGACTTTGTTAAGTTCTCTACAGGTACTAAACCTCTTGCAGACCAAGCCAGCTGGATCCCTTACGGTCCTCTACGTAAGTCTTCATTTGGCCTAGTGGGTTCTTTCCATGACAAGCCAGAGCTAGACATGGCAATCCATATGCCTACTGCTCCTGATAACTTCAAGCGTGCACTTCAAAACGACTTTGAGTTTTGGGCAGATAACGCTGACCAGTTAAACGAGCGTTTCAACGCATGGTTAACTAAGTAAGTCTTTGACTTACCTCCTAGGGCGAGCCTTTAATTAGGTTCGCCCTGTTTCTTTTTTTCTAGATACCTCACTGTTTATGACTACTGCGAACCCATCTATAGATCAAACCGATACTCTGCCATTAAAGCAGAAGCTAGCCAAAACCACCGCAATTCAGCGCCGCCGCGCGTTTTTACTAACCTTACCATTAGTATTATTTTTGCTGATCAGTTTTGTCTTCCCTATTGGTCAAATGCTGTTTAACAGTATGCATAACGACAAGGTGTCTGGTGTAGTGCCCAAGTTTGCCGTTGCCATCCAGAGCTGGGACGGGCAAGGTTTACCTTCGGAAGAAATTTTTGAGATTTTTGTCAAAGATTTAGCCATTGCTAAAAAAGTGCGTGAAGTTGGCCGCACTGCTGGCAACATGGCAACTCGCATTAACTACGAAATGCCAGGTAGCAGAAGCTTGTTTACCAAGTCTGCCCGTAAAGTAGGTAAGATTACTGAAGGGCCCTACAAAGAAGCCCTCATAAAGCTTGATAAAAAATGGGCTAATCCACAAGTGTGGCTTACCTTACAACGCGCCTCCCATGACATTTCACCGTCTTTTTATATTGCTGCCATGGACATGAAATACAATGAGGTTGGCGAAATAGTGCAAGCCGATGAGTTGTATCAAATTTACTTAAATAACTTTGTTAAAACCATGTGGCTAGCCGCACTGATTACCTTTATCTGTGTATTACTAGCGTATCCTGTGGCTTATCTACTGGCTATTTTACCCCTGCGTCAGTCTAACTTATTGATGATTATGGTGTTGCTACCTTTTTGGACTTCACTTTTAGTACGTACCACCGCTTGGATCGCTATATTGCAAACTGAAGGTGTAATCAACGACCTGTTAGTTTATTTTGGTGTAATTGGTGAGGATGGTCGTATACAAATGATCTACAACCAAACGGGCACCATTATCGCTATGGTACATATATTATTACCGTTTATGGTGTTACCGCTGTATTCGGTCATGAAAACTATTCAGCCCACCTACATGCGTGCCGCGCTATCTATGGGTTCTAAGCCATTTAATGCCTATCGTCGTGTGTATTTTCCACTGACCATACCTGGGCTTGCTGCTGGAACCTTATTGGTGTTTATTTTGGCTATTGGTTACTACATTACGCCGGCTTTAGTAGGTGGACAAGATGGCCTGTTGATCTCTAATCTTATTGCATATCATATTCAAAAATCTCTTAACTGGAGCTTAGGTGCTGCATTGGGCGCCATGTTGTTAGTGGTTGTATTGATATTTTACTGGATTTACAACCGATTGATCGGCATAGACAAACTAAAATTCGGTTAAGGCATAATTGAGACACTCACATGATTAATTCTTTAAAAAAACAGATTAAAAACAAAGGCCGAGCCTACGCATACTTAGCTTTATGCACAGTATTGGTAGTGTTAATTACAGGCACTGCAAAAGCTGCTGTTGGGTTTTTATTGATCTTTGGCATTCCATTATTTTTTATGGAAAAAATGCCAGCATACGCTACCTTAGGTGAGCGCTTTACCCGTTATATGTTTTTGGTGTTTACAGCGAGTGTATTGGTGTTTTTGATTGCCCCTGTGCTGATCATTATGCCTTTGTCGTTTAATGCCGAGCCTTATTTTACCTTTACCGATGGTATGCTCAACTTTGACTCTGATGCCTACTCTATTCGTTGGTACTTAGATATTTTACACAACGGCATGAAAGACCCTGCTGCCACGGTAGGCTGGTGGTCAGACATGTGGAACAATGCTCAGTGGATACGTGCAACACGAAACTCGTTCTTTATTGCTACGGTGTCTGCTCTTATCGCAACTTTTTTAGGCACACTAGCTGCACTAGGCTTATCACGCCCAGAAATGCCCCAACGAGCATTGATTACCAGCTTGCTCATCTCGCCTATGATCGTACCTTTGGTTATTACCGCAACAGGCATGTTCTTTTTCTATTCTTCTATAGGCATCGCTAAAACCTACACAGGTGTTATATTGGCTCACGTTACATTGGGTGTGCCTTTTGTCATTATCACAGTGACAGCCAC
>DKMQ01000031.1:13255-21068 GCA_002470565.1 Oceanospirillaceae bacterium UBA7410 | reverse complement strand
ACCATTCCTCGTCAAATGTTTTCCGGTATACGTGAACAGATCTCCCCTACTATCTTGGCAGTGGCCAGCATCTTAGTAGTGATGTCAATAATGCTGCTCACCGTGTTAGAGCTATTGCGCCGTCGCAGTGAAAGGCTACGTGGCATGTCCCCAGGTTAAGTTATACACTTAAGCAGGGAAAAAACAAAAAGGCTCCTCTAAGTGGAGTCTTTTTTTTAGTTTTAATTTAATTTTTATTGATGCGGTTAAACCCATGAACAAACCCTTACATATTGGTCTTTTACTGTGCCACAGCTTTGAAGATATTTTAGACACTGTGGGTGGGCTAGATTATTCTGCCATATTTAGACAACAGCTTTTGGCAGTAGACCCTAACATTACATTTTCAGACTTTAGTGTGCATGAGGGAGAGTTTCCAAAATCTGTAGACCAATGTGATGTGTGGCTAGTAAACGGCAGCCCTGAAGGCGTGTATGACGACATCCCTTGGATTCACACGCTAAGTGATTTTATCAAGCAGCTTGATACTGCTAAAAAACCCACCGTAGGCATTTGTTTTGGGCATCAGCTTATGGCGCAAGTGCTGGGAGGTAAGGTAGAGCTAAGTGGCAAGGGCTGGGGCATTGGGCTATCTCACAACACCATTGTGGCAGACACCGCCTACATGCAGCCTAAAACGTCTAAAATAGACGTTATGGTGTTTCACCAAGACCAAGTTGTGCAGTTGCCAAGTGGCTCAAAAGTGTTAGCAAAAAGTGACTTTTGCCCAAACTATATGGTGGAATATAACCCACACATGTTGGGCATTCAGGGGCACCCTGAGTTTACTGCAAAGATGATAGAAGGTATTTTGTCCTACGAAACCTATGCAAAACACCCCACCTTAAGGGCGCAAGGTATGGCTAACCTTGAAGGCCACCCTGATATGCAGCTATTATTTGGGTGGATGGTTAACTTCTATCGTCAAGCGGCACATCCTTAAGTATTTATAAAATTAGCGAATTTCAAAAGTTAGACTAGCCCAGTAGCTTTCCCAGTCTATATTGGGTTGTTCAGAGCGTATCATTTCAACTGTGTGAAGCAACCAAACTCCCGTGTGCGCCAACGGTATGGTGGCATAGCCCTTTGCGTCAGTGCGCAAACTAAGATCAAATTCGGGTTTATTTTTTATTTTTCCATGTAGCAATAAGTTTGCCGCTGGCTTTTGCTTAAAGGTCAGTTGAACACGTAAATCGTCTCCCTTTGATAGCTCATAGGGGTTTTGTAGTGGGCTTATGTTCAACGGATGATTAAAATCATAGTTATAAAAATTATGTTCATTCTTATCGCCTACTTTAATGATTGCCTTAACATTACGATAGAAGAGCTCAAAGCCATTTTTTTCACTTTCATTGAGCTGATCACGATATTTTATAATTTTTTCTAAGCCTTCTTGTTTTAGGTACTGTGTGAACTTTTCTGGCTTTAAAGTAACGGATTTTTTCATGCTTTCATAACCAATAGCATAAACTCCAGGTGTTTTAATACTTACATACCCTGCTGGATCACGCCCCAATTCGCCACCCACAGGCTTTAACCCATCACTTGTTATGGCGTCAAACTGTCGATACCAAGCAGGAATGTTAGGCAGTGATTGACCGTCCATTTGCTGGCCAACATTGATGGTAATTTCTGTCGTTCGGTCGGTTTTTTGGTAGAATGGTTGCGCTTCTAACCAAAATTCGTGGGCCCGAATAACCGTACTACTGGTCACAAGAATGCTAAAAAATAAAAAGGTGATCGGTTTCATGATTCTTTTTCGATTAATGTTAGTCACGTTCAGCCTATTACTGTTAGCTCAAAGCGCCAAGGCACACCAAATGCGCCCTGCGATAGTAGACTTAGAGTTTACCCAAAACGCTTCTGTAAAGGTACACATTCAAACAAATATAGAAAGCCTTATTGCAGGCATCGATTCAAGCCATGACGATACCGATGACTCACCCCAGACGCAGCGTTACAACCAGCTACGCGCATTGTCTGCGCAGCAGTTAAGTAATGAGTTTGAATTATTTGAAGAATCTATTATATCTGAGCTTAGCTTGGCGTTTGATGGGGTTAAGAGTGATTTATTATTGGTTAAACTCAACATTCCCACTATAGGTAACTTAGACAAATCACGCTTATCTAATATTCATTTATTGGCGTTAATTCCAAGTCCAAATGATGACCAACAGCAGGTTACTTGGCAGTATCCAAAAAAGTTTGGCAACAATATTGCCCACTTCTACTATGATAAAACGCCACACGAAAAAACATCTCATTGGTTGACCAAAGGTGCAATGAGCCCTCCATTTGAATTAAACACAACTTATGTTCCCAAACCGTTTACTCAGGTGGCTGTTGAATATGCCGTTTTAGGTTTTGAACATATTGTGCCCAAGGGTTTAGATCATATTCTCTTTGTATTGGGGCTATTTTTACTCAGTGTTAGGCTGCACCCTTTATTATTGCAAGTCACAGCATTTACTCTAGCGCACAGCATAACTTTAGGCTTAACGATTTATGGCGTTATTAGCCTGTCACCTAGTATCGTTGAACCTTTGATTGCCCTATCCATTGTTGCAGTTGGTATTGAAAACATCTTTGTTAAGACGGTCAAAATAAGGCGCGTGGTGGTGGTCTTTTTGTTTGGCTTATTGCATGGCATGGGCTTTGCTGGGGTGTTAAACCAGCTTGGGCTACCCGAGTCAGACTTTGCAACAGCATTGGTATTTTTTAATGTTGGCGTTGAAGTTGGACAATTATCGGTTATTGCTGCTGCCTTTTTGTGCGTCTTTTGGATAATAAAAAGGCAGCAGCTATATCGTCAATGGGTAGTGATCCCAGTCTCAATTCTAATCTCACTGATTGGTCTTTTTTGGACCTATGAGCGACTCTTTTTGTAGTTAAAACTAAGCCACCAAGTGGACACCCAGCATAATAAGTAGTGCCAAATTAGCAACAAAACCCACGATAAAGAAATAACTACGAGGGCTAGGATTAGCTTCTGTTGCCACCACATAATACAAGCTCATGTGGAGTATGCGTGCAATGGCATACACCCACACCAGCATACCCAGCCAATATGCATCCATGCCAGTTAGCATAGCCAACATAGCTGGACCAAACACCATCAATAAGTTTTCGTGTGAGTTTAAGAAGGTGCGATGGCTTCTAAAGACAAAAGACTCATGACTTAGTTTTTCGTCAATAATACCTGGTACATAGTGCTTTTGTTTGCGGTGTGCTACAGATGCCACCATAGCCTGTACAAAAACAGTGGTTAGCATGAGCCAAAGGCCCCAAATGGCAAATGAATAAGTCGCTAGCATGATGTTCTCTTTAGGTTAGATAAGGTGATAATCAAAATCATGATCATCATATAAGATTAATGTTCAGTTTAACTTAACCAAGCTGTGCGTGTGGCACGCAACTGTTTAGTCAGGCTGATTCATACTCAAAGCCATGGCTTCTGCTATTTTAATACCATCAATGGCTGCCGACATAATACCACCCGCATACCCTGCACCTTCTCCTGCGGGGAACAGGCCTTGAGTATTGATGCTTTGCATATCTTGCCCACGTTTAATACAAATAGGCGCTGACGTGCGTGTTTCCACCCCCGTGAGCAGGGCATCAGCTAAAGCAAAGCCCTTTACCTTGCGGTTAAACACGGGAATAGCTTCCCGAATGGCATCAATACAAAAATCTGGCAAAGCATCAGCTAAGTCTGTGAGCTTAATACCTGGCTTATAAGAGGGCTCTACAGCGCCCAACTTCTGTGAAGACTTGCCCTGCATAAAGTCACCTACTCTTTGTGCAGGAGCGTCGTAGTTTTCGCCACCTAATTGATAGGCTTTACGCTCTAGCTGTCTTTGTAGCTCTATACCCGCCAGTGCGTCGCCTGGATAATCTGAGGGGTCTATGCCTACCACAATAGCACTATTGGCATTACGCTCTGCACGTGAGTACTGACTCATACCGTTGGTGACTACTTGATGAGGCTCAGAAGCGGCTGCCACCACGGTGCCACCTGGGCACATACAAAAGCTATAGACACTGCGGCCATTATCGCAGTGATGCACAAGCTTATAGTCTGCTGCACCCAAAATCTCATTGCCTGCATTCTTACCAAAGCGGGCTTCATCTATAGCAGATTGGGGATGCTCTATACGAAACCCTATGGAAAACGGTTTGGCTTCTATATACACCTTTTTATCAAACAACATCTTAAAGGTGTCTCGAGCACTGTGGCCTATGGCCAAAGCCACGTGTTTAGAGTGAATCACTTCACCATCGGCCAAAGTAACGCCCGTGATCTGGCCCTGGTCAATATGCACGTCATCTACTCGCCCATCAAATCTAACCTCACCACCTAGCTCTTCAATTTGCGCGCGCATTTTTTCTACCATCGACACCAACCTAAAGGTACCTATGTGGGGCTTGCTTACAAATAATATTTCTTCTGGAGCACCGGCAGCTACAAATTCAGCGAGCACTTTGCGGCTGTAGTGATTAGGGTCTTTTACTTGGGTGTATAACTTGCCATCAGAAAACGTGCCCGCACCGCCTTCACCAAACTGTACATTAGATTCGGTATTTAAAATCTTTTTACGCCAAAAACCAAAGGTGTCTTTGGTGCGTTGGCGCACTGCAGCACCACGCTCTAAAATAATAGGTTTATAACCCATTTGAGCAAGCACTAACCCTGCTAACAAACCACACGGGCCAAATCCAATGACTAAAGGGCGTTGCTGGCTTGCAGGTGCAGTAGTTTGAGCATGGGCCACAAATTTGTAGCTCATGTCTGGGCTAGGTTTAATCAGTTGATCGCCTGTGAAAGTGGCCAACAAAGTTTCATTTTGAGTGGTATTTACATCTAGGGTATAAATAAGCACGATGTTAGTTTTCTTACGTGCGTCATAACCTCTTCGATGCACTACAAAGTCCAACATATCATCTTGCTGGATCGATAAACGCGCCAAAATAGCGTCATTCAACGCTTGATCATCGTGATCAAGTGGTAACTGTAGATTAGTAATGCGTATCATCAAGGTTTCCAAAACAAAATGGGGTGGCGGCTTAAAGCTCTATATAGCCGCCCATTTTACCTAACTATGACACTATTGTCTGTTTAGTGGAGCTGTGTTTTGCGTCTATATTATTATGCTACGCATCTACGGGCATCTGGTAGGTTATCCAGTGTGTTCTTTGAGACAGCTTATCGTAAACACCACGGCCTCTGTAGTTGTTGTCGGCGGTAATCCAGCGCATAAATGGCCAGCCTTTGTCTTTGGCACTGCGATTGAGCGCTTCATACAAAGCCTCTACAACGCCATTACCCCTGCATTTTGGCTCTACAAAAAGATCATCCAAAAACCCAACCATTTTACCCCTTAGTGGTGAAGGCATGGCGCGATAGTGCATGAAACCCACACATTGGCCAGTCTCATCTTTAGCCAATAAACAATAAAACCCATGATCGACATCCATAATCCATGCCCAAACATTATCCAGAATCTCTTGATTCATAGGCACTTTATAAAACGTTGCATAGCCATAATAAAGGGCTTCCCACTGGGCTTTGTCCTTTAAGGTAGGTGCTGATATATGGATACTCATAGAGACCTCTTGGGTAATTTAGTTATTAAAACAATGTTAATCGCCAGTGCCTAGCCCGTGTTTTTTCATATAGCGGGCTAATTGATTGGCATCAACCTGTGCAGAGTGTTCAAGGGCATGATAAACACCTGATTGGTCGTCTTTTGCTCTTTGTTGCCCAAGCTTTAGCTTGCACTGGATAGAAGACAATTGCACCTTAAACCCCACAATACCAGATAACAACTTATCTCTATATTCATTAGTGATAATGCTTCGATCTACAAGCAATGCAGGCTCGTATTGACGCACCACTTCTTCCACCACAGCGAGGGTTTGTTCACCATCTAATAAGGCCACTGTACCCACAGCATGCACCGCTGCATAATTCCAAGTAGGCACAGCAGGTGCATGGGCATACCAAGATGGAGAGATATAACTATGAGGGCCAGAAAAAATAACCAACACCTCTTGGCCTTCCAGCACTTTCCAATGGGGGTTGGCTTTCGCAAAATGACTATAAAGCACCCCATAATCACCTTCATTGCGGTGCAATACCATAGGAATGTGAGTGCCCTCTAAAGCGCCAGACACCAAAATACCAAAACCAAACTCATCGATTAAATCGTGAGCCTTCGTGATGTCTTGGGTTTTAATATTGTTGGGTATATACATCTGGGCCTCTTAATTGCGCACATTGTAAACAGCTAAGGTGTCTATTAAACTAGGTGTACATTACCTTAGCAAGACACGAGATTGGGAAATTAAATTACTCTTAATTTTAATTTTAATGCTGTAAGTGGAGCTTTTTATCAATGGCTAAAGAATGTGTAATATTACTTCATGGTATGGCCCGCTCAGATCGATCCATGAAAACCATGAAAGCAGCCCTTAGTGCACAAGGCTACGCTGTAGTTAACTATGCCTACCCTTCTACTGATTATGATATAGAAACCATTGCTAAAGAGCATATTGCCAAGGCCATTGCCCAGTGTCAGCCTTCAACCAAAGTAAATTTTGTTACACACTCCCTTGGCAGTATTATTTTGCGCAAATATTTAAGTGAACATACCATGCGCACATTAGGTCGTGTGGTGATGCTTGGGCCACCCAATAAAGGCAGTGAAGTAGTAGATAGGCTTAAAAATGTACCCGGCTTTAAACTCATTAATGGGCCTGCAGGCATGCAGCTGGGCACACAACACGACAGTGTGCCTAATTCACTGGGCGGTGTTGATTATCCCGTTGGCGTTATCGCAGGTAGTTCAACAGTTAACCCAATACTTTCCCTAATGCTGCCTAAACCTAATGATGGCAAGGTTTCGGTAGAGAGTACAAAGTTGGAGGGTATGAGTGACCATATAGTAGTGCCAGTTTCTCACCCTTTTCTAATGAAAAATAAAGACGTTATCCGCCAAGTAAAGGCTTTCTTAAACACAGGGGAATTTTTTCGTAAGTAATTCAAAGCCATGTGTGTTTTTGATTAGGCATTTGCATTAGCCATCAAGAAGGTTTAAAAAAACCACGACAAGCAGTCTAAACTTAACGAGGATATGCACCCTATATAAAAAGAGCGAATGTAATCACTGCCCGAGCCCTATTCAGAAATCACTCGCTATGCTCATTAGTAGTCAATTAAAGTGATGTACTTGGTCAACATCAAATTTTGATAACCATGGAGAACTATTATCATGAACAAAAAACTTGGAATTTTAATCACCGCGCTGACCCTTTTCACCACTACTCATGTAATGGCTGAAAAGACCATACTAGCTGGTGGGTGTTTTTGGTGTATGGAGTCAGATTTTGAAAAATTAGAGGGTGTGAGTGATGTGGTCTCTGGCTTTTCAGGTGGCACAGCAAAAAACCCAACCTATAGCGGCAACCACCAAGGCCACTACGAAGTAGTAGAAATCACTTATGATCCAAAAGTAGTAAGCTACAAAGAACTACTAGATTACTATTGGGTTAATATAGACCCCTTTGATGCTAGAGGGCAATTTTGTGATAAAGGGCCAAGCTATCTAAGTGCTATTTTTGTAGCCAACGACGAGCAAAGAGCCATAGCTCAAGCCTCTAAAGAAGCTGTGGAAGCCGAATTTTCTTACTACAACGTCGTTACACCCATTTTAGATGCAGCAACCTTTTACCCTATTCAGGGCGCCGAAAGTTACCATCAAGATTATTATAAAAA
>DKMQ01000031.1:7439-13190 GCA_002470565.1 Oceanospirillaceae bacterium UBA7410 | reverse complement strand
CTAAGCTATACGCAATCCATATTCTTCACTGGCATCGGCCAGCCATAAAAAGAAGTAGTCTGAAAAACTACGGCGAATCACAAGATCCACAGAACCATCTTCCAACTTACACATAGTAGTGCCCGTTTTAGCGAAAGTGGTTTGTACCACCTTGCCTGCTGGAAAGTTAGACTCATGGCAGTCGTACACAGTAGATTTTTGCAAAAGCTGGGCTAAACCAGAGCCTGACAAATTCACCAAAGTTTGACCACTGCTCACATCAGTCACAGCTATGTGTTGATTGCCACCTTTGTCTGCCACAGCTTGGCGCAGGTCTGCCTCTACCTGGCCCTGTGCGCCACTGGCCACAATTAGCAGCCATTCATTAGGGCAAAGCCAATAAGCCACAAAACCATTAACACGGACACTTGTATTAGGCTCAGTAGGCAACGCCATGCCCAATACAGAGGCTACAGCTGCCATAAAATCTGCATCTTGTGGATTGCCACGTAAGTTAAGGTGACCACGAAACTTATCTTCGGTCATCACCACGCCTGCATCAACAGCGTTGGTGTGTGCTACGTGGTGGTGCAATGGTGATTCCATCACATCTGTTGCAGCATTGTGTGTAGAGTTAGTCATTGTGATGATCTCCTTTTGGATCATAAAACACTGGGCTGCAAATTTGCGCAGCTAATACGCGGCCATCTGCTTGTGGGCAGTATACCGTTTGGCCCATACGATCTGAGCCACTCTTTACAGTGCCCATGGCTATGCCGTGGCCTAAACATTCACTCCAATAGCTAGAAGTGACATGGCCCATCATATCCATTGGAATAGGCTGATTAGGGTCCATTACAATTTGTGAGCCTTCTGGAATCACAACCGTAGGGTCAATAGGCTTCAAACCTACTAATTGCTTACGGTCTGCGCGTGCCGTGTCTGGACGAGTAAATGAACGCTCACCCAAGAAACTGAAGGATTTAGTTTTACTCACAGCCCAACCCATCAAACAGTCTTGAGGCGTCATAGAGCCATCAGTGTCTTGACCTGCAATAATGAAGCCCTTCTCTGCTCGTAATACGTGCATAGATTCGGTGCCATAAGGTGTAATACCAAATTCTTCACCAGCTTCCATTAGCTTTTTCCACATGTAGTGGCCTTGGTCGGCTGGCACGTTCACCTCAAACGACAGCTCACCCGTAAAGGAAATACGGAAGATGCGGGCTTTAATGCCTGCCACCGTGCCTTCGCGGTAATCCATAAACTTCATGGCCTCAGCAGACAGGTCTACGTCTGTGCAAAGTTTTTCAAGCACTTTACGTGAGTTGGGGCCGGCAAATGAACAGGTAGCCCACTGGTCTGTCACAGAAGTAAAGTAAACTTCTAGCTCTGGCCATTCTGTTTGATGCCATAATTCTAGCCAGCCTAATACTGCAGCTGCACCACCAGAGGTAGTCGTCATCAAAAAGTGCTGATCGCTTAAACACGCCGTCACACCGTCATCAAAAATCATACCGTCTTCTTTAAGCATCAGACCATAGCGACATTTACCTGGCGCAAGCTTGCTCCATGCGTTGGTGTACACACGGTTAAGAAATTCACGGGCATCCTTACCTTGGATATCAATCTTACCCAAAGTGGAGGCATCTAATATGCCTACGCTGTTGCGCACTGCCAAACATTCCCGGTTAAGGGTTTGCTGCATAGTTTCACCTTGCTGTGGGAAATACCAAGGGCGCTTCCACTGGCCTACGTTTTCAAACTCTGCACCATTAGCTAAGTGCCATGGGTGCATGGCTGTATGACGAGCGGGGTCTAACAACACGCCAACATCACGACCACCAAGAGCACCAAAGGTAACTGGTGTGTAAGCTGGGCGGAATATAGTGGTGCCCGTTTGCGCGATAGACTTGTTTAACGCCTTAGCTACAATTGCCATGCCGTTCACGTTGCCTGTTTTACCTTGGTCTGTACCAAAGCCCATGGCTGTGTAACGCTTTACATGCTCAATGGATTGGAAACCTTCACGAGCAGCAAGCTCAATACCTGCAGCAGTCACATCATTCTGGAAATCTACAAACTGCTTTGGCGCACGGCTAATAGGTTTAGTGTGAGGTATTAAATATAATGCTTGAGCAGCACCTTCAGACTCATCGCCACAATCAAATACATGAGAAGACTCAACACCCACTGCAGCAGCACCTGCTTGCACACCTGCATTTAGCGCTTGAGATAGCTTGTAGTCACCAGTAACAGCACCTGCTAAATGCTGGTTCTGAATACTTGGGCCAGGCACAAAACCTGCGATATCTTCTTGCCATACAGGGCGGCTACCTGTGTGACAACTTAAATGCACTACAGGGCTCCATCCACCAGCCACCGCTACAAGGTCACAGCTTAAGGTTTTACCTGGGCCTGTGAGGGTGTCTCCTGCCGCATCTAATGGTGCAACAATAGCTCCAGTCACACGCTTGCTACCTTGCGCTTCTATGACGCCATGGCCTGTCATTATTTCAATGCCAGCCGCTTTAGCTTGTTGCACAAGGCGGCCATCTGGCGCATGCCTAGAGTCCACAACGGCTACAACAGTGCGGCCTGCAGCTTGAATATCTAGTGCAGTTTGATAACCAGAATCGTTGGTTGTCATTATTACACAGCGATTGCCAGGCACTACCGCATAGCGGTTAATGTAAGTAGACACAGAGTTGGCTAGCATAATGCCAGGCAAGTCGTTATTACCAAATACCAGTGGGCGCTCAATGGCTCCAGTGGCTAAAATCACTTGGTGAGCACGAATGCGATGTAAACGTTGGCGTGAGCCTGATGCTGACACAGGGCCAATATGATCTGTGCGGCTTTCTAAAGCACAAACAAAATTGTGATCATAATAACCAAATGCCGTGGTGCGAGGCATTACTAATACGTTACTCATGGCTTCAAGTTGAGCAGTAGCTTGCTCTGCCCAAGTAGCAGCATCTACACCATCTACTGTTTGGTTGTTAGCAAGTAAAGTGCCACCAAATTCGTTTTGTTCATCTACAATAATGACCCGCTTGCCACTGCGTCCTGCTTCTAAAGCAGCAGTCAAGCCTGCAGGGCCTGCCCCTACTACCATCACGTCACAGTGTGCGTTTATTTTGTCATAAGTGTCTGGATCTGGCTCTAAAGACAGCTTGCCAAAGCCTGCCGCTTTACGAATGAATTTTTCGTAAGTCATCCACATCTTTTGGGGGGCCATAAACGTCTTGTAGTAAAATCCTACAGGCATAAATTTGCCACCAATCTTGCCTACCCACTCCATTAGGTCAAACTCGGCACTAGGCCAACCATTGGTACTACCAGACACTAAGCCATCAAACAGCTCTACTTGTGTGGCACGTGGATTGGGCACTGCTGCATTGCCTGTGTGCAACTGCATTAGAGCGTTGGGCTCTTCTGCACCATGGCCTAAAATGCCACGTGCTCGGCTATATTTAAAACTACGCCCTACAATACCTACACCATTTGCCAGTAATGCAGAGGCTAAGGTGTCACCGTCAAAACCTTGAAAGGTTTTACCGTTAAAAGAAAAGCTCATTGGCTTAGACCGGTCAATACGGCCGCCTGTTGCTAAGCGGTTAACTTGGCTCATGAGGCTTCTCCTTGTTGAGCGGCTTTGGGCGCAGGTGTTGGCACTTGAGCTGTGACTGTTGGTAGCTCGCCCATTTTATAAGTTTCATGTATTTCATAGCTTTGGGTGTTACGTGTCACGTTAAAGTAACGTCGACAACCGGCCGCGTGATACCACATTTCATGGTGGATGCCACGAGGGTTAGAACGAAAGAATAAATAGTCTCCCCAAGCTTCATCAGAAATAGCAGCTGGGTCTTTTGGACGCTCAATGTGTGCTTCACCCGTGTAGGAATATTCTTCCTCTTCACGAGTTTCTTCACAATAAGGGCAGTAAATATGATGCATGTGTAAGTCTCCTTATTATTAAGAATTAGTGAGCAACGCCGGCAGCGCCGTGCTCGTCGATTAAGTGGCCGGTGTTAAAGCGGTCTAAACTAAACGGTGCAGCAAAAGGATGCGCTTCATCATGCGCCAAGGTGTGCGCAAATACATGGCCAGAGCCAGGCGTGGCTTTAAAGCCACCTGTGCCCCAACCGCAGTTGAAGTAAAGCCCTTTAACACTGGTTTTAGAAATAATAGGACATGCATCTGGGCAAGTGTCTACCACCCCTCCCCACGCGCGGTTCATACGCACACGGCTAAACATGGGGAATAGTTCACAAATGGCTGACAAGGTATGCTCTACAATGTGGAAACTACCACGCTGGCCATAGCCATTGTAAGAGTCTGTACCTGCGCCAATCACTAGGTCGCCTTTGTCAGACTGACTCACATAGGCGTGTACCGCATTAGACATAACTACCGTATCGATAATAGGTTTCACAGGCTCAGACACTAAAGCTTGAAGCGGACGAGACTCGATAGGCAAACGCAAACCAACCATGGCTGCCATCACACCTGAGTTACCCGCAGTAACACACGCTACTTTCTTTGAGCCAATAAAGCCTTGAGTGGTTTGTACACCTACTACAGCACCTTCTTCAGTAATAATATCAGTTACTTCACACTGTTGAATAAGGTCAACGCCAAAGCTGTCCGCACCACGGGCAAAGCCCCATGCTACTGCATCATGACGGGCTACGCCGCCGGTGGCCTGCCAAGACGCGCCTAATACCGGATAACGAATGTCTTGCGAATCGTTAATCACAGGCACTATTTCTTTTACTTCTGCAGTGTTTAATACCACGCCGTCTATACCATTTAAACGGTTCGCATTTACACGGCGCTCAATGTCGCGCATGTCTTGCAGGTTGTGGCCTAAGTTTAAAACACCACGCTGGCTAAACATTACGTTGTAGTTTAAATCTTGGCTTAGGTCTTTCCACAAATCTAAAGAATGATCATATAGCTTAGAAGCTTCATCCCAAAGATAATTAGAACGCACAATAGTAGTGTTTCGGGCGGTGTTACCACCACCTAAGTAGCCCTTTTCCAACACAGCAACATTGGTAATGCCATGCACTTTTGCCAAATAATACGCCGTAGCCAAACCATGGCCACCACCACCTACAATAATAACATCGTATTCTTTTTTGGGCTGCGGGCTGCGCCATGCTGCCTGCCAGTTTTCATGATGGCTAAGAGAGTGTTTAAAAAGGCTAAAGCCTGAATATTTTTTCATTGGTTCATCCGCTAATGTTCTTTGCAATGCTATGGAGGGCAGTACTGTCTGAATCTTATATCTAGGAGGTTATTGTGATCAAAGTTGGCCTTTACGTCTTATTCAATTGCGACCCAAAATGAAGTATGCAGATAAGCTCTTTAAAAGGTGAGAATCTAATCACGAAAATAAGCTTTAACCCCTGCTACATCTGCCTAAAAATAAAGTACAATCACACCATATAATGCAGTATTTTAGGTAATTAAAGCATGCAAGTTTTCGGCATTGTGGGTTGGAAAAATAACGGCAAAACCACCCTTGTAGAACGGCTCATTAAACAGCTTACACAGATGGGTTATAAAGTGTCGTCTGTAAAACATGCTCACCACAATGTAGACATAGACGAGCCTGGCAGAGACAGCTATCGTCATCGTGCTGCAGGCGCCCATCAAACCTTATTGTCCACAGATAAACGCTGGGCTTTAATGCATGATTATGAAAAGCTAGCCACGTCTGAACTAAGCACATTACTAAATTTATTTGAGCCTTGCGATTTG
>DKMQ01000031.1:5888-7366 GCA_002470565.1 Oceanospirillaceae bacterium UBA7410 | reverse complement strand
ACCATGCCTAACGTTGTGGCCGTGGCTACAAACCAAGATCACTTAAACATAGACCTACCTCAATTGGACATTAACAACATTGTTCAGGTGGCCGATTTTATATTACAGCACACAGGCTTAGTGAACGCATCCAGCACTAGCAACGACTGCTACAGTGCAGACCAACAACTATTACCAGCATCTTTGGTGTGGCAGCGTATGCAACAGGCTGTTGCCACTCAAATAGGCGACCAACAAAGCACCCTTTTAGGTACCCAAATCTTAGCCCTTGGTAAATGTATCAACCGGCGCTTAGCCCAAAATGTCACTTCCAAATACGATAGCCCTAGATTTGATAACGTGGCTGTAGATGGCTATGCCTTTAATCATGACCAGCTAAGCCGCACAAAGCATTTCACCTTGCCTCTTATGAGTAAAGAGGCCAATGCAGGTGGCAGTGCTAAAATCTCCTTGACCCGTGGCCACTGTATAAAAGTGCTTACAGGCGCAAGGATGCCAGTGGGTTGTGACACAGTAGTGATGCAAGAAGATGTGTCCATAAGCCAAGATGGTGTGGTTTTTCCAACTGATTGCAAAGCAGGATCAAATTGGCGCCCCCAAGGTGAAGATGTGAAAACAGGTGATGTCATCATCACTAAAGGTCAACAAATAAGACCACAAGATATAGGCCTTGCTGCAGCCGCAGGTCAAGCAACCCTTGAGGTTTATCACAAGGTAAAGGTTGCGTTGTTCTCTACAGGCAACGAAGTGTATGAACTAGGACAAGAGCTGCCAGAAGATGGCATTTATGACGTCAATCGTCACCTGCTTAAAGCCCTACTTGAAAGTCTTCATTGTGAGGTGAGTGACCTTGGTATTTTGGCAGATGATTTTGACGTTGTTAAACATGCCATCAGTGCTGCCAGTCAAGATCACCAACTTATTATTACCTCTGGTGGCGCGTCTACCGGCAGCCATGACCATGTCGCTTTGGCACTTGCAGATATTGGGCAAGTGCACGGCTGGCGCTTAGCTATTAAACCAGGCAGACCACTGGCATTTGGCCAAGTGGGCAAAGCGTTGTTTTTAGGTTTACCGGGCAACCCAGTAGCCAGTAATGTATGCACACTTATGTTTGGTCAGCCCCTCATTAGGGCCATAGGTGGCGGTGGCTGGCACCGGCCTAAAGCCTATGCGCAACCTCTGGGTTTTGATGTGAAGAAAAAAGTGGGTCGTAGAGAGTGGTTAAGGGTTTATCAGCAGGTGCAAGACAATGGCACCATCGTGCTTGCACGCAGTGCTTCCCATGGGTCTGGCATCCTTACTTCCATGACCTTCGCAGATGGTTTGGTAGAGATTGACGAAGCCACTGGCAACATACCCAAGGGCACACTAGTGAACTTCATACCCTTTGCTAGCTTTGGTATCGGTGATGCTTAGGCTTTGGGTTTAATGAGTGTAATTAAGGCTCTGAATAACCACTAACAGTCGCGTAAAAG
>DKMQ01000031.1:3223-5790 GCA_002470565.1 Oceanospirillaceae bacterium UBA7410 | reverse complement strand
AGACCTAAGGGCACCGCAGCTGATAAATATAGTGTCAGCGTCTACCCTATCCAAGCTGTGTGCAAATTGAAGGATCGACTCAGGTGTAACTCGCACCATATCACTGTCTTTTTCGATTTGTAGCCCTTGTATATCCAGCACTTCAAACCCACTGGCTTCTATATACACTTTCTCTAGGTTGTTTATCTCATCCAAATAGGGCGTTGCCACTACCAAACGTTTGGCATCTACGGCCTTAAGTGCTCGCAATACGCTGGTTATAATGCAGGTTTTATTGGCCTTTGGGGCCCCCTTGTGAAGCTCTGAAAAAACCTTATCCTCCCCCACTACAAGACTACCCGAGGTGCAGGCATAAGTGATTACATCAAGGCTACCGTCTGGCAAGATCACTTTTGCAGCCTCCCCTAAACCGCTAGCAAGCTCAGTTAAACTGGCAATAGTGATGCTATCGGGGATCGCCACTCTGGAAAAATGCAGTCCCACGCTATCAGGTATGATTTGGTACATGTCATCTGCAACTGTTTGCTCAGTAGCTAGCAGCACAAAGCCTGCCTTGCCACGCCAGTGTCGACCTGCATCAAAGGTTATCTTTACCCCATTAGTACTGATCATAATGTTCTCCAACAACTATTAAAGCCCTTGGCAATCTTGTAAGTAAGGCAAACGTTTTTGAGCAATTTTGACACTTTCTAGTGTCGCTTCTGCCACTATTAAAGCCTCTTTACTGCCTGCTCTAGCGACCACTTCCCCAAGGGGCGAGGCTATAAAGCTTTCACCTAAAAAGGCCATACTGCTTTGTTCACCGCTGCTTTCTTCACCACAATAATTAGCATAAACAAAATACACGCCATTTTCATAACCACGCGTTGGCATCATCTGCTGAGCTACCCAGCCCCACTGGCTGCCTAGCGCTGTAGGCACCAGTATAATATCGGCACCTTTTAAGGCCAGCTTTCGGGTAAGCTCTGGAAACTCTGCGTCATAACAAATAAGCATACCGATGTTGAAACCGCGCCAACTAAATAAGCCATCATGCTCACCTTTGGTAAAGTAAGTTGCTTCAAAACCTGGAGGTAATAGGCGCTTTCTATAATGACCTAGCACTTCACCTTGGGGGCCTATGCATTGGGCCGCATTATAAAGAACATTGCCTTGTCGCTGCGCAAAGCCATAGTGAATGGCTATTTGATACCTTTTAGCTAAGGCTATAATGGCTGTTGCAGCAGGGCCATCTGCCGTTTCAGCAAGCTGCTCTACTAACTGCCCAGTGTGGTAACCACTAGTAAACAATTCAGGCAAAACCAAAAGCTCCACACCTTGGCTTTTGGCCAACTGTAGCTGCTGCTCTAGCCATTGCAACCGTGCAGCCCCATAAGATCGAGCAGCATCTACTTGAGCTACTGCAATAATAAGCGTTGTATTAGCCATTAGCTGTTAGTTACAAGCAACTGACGTGGGTATTGGGTAAGGTATTCACACCCCGTTTGCGTTACTACAATAGAGTCACCGATGCGCCCGGCAGTTTCACCATCAATAGAAATACCACCATCTACTGCAAAGGTCATGCCCGCTTGTAAAATAGTTTTGTCACCATGCTTAAGCTCTGGCGCTTCTAAATAAGCTACGCCAATAGAGCGGCCTGTTCGATAACCTGTTTCATAGCCGCGCTTTTGATACACCGCATTGGCTGCTGCAGCCACTTGCTGCGCACTCACGCCTGGCTTTATGGCCGCAATAGCGGCTTGCTGTGCCTCTATGGCTGCCAGTTGAACTTGCGCTGCTTGGTCGGTGACTTCACCAATGTGAAACATACGATCAAAGCCCAATTTATATTGCTTAAACTGGGCCATATTACAAAAACAAAAGTACACAGGGTCTGCCCTTTTATAGGTGCGAACACTAGCGCGCCTATGCACCATAGAGGTGTCACTACCACTTTGTAAAATTTGTAAATTATGGATCATAGGGGATACAAACTGATCCCAACCTGTGTCGGTAAGAAAGCCTGCCGCTTTTTTGGTGCCTGCATTAATCACTGCCAAAGCCGATTCATATTCAGGCACACCTTCTGCCAAAGATTCATGAGCAGCTTGCATCATGGCGCCTGCAATAATGCCTGTTTGGCTCATGATTTCTATTTCTAAGGCAGACTTAATAATGCGTTGTTTGCCTAATACAGGGGCGATATCACATAAAGGCACGGCAGCAAAATCTTGGTCTAAATAATTGCGCACGATAGCAGGCACAGTAGACAGCTCTAGCCAGATAGACTCAGGCCTTGGACCTAATATAGCGCCTAAAATTTTGGCCAAAGCGGCTTGCCAGCTATTACTACCAAAATCTTCCCATACTCTTATGTCTTCCACCCAGGTCATGGCGCCTACCATTTCAGACTCCATTAATGGAGTGATCACCGTGGGGGCACCTACCGCAGGCACTACCAACATGGTGGGGCGGCCAAACTCAATGCCAAGGTAGCCCCAAAAGCCTGCTAAATAGGCAATAGAGCTTTCATCAGTAAATAAGGCAAACGGAATATTTTGAGTTTGCATCTGCGATTGCAGTGC
>DKMQ01000031.1:1302-3121 GCA_002470565.1 Oceanospirillaceae bacterium UBA7410 | reverse complement strand
AGTAGGTCAATAATACGGGCAATATAATTGCGTTTAATGTAACCCAACGCAACCACATCTTGGCGTTGTGCGGTGTCAATAAGGTCTTTGAGTTCATCAACTAAAGCCACCACCTCACTGGCCCAAAATTGAGGCATTTTTTGATACCAAACGCGACTCGTTTGGTAATAATACAAATCATAGAGCTGCCTTAAAGCCGAGTTACCTATGACCTGACAAACAAGCCCATGCAACTGATGGTTTATGCGTGCTAGCGTTAGCACTTCAATTGCATCAGGTGACAAACATTTGGCCTGCACTAATAAAGCTTGTAGGTCATCCACTAAGGCCATGGGTAAAACCCGTACGCCCATACTCCCAATGAGCTCAGCTATTTTAAGTCGCATTTCATACACATCTTTTAGCAACTCAAAATTGGCTTCTGTCACTATAGTGCCTACACCATTTTTACTGGTGACTAAACCTTCAAACTCTAGCCGTTTTATAGCTTCACGCACTGGCGTGCGACTACAGCCAAATTCTTGCGCTAGTTGAGACTCTCTAAGCACTGATAATGGGAGATATTCCAACAAGCAAATGCGCTCTCGCATAAGGTGATGAATTGAGTCTATTCGCTCACGGGCGGTGAGATTGTCTAGCAAACTAATCATGGGTAAGTAGCGTATTTGTTGCTGCCAACTGCTGCTCACCCAAGGCGATATCTTGGGGAGTATTAACATTGAAAAATGGATTAGCAGCTAACTCATCAAAGGGCACATCGGCCACACCATAGGGTGCAGTAAAACGGTCTACTTTGCGTAAATCATCTTCTACCAAGGCTTTATACAAATCATCAAATAAATCGATAGGCCATAAGCCAAACACTGGCTGAGTGCGGCCTTGGTAACTTGCACAGGCCAAACGTTTTTCCTGAAACTGCATCATATCTACCATGCGAGTCACATAATCTTTTGGGAAAAATGGGGTATCTGCGGCCATAGTAATGATGTGTGTGACATTGGGTTGATTTCGCTTTACCCAAGCCATGGCAGACACTACACCAGCTAATGGGCCTGCAAAGTCTGGCACAATATCCGCTTGTACTGGCAAATCAAATGCTGCAAAACGTTTTGGGTCTCCATTGGCATTAATGATGACAGTGTTTAACTGAGCACAAGAAGACTCTACAACATAGTCTAAAATTTTACGCCCCCCAATGCGCAGCAGCGATTTGTCACCACCACCCATGCGCCGCGCCAAACCACCGGCTAAAATAACACCTACTATTTGGTGAGCTTCAATCTGCATTTTTACGGCCTACGCCTTTAGGTTCATCATTAACTTCATTAACGTCAATGTCATAAATGAGTCTTTCATACCCTGCCAAGGCCACAAATTTACGCCCCTTTGCTCTACCTATTAGGGTTAAACCTGCTTTTTGAGCTAAATCTACGCCCCAAGCGGTAAAACCAGAGCGCGAAATTAAGATAGGAATACGCATTTGCACCGTTTTAATCACCATCTCAGAGGTAAGCCTGCCGGTAGTATAAAAACATTTATCTTCTGGGCTAATGTTGTGCTTAAACATGTAACCTGCAATTTTATCAATGGCATTATGACGCCCTACATCTTCCATATACACCAAAGGCTGGGCTTGGTGACACAATACACAGCCGTGAATGGCACCCGCTTTTTGGTAAATACTAGGGGTGGTATTGATAATACGAGACAACTGATACAACCAACTGGTGCGAATCTGTGTATTTTTGGCAAGATTAATAGTATCAAACTTTTCCATAATATCGCCAAACACGGTACCTTGGGCACAGCCAGAGGTGCG
>DKMQ01000031.1:0-1122 GCA_002470565.1 Oceanospirillaceae bacterium UBA7410 | reverse complement strand
TCTGTAACTACATCCACTTCTACTTGGGAACCAGTGTGGTCTGTGCCTGTAACGTGGCTAGTAAGATTGTCATCTTGCGTGTTTGGGTATATGAGGTAACCAGAAAGGTCTGCAATTTTCATGGGTTGGCCTGTTTATTTTGTTTGGCTATCCACCGGTCTAGCTTATTAGCAAAGGTTTGTCTGTCGGTATGGTTCATAGCTGCCTGCCCACCTGTTTGCACGCCACTGTTTCGTAAATTTTCCATAAAATCACGCATGCTTAGCCTTTGGCGTATGGTTTCTTTGGTATAGGCCTCACCACGGTGACTAAGGGCTTGTGCCCCCTTTTCTACCACTTCTGCCGCCAAGGGGATGTCGGAGGTAATCACTAAGTCACCTGCCACCACACGTTTTACTATTTCATTATCTGCCACATCAAAACCAGAGCCTACCTGCACCATGCTAATCACTTTAGACGCAGGTGTAGCGATGTATTGATTAGCCACTAAGATGGTGGGTATTTGCGCACGCTCTGCGGCGCGAAATAAAATCTCTTTTATGACGCCTGGGCAGGCATCGGCATCAACCCAAATTGGCATATTAAAAACTAACTTGATGAATTAAAAGTCTATTGTGCATGAATGTACAAATAAGAACCAGAGCTTAGCCTGCTCAATAGTTATGCCACTGCACAAATCTTAAATGAACACCCTTATTTTAAAATATTGAGCATTAATAAAAAGATAACTTATTTTTTGTATAAATATATTAATATAAGTTATACTAGGTGGGTAATGTACTTTTACGTTATTAACAAATTATCTGTATAGATCAAGTAGATTTCATCAGCCTAATTAACCACCCAATACTCAATTACATACTGGAGCAATTTTATGCTAAAAACGCCTTATATCGTGGCTGTAAGTGTTGCACTTATGGCAACTGCCCACACCGCCCACGCACAAGAACAAGATAAATACTATGCAAAACTAGGTGCTAACCTAAGCTTGAGCCCATCTGTTAAGCCTTCTGGTTCCTCAAAAATACTTGCTAAGTCTGGCGTAATGCCTGAAGTCACCTTTGGTTTTAATTTAGATGATGGTTTGGCTGTGGAATTAAGCTACCAAAAAGCTGGAGGCGC
>DKMQ01000086.1 GCA_002470565.1 Oceanospirillaceae bacterium UBA7410 | reverse complement strand
GAGACAGTAGACACAAAAAAGCCCACGGTGTTTTACGCACCGTGGGCTTTTTAATTAAAACTTATACTCATTTAAGTCTAAGAGAAAACCACTTTGAATATGTAAAAGAATATAATCGACAATATTGCTCCAGCAGGCAAAGTGATTACCCACGAGGTGAATATCGTAGCCACTATACGCAAGTTAATTGCAGCTAAACCCCGGGCTAAACCCACACCTAATACAGCACCAACCAGCGTGTGTGTGGTAGAAATAGGCAAACCAATACCTGACGCAAGCACAACTGTTGCAGAGGCTCCCAGTGTAGCTGCAAAGCCTCTACTAGGTGTTAGTTCAGTGATCTTTGTACCTATGGTCGCCATTACTTTATATCCGTAGGTAACAAGACCAATAACAATACCTACACCGCCCACCAAAAGGATCCAAGCAGGCATAGTCGATTTAGCTGTTACAGCACCAGATTTGATAGTTGCTATTGCTGCAGCCATTGGGCCTACCGCATTAGCTACATCGTTAGATCCATGTGCAAAGGCCATAGCGCAAGCAGTAAATACCATTAGTACAGCAAAGACTTTTTCTACGTTAGCAAAACGATCATCTTCTTCAATAGCGCTTTCACGCTTTACACGCGTGAGCATAATGCCACCAATTAAGGAAACTATCAGGCCAGCGATAGCGGCTATTAAAGACATTTCAAAATAGTTTAAACTAAAACCAATGTCTTTAAACACATGCTTTAAACCTTTTATTAACGTCACCATGGTGATCATAAAGCCAACCATAAACATGTACACAGGCACATAACGTTTGGCATTTTCAAAAGGTTTTTCAGTATCAAGTATTAAGCGCTGAACACTTTTGAACAACATGTAAGATACAACACCAGCTAGCACTGGTGAAACAATCCAACTAGCCGCAATAGTGCCTACCTTGCTCCAATTTACAGCATCAACAGAGATGGCTACAGCTGCAAAGCCCACAATAGCACCAACAATAGAGTGGGTTGTTGATACTGGCCAGCCCAAGATGGATGCAAACAATAACCAGGTGCCAGCAGCAAGCAGTGCAGATAGCATACCGTACACTAAATACTCTGGCGTACCTTGCAGGGTAAGGGGATCAATTATACCCTTACGAATGGTAGCAGTGACTTCTCCACCTGCTAAGTAAGCCCCTGCAAATTCGAAAATCATTGCGATGATGATGGCTTGTTTTAATGTGATGGCACCTGAGCCAACAGAGGTGCCCATAGCATTAGCCACATCATTGGCACCTACGCCCCAAGCCATAAACACACCAAAAATAATGGCTAAAATAAGTAAAATCTGACCGTATTCGTTTAAAACATCCATAGTATTTTTTGAACCTATGTTTTGTGTGATATTAGATTTATTAGTAACTATCGAGCAACGATAACTTGTATTTGTTCGCCAGCACTTTGGGCCCGGTCGGCTAAGTTGCCAATTGCTTCGATGGTTTTATACATAAACATGGCATCAATGGGGGGTAGATCTGTTTCGATTTCATGCAATTTAGCGCGCAGGGATATCTGACGCTTGTCGTTTTTATCCTCTGCTTTTTCAAGTTTTGTAATGCAGCGGTTGATACGATCTATTTCTCGACCACCAAAACCAGAACCAATCAGTTCATCTAACTCATCTATTACTACCTTAGCTTCAACAGCTACAGCCACAGCAGACTTCACATAGGCTGTCATATCAGTGGCTATCTTTTTGGGAACCACTTGTTTGCGCCCGAGCATAATGCCAGCTATATCTTTAGCTGTGTTGCAAATCTTATCTTGCTTACTTAGCAGCTGGATAAGGTCTGAGCGATTAATAGGCATAAACAAACTTTTCGGTAGATGCAAACGGATATCTTGTTTCTGATCATCAGCTTTACCTTCAAAATCAGCAATCAGATTGTAAGTGGATTCAACCTTGTCCCAGTCTTCTTTAGCGATAGCTTGAAAGAAAGGGACAAGTAATTCAACGCACTGCAGAACGGTCTGCATGTGGTTTTGTAATGGTTTTATAGGTGAATGGCCAAACAAACTCAGTATGGGATTTGCCATGTAAACTACCTCTACAAATAATAAGAATGATTATTGTTGTGAAGCATTATAGTTATACATTGTTAAGGTTATATAAAGATTGTGGTTTAATTTATAATTACTTAACTTGTTTGTAAAGAGGCAAGGTGACTGTGAAAGTGGAGCCTTTTGTTATTTTACTGTTCAGTTGTAATCGGCCCCTATGGCTTTGGACAATGTGTTTTACAATAGCAAGGCCAAGACCTGTGCCCCCAAGTGATTTTGACCGAGCCTTATCAACCCTATAAAAACGTTCAAATATTCGTTCCTGATCTGCTTCATCGATTCCCAGACCATCATCATTTACGCTAAGTACAGCCCTACCTTGGAGAATTTCAATACTCACCTTAACTGTGCCGCTTTGTGATGTATATTTGATGGCATTATCAATGAGATTGGTAGCCATTTGGCCTAATGCTTTATCGTCACCTAACAATACCATTGGGCCATCTTTTGAGTTAAATTGTAAATCCACCTTTTGTGACTGAGCGACGGCTTGTAAATTAGCACACACCCTTTGGACTACTTGTTGGAAATCTACCTGAGTATTAAATGCCTGATCGTTGTTTTCTAACCTTGAAAGAGCTAATAAATCCGACACTAAGTCTGATAAGCGAATCGACTGGCCATGAATTTTGCGGATAAAACGCTGCCTCATAGAGTGATCTATGGCCTCATCTTCTATTAATGTTTCCGCAAATCCTCTAATCGCTGTAATAGGCGTCTTTAATTCATGGGATGCATTAGCTACAAAGTCTGCACGCATGTTATCAATGCGTTTAACGTCAGTAATGTCCTGCAATACTAAAATAGCATCTGCTTGGTTGGATTCTTTTAATAAAGTAGCATGTAAGCGGTAGTGTCGTGCAAAGGTATAACCATCAAGTTGAATTGTGCGTTCTACACTCGTTTGTTTTTGTTGGCATTGGATAAAGGTTTCATGCAAGTTTTTAGAATCATCGATATCCCTTAAGGCTTGGCCTAAACAGCGCTCACCACTGGTTCGCAGCATACGACATGCAGCAGCATTAACATGGGTGATAAGACCATCACTGGTGACCGTGATGACACCTTCGTTCATGCTTTTAAGTATGGTGGATAGCTGGTCGCGTTCAGTTGTTATAATATCAAAACGTTGTGCAGATATATCTGCCATTTGATTAAGCGATCTGGCTAAGTCGCCTATTTCATCTGATCTATGACTAGGAATTCGCAGTTGATAACGGCCATGGGCATAGTTATTGGCAATCACTGTCATCTGTCGAAGAGGCCTAGCAAAGCTCATGGCCAACCAATAACCTATAAATAAAGCAATAATGCCAGTAAGGCTCGCCGCTGTAATGATGACTCGTCGCAGGTAGTTAATTTCTTCATCTATACGCTGTGTAGACAGTGCTGTGCGTATGTAGCCAACATCTGAGTCATTGGTCATAGCTGATATTGCAGCATATAACATGGGTCTTTTTAAGGTTTCACTATAGCGCTTAGAATACCCTACTTGGGATTCGTTAGCGGCAATGATTTCTGGTCTATATAGATGGTTGTCCATGTCTTCAGGATTGAATTCTGAATCTGCAATAACGACGCCATTGATTGTTAATAATGTGATTCGAGTATCAATACGACGACCAATTTTCTCAACCGTATGTTGTATTTGCTGCTGATTTTGGTTGCCAATATTAGCGAAGGATTGTTGCAGTATAAAGCCTTGGCTTGACAGGTTGTTACGGATGTCTCTTAAGCTTGCTTGTTCTATTTGGCGCTGAACCATTAATCCAACAATCAAAATACTAAACAATATAACTATTGCAAAACCAGCGTAAAGTCTTATGAATATGGGCGAATGACGCATGCTATTGTTCTTCAATTGTTAGAGTTTGCGCGTAATCAGGGTTGCAACGATAACCCACACCTCGGACAGTCTCTATAGCGCAAGCAGCTTTGCCAAGCTGCTTGCGCACCCCACGTATATGCACGTCAACATTACGATCTACCACTTCAGACTGATCGCCTAAGGCAGATAGGATGAGTTGTTCTCGCGAAAAGGCTCGCCCAGGTTTTGCCATCAGTGTGTTTAATAGCTTAAATTCTGTCGTTGTAAGTTTTAGTTTTTTGCCATGGAGTGTGCAGTGGTGGGCGTTAAGATCTAGAGATAAAGATCCTATTGAAAGTATGTTTGTGCTGGTTTTTCTGCGCAACGCGACTTTAATTCTGGCTAATAACTCAGCTTGGCTAAATGGTTTGGTCATGTAATCATCAGCACCTAGGCTTAGGCCACCAATGATGTCGCTTTCTTCACTTTTAGCTGACAACATAATAATAGGGATGGATTGGGTTTTGGCGTCAGCCTTAAGGCGTTCACATACCTGCATACCATTTAAGTTTGGTAACATAACATCAAGTAATATTAAGTCGGGAAGCTTAGCTTTTGCTAGCTCCAAGCCCTTGAGACCATCCTCTGCCACAGAGACAGAGTAGCCTGCCTTTTGAAGGTTATAAGCAATAATCTCTTGGATATCAACCTCATCCTCGATACATAAAATGTGGTGTTCGTTGGACATAATGGGTTATTTCCCGATACAAAATGATCCGAAAATTCGGCCTAATAAATCATCGCTGGTAAAGGTGCCAGTTATTTCATTCAAACACTCTTGAGCTAAGCGTAAGTCTTCTGCCAAAAGCTCACCAGCTTGGGTATAGGCTAGTTGTGCCGCTCCATCTTGAAGCAGTGCTTCACACCGTTTTAGTGCATCTAAGTGACGTCTACGTGCGCTAAACCCACCCTCCAACGTGGCCTGATAGCCAACAGCGTGTTTGAGTTGGTTTTTCAGTAAGTCTAAACCTTGTCCATGTTTTGCGCTTATATAAATACAGTCTACGCCATCTATGTTCGTCAACTGGGGTTGAGTGCTTGAGAGGTCTATTTTGTTACGCACTAAGGTGAGGTGGCTTGGCATGGGTTGGGAGCCCATTAAGTCTTGCCAATGCTTTAGTGCAGATGTATTGTCCTTGGCATCTTGCAGTAACAACACTTGATCAGCTTGAACAATGGCCTCAACCGCGCGCTCAATGCCTATTCTCTCTACGGTATCTGGACTTTCCCGCAAACCAGCAGTATCTATAATATGCAGTGGTAAACCATCTAAATTAATAGACTCTTTCAACACATCCCGTGTTGTACCTGCAATATCTGTAACAATGGCGCGATCTTGTCCGGCTAAGGCATTAAGTAAGCTAGATTTACCAGCATTAGGTGCCCCTGCAATAACTACTTGCATTCCTTCTTGTAATAGGCTGCCTTGATGTGCCTGTTGTAGTAAATGATTTAGGGCTAAGCGCGCATCATCTAATAGGCCGCCAACCTTACCGTCGGCTAAAAAATCAATCTCTTCTTCTGGAAAGTCGATCGCCGCTTCTACGTATAGTCGCAAATATATGAGGCTTTCAACCAACTCTTTTATACGATTTGAAAACACCCCCTGTAAAGAGCGTAACGCGTTTCTTGCGGCTTGTTCTGAGCTGGCGTCGATCAAGTCTGCAATAGACTCTGCTTGAGCTAGGTCCATTTTATCATTTAGGAAGGCGCGCTCAGAGAATTCGCCAGGTCTAGCTATACGAGCCCCTAGCGTAGTTAGCTCTCGTTGGAGTACATCCATCACTACTTGGCCACCATGGCCCTGAAATTCAAATACATCTTCACCAGTAAAAGAGTCAGGGCCTTTAAAGTACAAGCTTATTCCCGCATCAATCTGCTCACCTTGTACATCCAAAAATGGGCCATAGTGGGCATGTCTAAGGAGACCCTTATTGCGGCTAAGCTTTTGCCCATAGGCTAGGGCTTCAGGGCCGGATAGACGGATAATGCCTACACCGCCACGACCAGGTGGGGTGGTTTGAGCGCAAATGGTATCTAGATCTGTTTGCACGGTATTTTAAGGCTCCTATGGCACAAAATAAGACGTAATTAATACAAAAAAGGCCTCACTGGGAGGCCTTTGTAACATGTTTAGGGCGCAAGGTTAACTTTTTCGCTCTGCCATGGTCTTTTCAATACGTTTGGTAATCACATACTGTTGGGTGATTGACAAGATGTTGTTAGTTACCCAGTACAACACAAGAGCAGCAGGGAACCAAAGGAAGAAGACGGTAAATACAATAGGCAACATCTTCATTATCTTGGCTTGCATTGGGTCTGGAGGTGTTGGGTTCAGCGTCTGTTGGACGAACATAGTCGCACCCATCAGCAGTGGCAACACAAAATACGGATCTTGGACTGATAAGTCATGAATCCAAAGCATAAATGGTGCATGTCGCAGCTCAACTGTCTCCATTAACATCCAGTATAAACCTATAAACACGGGCATTTGGATGATAATAGGGAAACAACCACTTAAAGGGTTGGCTTTTTCACGCTTATACAGCTCCATCATTCCTTGAGACATCTTGGCACGATCATCGCCAAATTTTTCTTTCAACTTGGCAATTTCGGGAGCTAGAGCTCGCATTTTTGCCATTGAGCGATAAGAAATAGCAGATGGATAGAAGAAGAATGCTTTAACACATAAGGTGGTTAGCATAATGGCTACACCCCAGTTGCCCACAAAGCCATACATGGTATTTAACAACCAGAATAAAGGTTGTGAAATCCACCATAACCAGCCGTAATCAACAACTAGGTCAAGGTTTTCAGAAATTGCTTCAAGGTCTGCTTGGATTTTAGGCCCAGCGTAGAAGTCTGCTGATGTTGTACCTGACTCGCCAGCCCTTAACTCTAGTGCTGGGCTAACAAAGCCAGCAATATAGTTGTTATTGTTAACACGGGTGCTATAACTATTTCTAAGCTGAGGGTTAGGAACCCATGCAGTAACAAAGTAGTGTTGTAGCATGCCTACCCAACCACCTAGTTCAGTACGCTTTAAGTTTTCATCATCCATGTCGTCAAAATCATAACGATAATACTTCTCGTCTGGAAAAGAAAAAGCGGCTCCTAAATAAGCTGACATGCCCATGCCGCCTGCAGCGGTGGGGTCAGCAGAACGATCGCGTTTAAGCTGGCCAAACAAATTAGCGGACCAAGGTTGTGTGCCACGGTTATCCACAGCATAAGTTAGGTTTACTAAGTGACTACCACGAGAAAAGGTGTAGATTTTATTGATCAAAGCACCAGTATCATCAGTCAAACTAAGTATCACTTCTAAACTTTGCTGACCTTCTTGCAACTGATAGGTAGATTGTGTGGCGTTAAATATTGGACGGGATCTAAGATCTGTGCCGTTAACACCAATTAGGCCGCTTTGTGCAACATAGGTGCGCTGCTGGTTTTGCTCTAGCAACGTAAATGGTACATCTGAATGCTCCATTTCTGCTAGATAGTCAACCAATGAAGCTTGAATAATGTCACCACCTTGAGTGTCAATAACCACCTTAAGGGTATCTGTTGAGACTTCAATAAGTGATCCCGCAGCAGCGTTTTCAGCTTGAGCTACTACAATGTCTGAGTTGTTGCCGGGTTGCGTTGCTACAGCAAAGTCAGTAATTATGGTATCCACATCATAGGCGGAAACACTAGTGACTTGCTGCGGGGCAATAGCTTGGGTACCGTAATCTTGGTTCCACTGCAGTACCATCAAGTAAGAAATGATGGCGACACCCGCAATTAAAATAATGCGTTGAAAATCCATAGAAGCAAATCGTCGTTAGTTGTATTGTAAGGGGGTTAGATTATAGAGCCTGTGCATCTGTTGGCAATGGGCAGGTAGGATAAGTGTGCTAAATTTAACCAGTTTGAGCAGTTTTTTTACGTAATCTTGCCCATTGCTTGCTGATCAAGCGATGCACAGTGTCATTATCTAGCTCTCCCAAACCCTTTCTTGATAAAATAACTATATCTAAGGGCAGGGGGAACTCGTTGTTTTGTGTGCACAAAGTTCTAAAACTATCTCGCACTACGCGCTTAATGCGATTGCGGTGAACAGCGAGTTTTATTCCTTTTTTTGCAATAACTAATCCCAGGCGGGACTGGTCGTGTAAACTTGTGCGGGCTAAAATCAGTAGGTGCTGGTCCGAAACTTTAAAGTCAGCTTGATCAAAGACCCTTCGATAATCCCCGGCATTCAACAGGCGTCGTTGCCGGGAAAAGTCGAATTGTGTCATACGCTATGCGTGCAACAGGTGCTTACGCGCTTAGGACCTTACGGCCTTTAGCACGACGAGCATTGATTACGGCACGGCCGCCAGGAGTTGACATGCGTGCACGGAAACCGTGAGTGCGCTTGCGCTTTAGGACGCTAGGTTGAAACGTTCTTTTCATGATCGGTCTCGCAAAATTAGTTAATGGCCAAAAGTTTGGCTTTGAAAATCTAGGGGCGAAATTATATGGGAGGGTGAATCTAATAGCAAGCCAGAATCACACTATAAGTCATTAAATTACGAAAAAAGGTTAATTATTATTAACTAGACTTAAACTTATACCTTAATGTCATCTTATCGAGTCCCGCCTGTGGATAACTTTAGGTACTTGGTGATAAAATGCTAATTATAGTTATATCAATTAAAGTCATGTGTGCGGCTTTAGCAATGTTAGTTTAATTTGGCGCTAGTTAAAAATGTCTCAAGCGATTTGGCAAAAATGTTTAGCGTGTCTTCAGGACGAGCTCCCTAGCCATCAATTTAATACTTGGATTCGACCTTTAAAGGTTAATGAAGAGGGCCGAGTGATTCAACTGTTGGCCCCCAACCGGTTTGTGCAAGATTGGGTTAGAGATAAGTATTTTTCTAGGATACGTGAGCTGGTAGCAGATTATGCTACAGATGATACTCAAGGCGTAGAGTTGCTGGTGGCTGTGGGGTCGTCGTCTTCAAGTGCTGCTAATTATAAGGCTGAGCGTGCCTCTGTCGTCGCTAAGCCAGGATTTGTGCCAAATGCTCCTGCCTCCCCTTCTTTTGCAACTAGACAGCCTGGCGCTATCATACAGCCACAGTTTAATACAGAGGCTGTTCCAGAGCGTGTGATTCAGGTTGAGGGCTCGGTGCGGCATCAAAGTTATTTGAATCGAGCGTTTACTTTTTCAAGTTTTGTCCAAGGTAAGTCTAATCAACTGGCTTTGGCTGCAGCAAAGCAAGTGGCAGAAAATCCTGGTAGCTCATATAACCCATTATTTTTATATGGGGGTGTTGGCCTAGGTAAAACCCACTTAATGCATGCTGTAGGTGCTGCTTTAATTGAAAAAAATCCAAATGCCAAGGTGGTCTACCTGCACTCTGAGCGTTTTGTGGCAGACATGGTCAAGGCCTTGCAGCTCAATGCGATAAATGAATTTAAGCGTTTTTATCGATCAGTTGATGCTCTTTTAATAGATGACATTCAGTTTTTTGCAGGCAAAGAGCGTTCGCAAGAAGAGTTCTTTCACACTTTTAACGCATTGTTAGAAAGTGGTCAGCAAATGATTTTAACCTGCGATCGTTACCCTAAAGAAATCGTTGGTTTAGAAGATCGTCTTAAGTCTCGATTTGGCTGGGGCCTAACGGTGGCAGTTGAGCCTCCAGAGCTTGAAACGCGTGTGGCTATTTTGATGAAAAAAGCTGCTGAGGGTAACATTGCTTTACCTGAGGATGCTGCTTTTTTTCTTGCTAAGAAAATTCGCTCCAACGTGCGTGAGCTTGAAGGGGCGCTCAAGCGCGTAGTGGCTAACTCTCACTTTACTGGTGAAGAAATATCCACTCCTTTCATACAAGAGTCTTTGCGAGACTTGTTGGCATTACAAGATCGAAAAGTCAGTATTGATAATATCCAAAAAACTGTAGCAAGCTATTATAAGATTAAAATTGCTGATATCTTATCAAAGCGGCGCTCACGATCTGTGGCTAGGCCCCGCCAGTTGGCTATGGCGTTATCTAAAGAGCTTACCAATCACAG
Organism: Oceanospirillaceae bacterium UBA7410; assembly: GCA_002470565.1. Classification (GTDB taxonomy): domain Bacteria; phylum Pseudomonadota; class Gammaproteobacteria; order Pseudomonadales; family Balneatricaceae; genus Njordibacter. The sequence goes on along the minus strand of DKMQ01000086.1, from coordinate 17,713 downwards.
CTTGCCAGAAATTGGAGATGCATTTGGAGGCAGAGACCACACCACTGTTTTACATGCGTGTCGAAAAATCAAAGAATTACGAGAAGCAGATCGTGACATCCACGATGATTATGATAACTTATACCGCTCATTAACTGTCTAAGTTAAAGAGCCAAAACCGTTAACAGGATTGTAGTATGAAATTTACCATCAGCCGAGAAGCCTTTTTAAAACCTCTAGTATTAGTAGCGGGTGTTGTCGAGAGGCGTCAAACATTACCAGTACTTGCCAACATTTTAGTTGTTGTGGAGGGTGATCAACTCACACTTACTGGTACTGATTTAGAGGTCGAGTTGGTTGGACGTGTGAGTCTAGACCAAGCTGGTGAGGATGGTGGGGTGACCATACCGGCGCGCAAATTAATGGACATTTGTAAGTCTCTACCAGATCACGCGATGATCGAAGTTGTGCAAAATGAAGAGCACGTTTTGGTTCGTTCTGCTCGTAGTAAATTTAAGTTATCCACACTGCCGGCCACAGATTTTCCAAACGTCGAAGATAGCCCCGAGTCGTTTGAATTTGAAGTTCCTCAAATGGCCCTTAAGCAGTTGGTGGACCAAACCGGTTTTGCGATGGCGCAGCAGGATGTGCGCTATTACCTTAATGGTATGTTGTTTGAAATCAAAGATTCTCAGTTGCGTACAGTGGCAACTGATGGACACCGCTTGGCGACGAGTTTTATGCCAGTTGGATTGCCAGATCAAGCTGGTCAACAGTTAATAGTGCCTCGTAAAGGCGTGCTAGAGCTAGCCAGGCTCATGACTGATGAAGACTCTACTGTGCGCTTGGTGATTGGAGCTAGTCATATTCGTGCATTCACTAACGAGTTCATTTTTACTTCCAAGCTTGTTGATGGCAAGTTTCCAGATTATGAGCGCGTATTGCCGCGTAATGGCGACAAGATCGTGGTTGTTGATAGGTTAGCAATGCGCAGTGTTTTAAGTCGTGCAGCAATTTTATCCAATGAGAAGTACCGCGGTGTGCGAATGACCGTAAGCGATACTAATTTGCAGGTAGTGGCAAACAACCCAGAGCAAGAAGAGGCCGAAGAGAGTCTTATGGTTGACTATCAAGGTGCGCAAATCGAAATAGGCTTTAACGTAGGTTATGTGCTTGATGTGCTGAATGTGTTACATAGTGATCAAGTTAAAATAATCTTAAGTGATTCTAATTCGAGTGCCCTTTTGGCCGATGGTGGTAATGGCGCAGCTCAGTATGTCATCATGCCAATGCGCCTGTAATTTAGGGTGTGAGCGGTTCTCTTTTTGTGGTCATCAGCTTTGATGACTGCAAGTTATGCACATCATGTGCCTAGTGTTATCCACAAGCGTGATAGCGTATGTCAATTCACCAGCTAAGCATTCAACGATTGCGTAACTTGAGTAGTGTTGAGCTTGATTTCGACGAAGGCATAAATCTTATTTATGGCCACAATGCCAGCGGAAAAACTAGTATATTAGAATCTATACATATGCTGGGTTTGGGTCGCTCATTTCGTAGTTTAAAACTTACTTCAGTGATTTCTCAAGGACAGGCTGATTGCCTGTTGTTTGCTAAAATAAAAAACCCACAAGGCGTAATGGATTCATTAGGCATGAACCGTCGTCTAGATGGTAATCATAGCGTGCGCCTCAACGGTGAAAACCTATCCTCTATTGCAGAGCTTGCTAACTTGATACCTATCCAATTGATCGACCCCAATAGTGCTCGTTTAATTGAGGCCGGACCAAGCGTGCGTAGGCAGTATCTTGATTGGGGTGTATATCATCACAATGTTGGGTTTTTTGGTCTATGGAAACAGGCCCAGAGGCTGCTAAAACAACGTAACAGTGCACTTAAATGTGGTACAATGAGGGCTGATGTAAGAGCCAGTTTTGATCCGGCCTTGGTTGATGTTGCGCAACAGCTCAATGGCCTTAGAGAAGCCTATTTGGAGCTTCTTAAGCCGGTGTTTTTTGAGCTGTTAGCTGGACTAGTTGATCTGCCAGATTTAAAATTAGGCTATTATTCAGGTTGGTCGGCTAATCGTAGTTATGCTGATATTCTGGATGAGAGTTTGGAAAGGGATTTGCAGCTAGGTTATACCCAGCGGGGCCCTCAGCGAGCAGACCTTAAGTTTACTCTTGATGGTGCCAACGCAGTAGAGCGGCTATCACGAGGGCAGCAAAAGCTGGTTGTGATTGCCCTTAAGTTAGCTCAGGGTAAACTGCTTAGTGAAACTAAGGGGCGCAAATGTATTTTCTTGGTTGACGATTTGGCAGCCGAGTTAGATTGGTCCCACAGGGCAGAAATCTGTAAGCAGCTAGTGGGCTTGGATACACAAGTATTTGTTACAAGTGTAGGGCCTGACGAGCTAACAGCATGTTGGCCAGAAGAAGCAAGAATTAATATGTTTCACGTGAAACACGGACAAGTAAGCCAAGACTAAAAACTACTTATGTAGGCTTGGCTTTTCAATATTTTAGAAAATGACTTCGGAGTAATTTGATGAGCGAAGAAACAGTGTACGATTCGTCCAGTATCAAAGTCCTAAAAGGATTAGACGCAGTACGTAAACGCCCAGGTATGTATATAGGCGATACGGATGACGGCACAGGTTTGCATCATATGGTGTTCGAAATAGTCGATAACTGTATCGATGAAGCTTTAGCAGGCCACTGCAGCGAAATCAGCGTAACCATTCAATCTGACGATACGGTCACTGTTGTGGATGATGGGCGTGGAATACCAGTAGATATTCATGAAGAAGAAGGGGTTTCTGCAGCCGAAGTAATCATGACTGTGCTGCATGCTGGCGGTAAGTTTGACGATAACAGCTATAAGGTTTCTGGTGGTTTACACGGTGTTGGTGTAAGTGTGGTAAATGCCCTGTCTACGGAATTAAAATTGACTATCCGTCGTAACGGTCAAGTACACGAACAAATCTATCACCATGGTGTACCTCAAGCACCTTTGGCTGTGGTAGGCACTACGGAAGGTACCGGTACAACGTGTACTTTTACAGCGTCCCCTGAAACATTCACTAATATAATGTTTCACTTCGACCTTTTAGCCAAACGTTTGCGTGAGTTGTCTTTTCTTAACTCAGGCGTTGCTATTCGTCTTAAGGACGAGCGCTCCGGCAGGGAAGAGCTGTTTAGTTATGAAGGTGGTGTAGCTGCGTTTGTTGAATATTTGAATACGAACAAGACGCCAATCAACAAATGTATGCACTTTAATACTATGCATGCAGATGGCGTTGGCGTTGAAGTGGCTTTACAGTGGAATGATTCTTTCCAAGAGAGTATTCATTGCTTTACTAATAACATCCCTCAAAGAGATGGTGGTACGCACCTAAGTGGTTTTCGCTCTGCCTTAACTCGAACTCTTAATACCTACATTGAGGCCGAGTCAGCTCAGAAAAAATCTAAGGTAGCTACTTCTGGAGATGATGCCCGTGAAGGGTTGACGGCGATTATTTCAGTAAAAGTGCCAGACCCTAAGTTTTCTTCTCAAACCAAAGACAAGTTAGTTTCATCTGAGGTGAAGTCTGCAGTAGAGCAGGAGCTTGGACGTTGCTTATCTGAATTTTTACAAGAAAACCCTCAAGAAGCACGGGTGATTGTTGGCAAGATGATCGATGCTGCCAGAGCGCGTGAAGCTGCTAGAAGAGCGCGTGATATGACGCGTCGAAAAGGTGTGCTAGATATTGCAGGCTTGCCAGGTAAGCTTGCAGACTGCCAAGAGAAAGACCCAGGCCTTTCAGAAATATACCTAGTGGAGGGTGACTCTGCCGGAGGCTCTGCAAAGCAGGGCCGTAACCGTCGTACACAAGCTATCTTGCCATTGAAGGGCAAAATTCTTAACGTAGAAAAGGCCCGCTTTGACAAGATGCTTTCTTCTGTAGAGGTGGGTACTTTAATTACAGCGTTGGGTTGTGGCATAGGGCGGGACGAATTTAATATTGAAAAGCTTCGTTATCACAGTGTAATAATTATGACTGACGCTGACGTTGACGGTGCCCATATCCGCACATTGTTGCTTACTTTCTTTTTCCGTCACCTTCCAAAGGTGATTGAAAATGGGCACTTATTTATTGCGCAACCTCCTCTTTATAAGGTTAAGAAAGGTAAGCAAGAGCAATATTTGAAAGATGACCCAGCATTAGATGGATTTCTGTTGCAAGGCGCAATGGATGGTGCATCGTTGCATTCAAGCGCTTCTGCACCTGCGATTTCAGGCACAGGGCTTGAGGCTTTAGCTGTCCAGTACCGTCAGGTGATGACCACCATTAAGCGAGTAGAGCGAATTATCCCAGCTGTGATTTTGCAGCAAATCATCTACGCCCCTATTTTGACGTTAGAGCAACTTCATGATCAGGACGCAGTCGCCGCGTGGTTGGATGCGATGTTGGAATGCTTAGAAGCTCAAGAAGTTGGAGGCGCACTATACGATGGTAAGGTGCGTGCAAACCCAGAGCGTGATGGGTTCTTGCCTATTATTACTATTACTACCCATGGCATTGATGAAGATTATTTGATTAGCTTCGATTTCTTTAGCTCAGCTGAATTCCGTTCTATTGTAGCCCTCAATGTAGCTTTATCAGGATTACTTGAAGCAGACGGATTCATGCAAAGGGGAGAAAAAACCTTCCCTACTCAAAGCTTTGCTTTGGGTCTGGCGTGGTTATTGAAAGAGGCGCGGCGCGGTCTTTCTATACAACGATATAAGGGTTTGGGTGAGATGAACCCCGGTCAACTGTGGGAGACTACTATGGATCCAGAGCACCGCCGTATGTTGTGTGTCACCATTGATGATGCTATAGCGGCGGACCAGATGTTCACCACCCTCATGGGTGATGATGTTGAACCCCGCAGACTTTTCATTGAAGAAAATGCCTTAAAAGTTGCGAACTTGGATTTTTAGTAGTTGGTAAAATAACACAGACAATAAAAAAGCCTCACGTAGAGGCTTTTTTATTGTCTGTGTATTCTTAAATATTTATATAGTCCAAACACACGATTTAATGTTTCACGTGAAACATTAAATCGAAATAACACTTACTAATGCGCTAATAAACTAATATCTGCTACCCGACCTAGCTCAACCTGAAGCTCAGACAATAATGCTAAACGGTTGTTCCTAAGCACACTATCATCGCTCATCACCATAATATCTAAGAAGAACTGATCTAGCGGACCTGACAATTGCGCCAAACCTTGTAATGCATCATGGTAGTTTCCTTGTCCTATGGCCTTGAGATTAGCATGCTTAACCTGTTGTAGTGCATCAGATAAAACTTGCTCACTAGGTTCGACAAGTAACGTGGTGTCAAACGCAGCCATACCAGCCCCATTCTTACTAAGGATATTGCTAACACGTTTGTTGCTTGCAGTAAGAGCTGGAGCAGTATCAAGTTTTAAAAACTCACTTACAGCTTTAACTCGAAGGTCAAAATCCAATAAGGAATTGGATTTGTTTTCCATAACTGCCAAATAAATATCAACAGCAACCTTTTGGTCTTCATAGTATGCGCGCAAACGATCAAAAACAAAACTTAACAATTGAGGCTGCACCTTTTCCACAGAAATAGGTAGCTGGCTATGCAAATCGTATGATGAAGAAAGTAGGGTAGCCAAATCAAGCTGTAAGTCTTGCTCAATAATAATGCGCAGTAGGCCTACAGTAGCTCGGCGAAGAGCGTAAGGATCTTTACTTCCCGTGGGCGGCTGGCCTATGCCAAACAAGCCAACTAAGGTGTCTAGTCTGTCAGCTATTGCCACTGAGCTAGCTACAGCAGATTCTGGTAATCGGTCGCCAGAAAACTTGGGCCAGTAGTGTTGCTCTAAGGCAGCAGCAACGGTAGCGTCCTCACCATCATTGAGTGCATAAACGTGGCCCATAAGGCCTTGTAAATCAGCAAACTCAAGAACCATGTCCGTATTAAGGTCAGCTTTACACAAAGCACCTGCACGCGCGGCCATGGCGCTGTCTGCCCCAATCAACTCTGCAATATGGCTAGCCAATTGTGAAACACGCTCAGTTTTGGCTAATACAGTGCCTAGCTTCGCTTGAAATACGACTTTCCCTAAGTTTTCGTTGCGGCTTTCCAGTGTCGACTTTTTGTCGTTTTCAAAGAAAAAAGCAGCATCTGCAAGCCTTGGTCGAATAACTCGCTCATTACCCTCAATGACACGAGATGGATCTTTACTAATGATGTTGCTGACGGTGAGAAAGAGCGGCAAGATATCGCCAGTTTGATCGACAAAATGGAAGTACTTTTGATGCTCTTTCATAGAAGAAATCAATGCTTGAGCTGGAAGGTCAAGAAAGCTCTTGTCAAAATTTCCAGTTAAGCATACGGGCCATTCTACCAGCCCTGTGACTTCATCAAGCAAATTTTCATCAATTACAGCAATGGCATTCAAAGCGGAAGCTTGTTCTAGGATTTGTTTTCGGATCATAGATTTACGTTCGTCAAAATCTACAATAACATGGCCCTCACTTCGCAATTGTTGCGCGTAGCTTAAGGCTGAGTCGATGCCTATTTCACCTTGGCTATGAAAACGATGCCCACGACTAGTATGCCCATTGTTCAAATTGAACAACTGAGTCTCTACAAGCACATTACCTAAAGATAAAATAAACCATTGGACAGGGCGCACAAATTCATTTCGAGATGCCCCCCAGCGCATGCGTTTGGCAATAGGCAAGCTAGCAAGTGCGTTATCGATCACCTGTGCTAATAGGTCAAGTGTATTAGAACCTTTAATTTGACGATCAAATTCATAATACTGGCCCTTATCTGTATCAAGGACTGCCAAGTCTTCCAAACTTACGCCACACGAACGTGCAAAGCCTTGCGCAGCTTTCTCTGGGGCTTTAAGGGAGGGCCCTCGACGGCATTCTTGGCGATCAGCTTGCTGCACATCTAAGCTTTCGATGATTACTGTCAGGCGCCTTGGTGTAGCGTAGCGTGTAACCTTGCCATGTGCTAAGCCAAGGTCTTTAAGCTGTGCAGTAATGCTATCCTCTAATGCCGATGATAGGGTCAATAAAGATTTCGGTGGTAGCTCTTGGGTACCTAACTCAAACAAAAAATTGGCATTGCTCATGAGCCTTCCCCCTGCGTCTGTAATAATTCATCCCTTAACTCTTGGCTAGCAAGAGGAAATCCTAATGCTTTACGAGCCGCATAATATTCTAGTGCTACTTGGCGTGCTAATGTTCGCACTCTTAAAATGTACCTTTGTCGCTCAGTTACTGAAATAGCGTGGCGCGCATCAAGTAAGTTAAAAACATGTGATGCTTTCAAGACGAACTCATAAGCAGGCAAGGGCAACTTAGCTTCAACCATACGGGTACATTCAGATTCGTAGTGGTTAAAGTTAGCAAAGAGGGTATTAACTTCAGCGTGTTCGAAATTGTAAGTAGACATTTCGACTTCTTGCTGATGAAAAATATCGCCGTAACTTACTGTAGTGCCATCAGCAGCGCGGCTCCAAACTAGGTCATAAACGCTATCTACATTTTGAAGGTACATTGCTATACGTTCCAGACCAATAGTGATCTCACCCATAACTGGGTAACATTCAAGGCCGCCAGCCTGTTGGAAATAGGTGTACTGTGACACTTCCATACCATTAAGCCAGATCTCCCAGCCTAGACCCCATGCGCCAAGTGTGGGTGATTCCCAGTTGTCTTCAACAAAGCGAACATCATGCACCAGAGTATCAATACCAAGATAGTCTAAACACTCTAAGTATAATTCTTGAAAATTAGTCGGCGATGGTTTGATAACGACCTGAAATTGGAAATAGTGCTGTAAGCGGTTTGGGTTTTCGCCATACCGGCCATCGGTAGGACGACGACTTGGTTGCACATATGCGGCACGCCAGCTTTCAGGGCCAATGGCTTTAAGGAAAGTAGCTGGATGAAAGGTGCCCGCGCCGACTTCCATATCCAGTGGTTGCATAATGTTACAGCCTTGAGCAGACCAATATTGTTGCAAAGCAAAAATAAGACCCTGAAAGGTACTGGTATCGGTTGTTTTATCCACGAATAAATCCACGCGTTAAGTAAAAGAGAGAACAGCTTCAGCGCTAAGCTGATAGCATAATTTAAGCCAAATATTATACACTAGCAACACGCAGCTGGCATGTACCTAAACACACACCCGTCTCTCGTTTATAGGCCATTTACGAGGTATGATTAGTTAATGTAGCAAAACCTTCTGCCCAGTCAGCACAGCACGAGCACTTACATGTCTCAAAACTTAAAATCTAGCCTCGCTATAGGCCTATTATATATACTAGGAAAGCTACCCCTGTGGTTACTGCACGGTATCTCTATGGTTGTATTAGCCTTTATGCTGATTGTTCCTAATCGAAGCCTTTCGCAAACCAGGCTTAACATTCAGCGCTGTTGGCCCAACCTTACTAGCCAGCAAAAGGGTAAGTTTTTGCGCCAAAGCCTATTACATACCATCCATGCTGCGCTTGAGATGGGTATCAACTGGACACAACCTAGCAAAAAAGGCTTAGACAGCATCAAGCAAATAAAGGGTGAAAGCTGTTTTATTGACGCTCAAAACAGAGGTGGCGTTGTGTTGTTAACTCCCCATTTAGGAAATTGGGAGTTATTTGCTAACTGGGCGGCACATAACGCAAAAGTGACTGCTCTTTATAAACCAGCGAAATTACCTGCCCTTGACGCGTTGATACATAGAGCAAGAAGTCGCGCCGGAATGAAACTTGCCCCAGCATCGGCTAAAGGGGTGTTGCAATTAAAGAGATCTCTACTTAAAGGTGAGGTGAATTTAATACTGCCAGATCAAGAGCCTCCTCCTGCAGCGGGCATCATTAGCCAATGGTTTGGCCAGCCCGCTTACACTATGACATTGGCTGCTCAGTTGGCTAATACTAAAAATACACGGATTATATTAGGCTTTGCACGTCGGCTTAAGCGTAGTGAGGGTTTTGTGATTGAATTAGAGGACATTACGCAAGAGTGTGCTGGTGTGTTTGCTAGTGCTAGTGATGATAGTAATGCCCTGTTGGCTAGCAAAGTGCAAGCGATCAACACCTTAGTTGAAAGGTTAGTACGCAGCGCACCTGAGCAATATCAATGGGAGTATAAACGCTTCAAACATACGCTTTAGATCACACATCTAAACGCTTAGGTTTTTGGGCAATTAACAAAGCTTTACCGAACAAAGGATGTGTTGCTTGCGCTAATTCTTGCTGATCATGATAAACCAACGGATCTAGTCCATCAAACAGCTGCAACAACTCCCCCTTTGCTAACAAAAGCTTAGGACGCTTAGGTTTGTTAAGGCTTTTACCTGCAATTTCACTAACATCATTAAACGTTTGATACACCAAAATTCCGCCTGGATTTAGCTTCTCTATAATCTGTGGACAAAGATCGCGGTGTAGAAAAGCGCTGACACAAATCACGTCGAAACCTTGGTTGGGCCACGGCTGCGTTATAAGGTCTATACATTGTTGATTTACCACAATTTTTTGTGTGTCACAGTAGCGTTGCATTTGCTCTAGAGCCACGGATGAGTAATCCCAGCTATGAGTCGTAAGCCCTTGTTTTATAAGAAATATAGAATTTTGGCCTAAGCCACAAGCTAAGTCCAGCGCGGTGCCATTGGTGGGTAATAAGTGAGCATATCTTTGTAGGCCATAACTTACTCTTGGTAGCACGAAGGGTATTGAATAACGTTGGTTCCAACGCTCTGGCACGATTGTATACTCCTGTGGATAAGTCTGTTGATAGCTTGTGAAAAAACCTAGAAATACAGAACTTTAGTCACGCCAAAACATAGGTGTGAATAGTACTAATAAGGTAAAGACTTCTAAGCGGCCCAAAAGCATAGAAAAACACAGAATCCACTTTGCCGCTTCGTTAATGCCACCATAGTTTACCGCTACGTCACCTAAGCCTGGGCCAAGGTTGTTGAGAGTAGCCCCTACGGCAGACCAAGCAGTAACCTGGTCTAGGCCAGTAGCTAAAAGAGCAATCATCATCACAATGAACACGAATGTGTATACGGAAAAAAATCCCCACACGGCCTCTGCTACCCGATCTGGGATCGGGTTAGAGCCTAACTTTACGTGAATAATAGCGTTAGGATGAATGAGTCTTTGTATTTCTCGCATACCTTGTTTGAGTAATATCAGCACACGGACTACTTTTAAACCCCCTGCGGTAGAACCTGCACAGCCTCCCATGAAAGCTGCGGTAAACAAAAGGAACGAGAGCATGGCTGGCCACTGAGCAAAATCTGCTGTGGCAAATCCTGTGGTTGTAGCAATAGAAACCACTTCAAACACGCCTTGTCTGAAGCTGTCGTTAAAGCTCATATTATTGGTCAACCACAAGGTGCCCACGGTGATGAGGCAAATAGTTAAAATAACGCTTAGAAAAAAGCGCAGCTCTTCATCTTTCCAATAGTGCAGTAAGCTGGCTTTATAGTGTTTTTGCCTAATGGTGCGCGCGGTGTGAAAGTGAAGAGCAAAATTAACTGCAGCTAGCAACATAAAAATGATAGCGATGGTTTCTATCGCTGCGCTATTAAAATAGCCCAAGCTAGCATCATGAGTAGAAAACCCACCTATGGCGACAGTGGAAAAACTATGGGTAATAGCATCAAAGGCACTCATGCCTGCAAACCAATAGGCCAAGGCGCAAGTGACAGTAAGAGTTAAGTAGATAAACCAAAGTTGTTTTGCCGTTTCTGTAATTCTTGGTGTGAGTTTAGAATCTTTAACTGGCCCTGGGGTTTCAGCACGGTATAGCTGTGCACCGCCAATACCCAACATAGGTAAAATGGCGACGGCTAATACGATAATTCCCATACCGCCAAACCACTGTAAAAACTGGCGATAAAATAATAATGATTTAGGCAAATCATCAAGCTGGGTAATGACTGTGGCACCTGTGGTGGTAAGTCCAGAAAGGGATTCAAAAAGAGCGTCAACATATTTCCAATCTGGATTAAGTGTCGACAAGGGTTCTGAAAAATGGAAAGGAAGGGCCCCAAAAAGGCCTAGAATTGACCAAAACATTACTACAATGACAAAGCCATCTCTGGTGCGTAACTCCTTGTTATGTTTTGAATATGGCAGCCATAGCAAAAACCCAGCACTGCAGGTAATGACAAAAGACATACCAAAAGCCCATCCAGCCCCATCACCATTAGTACTAAGGGCGATGATTAGTGATGGCAGCATGGATGCGCTAAAAGCCATTAGGAGCATACCAATAATTTTTAAAGTAACCCGAAAGTGCATATTAAGGCCTAAAAGAATCCAATAGTCACGGCAAATAATCGCTCAACTTCATTGATCATGTGCCTATCTGTTAAGAACAAGATGCAATGGTCGTCATTAGCGATGACAGTATCGTGGTGTGCAATAAGCACCTCTTCACCACGAACAATAGCGCCAAAGCTAGTGCCTTGTGGTAAGGGGATATCAGCCACACAGCGTCCTACTACTTTGGACGTCTTTGAGTCGCCATGTGCAACTACTTCAAGAGCTTCAGCAGCGCCTCGCCTTAGGGAGTGAACATTGACAATATCCCCACGGCGAACATGGGTCAGCAGGCTACTAATAGTGGTTTGTTGAGGTGAGATGGCAATATCGATGGTGCCATCTTCTATGAGGTCGACATACGCAGGGTTGCTGATCAAGGTCATTACTGTGCGCACACCCAAACGTTTAGCCAACATAGAAGCCATAATATTAGCTTCATCATCATTTGTTAAGGCACAAAATACATCTGTAGATTCAATATTTTCTTCTATCAAAAGGTCTCTATCAGAAGCACTACCATGGAGGACGATGACATCATCTAATATATCGGCCAAGTGCTCACAGCGTTCTAACCCACGCTCAATTACTTTAACTCTAAAGTTTTTGCCTAAGTTTCGAGCCAACCTTGCCCCTATATTGCCGCCCCCTGCGATCATGATGCGTTTATAGGGCTTCTCTAAGTGACGTAATTCGCTCATTACCTTGCTAATGTCGGCTTTAGCCGCAATAAAAAACACCTCATCATCCACATGAATGCGGGTTTTACCAGACGGGACGATGGCTTTGTCATTACGGAAAATAGCGGCAACTCGAGTGTGAACGTTAGGCATGTGGTGACGTAAGTCAGATACGGGGTTGCCTACTAATGGGCCGCCATGGCGAGCTGTTACTGCTACAAGCTGCACCTTGCCTTTGGCAAAATCTAATACTTGTAGGGCTGTTGGATTTTCTATGAGGCGTTGAACGTGGGCGGTAACTAATTTTTCTGGACTAATAATGACGTCTATAGGAAAGGCGCGAGGCTCTTCCTTAAATAAAGCTTCGCGTTCCAATAAATACTGATGTTCGCGAATACGACTAATAATAGTAGGCGTTTGAAACATCGTTTTAGCTATCTGACAGGCCACCATGTTGACTTCGTCACTATTGGTTACAGCCACTAGCATGTCAGCGTCTTCGGCACCGGCGCTAGCCAGAATGCTAGGCAGTGAAGCATGCCCACGAACAGTACGAATATCAAGGCGATCTTGTAAGTCTTTTAAGTGGCCGGCGTTTTGGTCCACCATAGTTACATCATTGGCTTCGTTGGCCAAGTTTTCTGCAAGGGTACGGCCTACCTGACCAGCACCAAGAATGATGATTTTCATACTAGAACAAAATGCCTCAAAAGCGGTTGATGACCTTCATAATAGCAGAACACATGGCACAATAGTCCCCTATTTTTGCAACTATTAAAGTGCTTTTTGGAGTTTGGCATAGTAAAAACCGTCGTGGCTTGCTGGGTTAGGGAATAGCTGGCGACCTATGTCTAGTTCCATGCCCCAATCTGCATCAATGGTGCAATGCTGGGCTTGTGGTTGCTGCTTTAAAAAACGGGTCACAAGACGATCGTTTTCTTGGCGTAAAACCGAGCAAGTGGCATACAATAAATAACCGCCTGGTTTCAATAAATGCCACAAATTATTGAGCAGCTTTAGCTGCAGTTGGGCTAGCTCCAAAATGTCTTCGTTTGAACGTAACATTTTGATGTCAGGGTTGCGCCGAATGACTCCTGTAGCAGAGCAAGGTGCGTCAAGCAAAATGCGATCAAAGAGCTGGCCATCCCACCATTGATCTGGTTCACTGGCATCTGCACAAATAATCTGCGCCTGTAAGTCCATACGAAATAAGTTATCTTTCATACGGCCGATACGCCTCTCTTCTAACTCTACAGCCACCACAGTTACATCTTGGGCTTCAAGTAAGTGGCAAGTTTTACCCCCAGGGGCAGCGCACGCATCTAATATGCGCTGTCCAGGCTCTAATTCTAGTAATTGTGTGCACAATTGTGGGGCTTCATCTTGCACACTAAACCAGCCTTCTTCAAAGCCTGGTAATTGGATAACATCGCTAGGTTTTTCCAATTGCACGCCAACATGACTATATTGGCAGACACTGGCAGGGTGGCCAGCTTGCGCCAAAGCTTCTAAGTAATCCTCACGGCTAATTTTTCGAGTATTAACACGTAAGGTGAGAGCTCCTTGTGAATCATTAGCTGCTAAAATGCCTTGCCAATGGTCAGGCCAGTGATTACTAAGTTTTGAAATCAGCCACTGTGGGTGGTTATAGCGATAGGCATCATGCTCATTTAATACTTCTGCTAGGTCTGAGCCCCCGCGTATATAAGAGCGCAACACGCCATTGATTAGTTTATCTGCCCAACGTTTACCGCTAGCTTTAGCGGCCTGCACAGTGGCATCTACCGCTGCATAGTCTGGGGTGCGCATAGCTTTAATTTGATATAAACCCATAAGGATCAAAGCATAAATATCTTGGTCTTGAGCCTTCATGGGTTTGTGTAATAGCTGTTGTGCTATTAGTTCAAGCTGCGGGAAATGCCTACAGGTGCCGTAACACAGCTGCTGTATAAGAGCACGATCGCCGTGTTCGGCAGCTTCTAAAGCTTTGGGTAAGCTAGAGGCGAGAGAGCCTTTGTGTTCCAGCACTGAGGTCAGGGCTTGGGCTGCTAGTAAACGGGGGTTTGCCATGGCTATTTTTCCACCGCAAGGCAAGTAAAGGTTTCGCCTAGGGTCATTTTTTGTTTTAGGTTCATCAGTTCACTTTGGCTTAGGGCTTTTCCACCAGGCCATTGTAACTGAGTGATTTTAAGGTGAGAGGAGCCACAAGCCACTTCTATACCAGTTTTATCTATTGCAACTAGCGTACCTGCAGGTTGTTTGCTATGGGTTTCTACAGCATGAGCCATCCAAATACGTAAACGCTGCTCTTGCCAGTCACTATAGGCCACAGGCCATGGGTTAAGGCCGCGCACCTGTAGGCTAATTTGTTGCGCACTTTGGTGCCAATCAATAACGCCTTCAGCTTTAGTGAGCTTATTGGCATAGTTTGCCTTGGCATCATTTTGAACCTGTGGCACCAGGCTACCATCTTGTAGGCCAGCTAAAGCAGTAATAAGGCTACTGCAACCTAAGACTGCCAAAGTGTCGTATAAGCTAGCACTGGTATCCGTTTCGCTGATCGGAATTTTTGATTTAAGCAACATAGGCCCGGTATCCAAACCAGCTTCCATTTGCATAACAGTAACGCCAGAGCTGGCATCACCTGCTAAAATCGCCCGCTGAATGGGAGCAGCACCTCGCCAACGGGGCAATAAAGAGCCATGTACATTAATACACCCTAAGTTAGGGGTGTCTAAAACGGTTTGAGGAAGCAGTAAACCATAAGCTACTACCACCATAATGTCAGCTTTATAGGCCGCCAGCGTATTTTGCGCGTGCGCGTCTTTAAGGTTTAATGGTTGCTGTACTTCAATACCATGCTCAAGCGCTAGAGCTTTTACTGGGCTTGCAGTGAGTTTGCGGCCACGACCAGAAGGACGGTCCGGTTGGCTATAAACACTAACCACTTTGTGTGGGCTATCAAGTAGTGCTTGCAAGTGTTGGGCGGCAAAATCTGGAGTGCCCGCAAAGATAATTCTTAAACCCTTTTGGCTCACGCTTGGGCGTCCATTTTAGCTTTTGCTTGGGCTTCATATAAGGCATCTTTTATGTCATCGCGATGCTTTTTTTCAAGCTTTTTACGAATGCGCTCACGTTTTAGGCGAGAAAGATAATCCACAAAAAGCTTACCATTAAGATGATCTAGCTCGTGTTGAATGCATATCGCAAATAAACCTTCTGCTTGTTCAGAAATGGCTTCGCCATTTTCATCAAATGCACTCAGCTGTATCTGGCTATAACGTTCTATGTCGTCATAAAATTCAGGCACAGAAAGACAGCCCTCTTGATAGCTTTGCTTTTCTTCGCCTAAAGGCTCCCATGTAGGGTTAATGAGCACGCGCGGCTTGTCGCCATCTTCACTCACATCAATCACTATAATGCGCTGATGCACATTGACTTGTGATGCCGCTAAACCTATGCCTGGAGCATCGTACATAGTTTCTAGCATGTCTTTAGCAAGGGTTCGAACCTCGTCATTAATGTTGGCCACATCTACTGCAATTTTGCGTAAACGTGGATCTGGAAATTCTAAGATAGGTAATAATGCCATGGGATTCTGTATTCGTTACGGGTTAGTGCAATAAACCTAAGGTTTATGGACGCAAAATTGAGTTTGTTAACTATAATTATAACACTAACTGTCTTTAGTAATGGAATGATTATGGATGATCATCATTTAGCTTGGCTAGCGCTGAGTGAACTGAACTTAACCTTTAAGCAAAGTAGTAAGCTTGCACAATGCTACAGTAATGGTGCGGCTATTTTAGAGCACCAAAAGTCTGACGAAATAGCCGCTATTTTGAACCCTAGACAATGCCAACATTTAGCTCATATAACTTCTCAAAAAATCACGGTTAGCCTAGCTTCGCAGTTGCAATGGATAGAAAATAATAACGCTTTGTTATTATTGTATGATGATATTAATTACCCTGATGCCCTAAAACAGATCCACCAACCCCCTGCTTTTTTATGGATACAAGGGCGCTCAAGTCTATTAAATGAGCCAAGTATAGCGATGGTTGGCGCTCGAAAAGCAACACCCAATGGTATGGCTTTAGCCAAAACCTTTGCGGGCAACCTTGGCGCTAGCGGTTTAACTATTGTTAGTGGACTAGCGCTGGGTATTGACGGGGCGTGCCATCAAGGAGCTCTAGATGCACAAGCTGATACTATTGCGGTGCTTGGCTCAGGTTTAGGCCACATATATCCTGCAAAGCATCAGCCATTAGCACAACGAATACTAGCTGGCGCAGGACTCTTAGTGTCGCCCTGGCCGCTAATGGCTAAACCATTAGCTTATCGTTTTCCTGAACGAAACCGTATCATCAGTGGCTTAAGTTTGGGGGTGTTAGTAGTAGAAGCAGCCCTTCGAAGTGGTTCATTGATTACTGCTAAAACAGCCTTAGAACAAGGTCGAGAGGTGTTTGCTATCCCTTCAAGCGTACATAATATACAGGCGCAAGGTTGTCATCAGTTGATACGCAACGGAGCCTTATTAGTAGATCAGCCACAACAAATTCTGGCAGAGCTCGCTCCTCAATTACAGCCGCTAGTGGCGCGTTATCAGCCTACAGAATCACCTAACAAAGAAGATTACGCAGATATTACACAAGAATTGCAAATATTGATGCGAGTTTTTGGCTATGATCCATTACCAGTTGATATACTGTGCACTCAATTGGCTCAGCCCTATAATGTTGTTGCTGCTCAATTGGTAGAGTTAGAGTTACTTGGCCTTGTGCGTCTCACAGGTAGTGGTTATGAAAAAGTGTTTTAGGCACTTTTTAGGAAATTATGGCTTAGGAAAATTATGCGACCCAGCAATTTACATTTACAGTGTGCTACGCAGGCCTTAATCGCCGGAGGCGTTATTGCTTACCCAACTGAGGCTGTTTGGGGCTTAGGCTGTGATCCATGGAATGAGTCAGCCGTGGAGAAAATACTTAAATTAAAACAGCGGCCCATGCACAAAGGTCTCATCTTGGTAGCGTCCCAGTGGAGTCAATTTGAGCCTTTACTGGGTGAGCTAACTAGCTTACAAATTGAACAGTTAAAGTTATCTTGGCCAGGGCCAACCACGTGGTTGATACCAGATCCAAAAGGATGGGTGCCTCAGTGGATAAAGGGCCAATATCAAAGCGTTGCTATAAGGGTTTCGTCTCATCCCACTGTTTTGGGTTTGTGTGATGAGTTTAATGGTTTAGTAGTCTCTACCTCTGCTAATTTGGCTGGATGTGAGCCAGCCAGAACACAGCTGCAAGTGGCCCAGACTTTTGGCCGTGAAATTGACTATGTGGTGAGCGGCGATTTAGGCCAAAGTAAGCAACCCAGTCAGGTAAAAGATTTAGTTTCAGGACAAGTGATTCGCCCAGCATAAACTAACAGTTAAGGAATTTTGAGTGTCCAACGTTGATATCAATGCAGTAAAAACATACCTTCTTGGTTTACAGCAAACTATATGTGATGCCTTACAAGAACTTGATGGAGGTGCTCAGTTTATTGCTGACCAGTGGCAGCGCGAAGCAGGTGGTGGAGGCATTAGCCGAGTATTAGCAGGGGGTAGTGTGATCGAGAAAGGTGCAGTTAACTTCTCTCACGTTATGGGCGAATCAATGCCTGCATCTGCTACAGCACATCGGCCAGAGCTTG